>NZ_JBYOLC010000002.1:0-486969 GCF_057798995.1 Shinella sp. 20P9.1.1
GCAAGCGAGGCGACTTCGGCGTCGAGATCGGCCTTCACGGGCACGGCCATTTCGGCGGCTCCCGTCGGTGTCGGCGCGCGGCGGTCGGCGGCGTGGTCGATCAGCGTCCAGTCGGTCTCGTGGCCGACGGCCGAGATCAGCGGGATTTTCGAGGCGGCGGCGGCGCGCACGACGATCTCGTCGTTGAAGCTCCAGAGGTCTTCCAGACTACCGCCGCCGCGCGCGACGATCAGCACATCCGGGATGCGGATCGGCCCGAGCGGATCGAGCGTGTTGAAGCCCTCGATGGCGGCCGCCACCTCCTGTCCCGAACCTTCGCCCTGCACCTTGACGGGCCAGACGACGACATGGACCGGAAAACGATCGGCGATGCGGTGGAGAATGTCGCGGATGACGGCACCGGTGGGCGACGTGATGACGCCGATGACCTTCGGCAGGAAGGGCAGCGGCTTCTTGCGTTCGGTATCGAACAGGCCTTCGGCGGCAAGCTTGCGGCGGCGCTCTTCGAGGAGCGCCATCAGCGCGCCGGCGCCGGCGGGCTCCAGCGCCTCGATGACGATCTGGTATTTCGACGAGCCGGGGAAGGTGGTGATCTTGCCGGTGGCGATCACCTCCATGCCCTCTTCCGGCTTGAAGCGCAGGCGCGAAAAGCTGCCCTTCCAGATGACGGCGTCGATGCGTGCCTTGTCGTCCTTCAGCGAGAAATAGGCATGTCCCGAGGAATGCTGGCCACGATAGCCGGAAATCTCGCCGCGCACCCGCACCTGATCGAACGCCTGCTCGATGGTGCGCTTGATGGAGCCGGACAGGTCCGACACCGAATATTCGGTGAGGTTGGTCGGCGAATCAGTCTCGGAAAAGAAGCTCATGGCGCGAATGTAGTGCGTTTGGCGCCGCAGGACAGGGTGGAGGCGGCGGCATCCCCAGTCTGTTTGGACGCCTTTACGCGCCCTCGAAATGTGCCCGCGTCTCGGCATCGGCGGGGAAGAAGCTCTCGATCAGCACGCCCTGCACCAGCGCATCCTGCGCCGAGCCGAAGGAGGTCAGCGTGGTGATCCAGTTGAAGCGCTTCGTGCCGATCTTCATCTCGATGGGCAGGATCGGCAGGCGGTCGCCCTCCGGGAAGGTTTCGAGCGCCGCCTTGATGTCGTCCGCGGCGGCGAGCCGCTCGATGCGCTTGAGGAGCGGGCTGCGCGGCCCCTGCAGCCAGGCCTCCGCGCGGATGCGGTGCACGAGATCGGCGGCCGATTGCGCCCAGTTGACGACGATGGAGCGCAGCGGTGTCGGGCCAAGATAGGCATCGAGGAAATTGTCGCCGGGCGAGACGGCGATGCCCGCCATGCCGGCAAGGCCGAGAAAGGCCTGGTTGGCCGTCAGCACATTGTATTCATGATCGAAGACGACGCCCGGATAGGGATCGTGCCGACCGAGGATGAGGCCGATCGCCTCGGCGACGGCGGGCGGCACGGCGGCGAGGCTTTTGGCCGGCGCCGTGCCGAAGCGCGGGCGAAAGCCGGCGGCGGAAAACAGCAGGCCCTGATCGCGCGCGGGAATGTCGAGCACGGCGGAGAGCCGCAGGATCATGCCTTCCGAAGGGCGCGAGCGGCCGGTTTCGAGGAAGGAGAGGTGGCGCGAGGAAATGCCGGCCTCGCTCGCCAGTTCCAGCTGGCTCATGCGCCGGTGGCTGCGCCATTCCTTCAGGTGTTCGCCGAATTCCATCCTAGCCTCCGCTGATTGCCCGCATACTCAACACGAGGCGGGACATGATTTCCATTACCTCTGACGTAATTGGTTTGCCGCACGGCGACCGGCAGGATCGGCGCATCGAAACGAAAGGAGCCCATCATGTTCGCCACCCTCAACCGCAATCTCTTGAAGTCCATCATGCTGTTCGACGGCGTCTTCTCGCTCGCCACCGCCAGCCTGCTCTTCGCCTTTTCCGGCCCGCTCAGCGGCCTCGTCGGTCCGCTCGTTACACCCGGCATTCTCTTGGCCTTCGCCGTGTTCTTCGTCTTCTGGGGCGGTTTTCACCTCGCCGTCGGCCGGCAGGAGCAGCCATCGCCCGCCGCCGTGCGCTTCGTCATGATCGGCGATGCGCTTTGGGTGCTTGGCAGTGTGGCCGTGCTCGTTCTCGGCCATGGCAGCCTGACGGCCGTCGGCATGGGCCTCATCGCCGTCGCCGCCGTCGCGGTTGCCGATATAATGCTGATCAAGCAGATCGGCCTTGGCCGCCAGCGGAAGGCCCTGCTCGCCTGAAGCATGGATCGTCCCGCAATCCGCCCTGCCATCGGCCGGGGCGGATTTGCATTTTGGGCGAAAACCTACCCCGCGGGAGAGATTTCCCTTGCCGGAAAAATGCACTACCGTCGCGTCCAAATGACAATGGGGACTTTTCATGCGCGTTATCTTTTCCGAGGACCACAAGCTCAGGAACGCTCGCAGCGAGCTTTACGGCGGTGAGCTCGTGCCGCCCTTCGAGGCACCGTTCCGGGCCGAATGGATTCTAGCTGCGGTCAAGGAGGCCGGTTTTACTGACATCGCCGCGCCCGAGCGCCACGGCCTCGAAACCGCGCATAAGGTGCATGACGCCGGCTACCTGTCCTTCCTCCAGACCGCCTGGACGCAGTGGCAGGCCGCCGGCTACAAGGGTGAGGCGATCGCCACGTCCTTCCCCGTGCGCCGCACCTCGCCGCGCATCCCCACCCAGATCGACGGCCTGCTCGGCTACTATTGCAACGCCTCGGAAACGGCGATCTCGCCCGGCACCTGGGAGGCGGCGCTCTCCTCGATGCAGACGGCGCTGACGGCGGCCGATATCGTCGCCGGCGGCGCAAAGTCCGCCTTCGCGCTCTGCCGCCCGCCCGGCCACCATGCCGGCATCGATAGTTTCGGCGGCTATTGCTTCATCAACAATGCCGCCGTCGCCGCCCAGCGCTTCCTCGACAAGGGCGCCAAGAAGGTCGCGATCCTCGACGTCGATTTCCACCACGGCAACGGCACGCAGGACATTTTCTACGAGCGCGACGACGTCTATTTCGCCTCGCTGCATGGCGATCCGGCCGAGGCCTTCCCGCATTTCCTGGGTTATGCCGAGGAGACCGGCAAGGGCGCCGGCTTGGGTTCCACGCAGAACTATCCGATGCCGCCGGGCACGCCCTATTCCGTCTGGGAGGCGGCATTGAAGGATTCGCTGAAGCGCATCGAAGCCTTCGGCGCGGAGGTGATCGTTCTCTCGCTCGGCGTCGATACGTTCGAGGAGGATCCGATTTCCTTCTTCAAGCTGACCTCGCCGGATTACATCACGATGGGCAAGGTGGTCGCGGCGACCGGTGTGCCGGTCCTCGTCTGCATGGAAGGCGGCTACGGCGTGCCGCAGATCGGCCTCAACGTCGCCAACACGCTGAAGGGTATTACGGGCTGATATCTTGCATCAAAATTACTGAAGTAAGGCGTCACGATTATCCATTTGTCTGATGGCAGACCCTCCTCTAGGACTGGGTGCCCTAGAGGAGGAGTTATTATGGCAGATCAACAGGCGGCGGCCGGCGGCGGTCTCTCGGGCTCGGGCAATGCGGGGCTCTTCACGGGCATCCTGCTGTGCTTCGGCTCGATGTCGAGCATCCAGTTCGGCTCGGCCTTTTCGGCGACGGCGATCCATGCCTTCGGCCCCTCGACGACGACCTTCCTGCGCCTCGTCATGGCGGCAGTGATCCTCGCGCTGATCGTGCGCCCGCCGATGCGCTCCTACAGCCGCGAACAGTGGAAGAGTGCCGCCCTGCTCGGCGCTACCATGGCGGCGATGACGCTGTGTTTCTTCGCGGCGATCGCCCGCATTCCGCTCGGCCTTGCCGTCGCCATCGAGTTTCTCGGGCCGCTGGCGGTCGCCACCTGGTCGCTCGGCAAGGGCTGGCGGCTGATCTGGCCGGTCGCGGCCTTCATCGGCGTCGTACTGCTCTCCCATGACGGCTCGGGCTGGGTCGGCGATCCCGTGGGCATGATGTTCGCCTGCGGTGCCGGCGTCGGCTGGGGCACCTATATCATCCTCATGAAGAAGACCGGGGCGGTGTTCAAGGGGCTGGAGGGCCTCTCGATGTCGCTTCTCTTCGCCGCCATCGCCGCCGCCCCGTTCGGCCTGCCGCGCGTCGGTGATGCAATGAACCCGGAGGGGCTCGGCATGATGCTCGGCCTTGCCGTTCTCGTGCCGCTCTTTCCCTATGCGCTGGAGATGATTGCGCTGCGCCGCATGCCCATGTCGGCCTTCGGCATTCTGATGAGCCTGGAGCCGGCGCTCGGCGCACTGGCCGGCTTCCTCGTGCTCAGCCAGCCGATGACGCCGCTGCAGATGCTCGGCACGGCGCTGGTCGTGGCGGCGAGTGCGGGTGTCACATCGAGCGAAAACGGCGAAGGCGAGGGGAAAGCCGCCTGAAAACGGCCCCCTTTCATGTTCCTGCCGCAATCGCTAGGTTGAAGCAGAATCATCGACGTTTCCGGGGACATTCCATGTTGAAGAAAGTTGCGCTCGTTGCGCTCGCCGCGACCTACCTTTCCGCCTGCACGACGACGGACCCGTATACGGGCGAGCAGAAGGTTTCCAACACGGCCGGCGGAGCCGCCATCGGCGCCGGTGTCGGCGCGGTCGCGGGCCTGCTCATCGGCAACAACCCCGTGCAGCGCCGCAATGCCGCGCTGATCGGCGCGGGTGTCGGCGCGCTCGCCGGCGGCGCCATCGGCAATTACATGGACAACCAGGAATCGGAGCTGCGCGCGCAGCTGCAGGGCACCGGCGTTTCGGTGACGCGCGTCGGCGACCGCATCGTGCTCAACATGCCCTCGAATGTCACCTTCGCGACGGACCGCGACCAGGTTATCCCGCCGTTCTATCCGACGCTCGATTCGGTGGCGATCGTGCTGCGCAAGTTCGAAAAGACGCTGATCGACGTCGACGGCCATACCGATTCGGTCGGCAATGCCGGCTACAACATGGATCTCTCCAACCGCCGCGCCAATTCGGTCGCCAACTACCTCGCCTCGCGCGGTGTCGATCCGCGCCGCATGTCGGCCATGGGCTACGGCCTGGAGCGCCCGATCGCTTCCAACGCGACGGAAATGGGACGCGCGCAGAACCGCCGCGTGGAGATTGCGATCTCGCCGCTCAAGAACTGAGCCACGACGCTTTCATCGCCGGATGTTGCGAGGGGCCGTTTTACGGCCCTTCTCTGTTTGGCGCCCATTCCAGCCGCTTGTAGTCGAAGCCGTATTCCAGCGTCGGCTTGACGATCTCGAAATAGGGCGAGAGGTCGAAGTCGCGCGGCGTGTAGAGCGAGTGGTGGCGGATGTGCAGGATTTCCTCGCGCGAATAGGTCGAGGTGGCGGCGGCATGGCCGGGGGCGCGCGTCACGTCCGGCAGGATCGGGTAGCGGATGCGCTCGAAGGCTTCGGCGATCAGCGTCGAGCAGATCGCTCGCGTCGGATCGCCCGAGCCGAAGGCGATCATGCGGCGGCGCCAGCGCACCGGGATGGGCGGCGTGGGCAGGAAATAGCGCAGCATGTCGGTGATGTTCTTCAGGTCGTATTTCAGCCCAAGCCGCGAGACCATGAAGGAGACCAGCATGTCGCGGTCGTCGGGCGTCAGGCCGACGGGGCGGCAGATGCGGGTGTTGTAGGTGCGGTATTTGGTGAGCGGCACGGCCACGCAACCTTCGCCGAGATTGACCTCGATGAGCTGCGGCCGTTCGGTTGCGCGCAGGGCGGCCTGGTCGAGCGTCAGCGGCACCTGGTCACCGACGAAGAGGGCGGCGTGCGACCAGGTCGATTGCGTGAGGTATTTGATCGCCGCCGAGACCTTCTGGTTACCCTCGATCAGCAGGATATCGCCCGGTCGCAGCGTGCGCGCCAGGGTCTCGGGGTCTGAAGGCGTGTAGGGCTCGTAGCCGGAGGTCTGGCTTTCCAGCCGTTCGGCAAGTTTTCGGCCGAGACGGTCCATCAGCGTGTCGCGGCCTGCGGAAAGAGGCTTCAGTGCGGCGGTCACGTCTCATCCCTTGCAGTCTTTGCGATGGTCACTCTAGCGTCCCACGCGGCCTCCTGTCGAGGTTGACCAAATCCTATCGCTTGCTATATTTAGAATTATTCTAAACTGGATGTTTGACGATGTTCTCCAGCCTTCTCCGCCCCGGCAAACGCAGCCTCGAATCGCTGAGCGAACAGGAAATCCTGGCGCTCGCCATCACCTCCGAAGAGGATGACGGGCGCATCTATCTCGCCTATGCGGATGCGCTGCGCGACGCCTATCCCAATTCCGCCCGTGTCTTCGAGGAGATGGCGGCGGAGGAGAGCCATCACCGCCAGATGCTGATCGACCGGCACATCGCCCGCTTTGGCGACCGCATTCCGCTGGTGCGGCGCGAATTCGTGCGGGATTTTCCGGAGCGCAAGCCGGACTGGCTGATCGGCAACATGCCGCTGGAAAGTATCCGTGCGCAGGCGGAAGCCATGGAGGCGGCGGCGCACCGCTTTTACCTGATGGCGGCGGCGCGCACGCAGGATGCGGCGACGCGAAAACTGCTGGGCGATCTGGCGCTGGCGGAGAAATCGCACGAATCGCTCGCCCGGCGGCTCGGCGAGAAGCACACCCCTGCGGACGTGAAGGAAGAGGAAGACCAGACGGCGCGGCGGCAATTCGTGCTGACCTATGTGCAGCCCGGCCTTGCCGGCCTGATGGACGGCTCGGTCTCGACGCTCGCACCGATCTTCGCCGCGGCCTTCGCCACGCAGGATACCTGGCAGACCTTCCTCGTCGGCCTGTCGGCCTCGGTCGGCGCCGGCATCTCCATGGGGTTCACGGAAGCCGCCCATGACGACGGAAAACTCTCCGGGCGCGGCTCGCCGGTCAAACGCGGCCTTGCCTCCGGCATCATGACGGCGCTCGGCGGCCTTGGCCACGCGCTGCCCTATCTCATTCCGAACTTCATGCTGGCGACGAGCATCGCCGTCTTCGTCGTGTTCGTGGAACTGTGGGCGATCGCTTTCATCCAGAACCGCTATATGGAGACGCCGTTCTGGCGCGCGGCGATGCAGGTCGTGCTGGGCGGCAGCCTCGTGCTGGCAGCCGGCGTGCTCATCGGCAATGCGTGATCACGAACCTGCGGGGCGGTTCATGTCGCTGACGACCCAGCGGAAGAAAAGATAGATGCCGAAGCCCATGGCGGCGACAGGCAGAAGATTGGCAATGGATTCCATTTTGACCTCGTTATCCCTCCTGAGGAGGGAATTAAGGTCTCGCTAACCATTCCGCAATCCACCCGCCGATGACGGTGCGTTCACAAATTGCGACCACCCCTCACGAAACGAAAAACGGGGCGTTACCGCCCCGTTTTGATGTTGATCAGGCGCGTAGCGCGCCGCCCGTCGTCTTCACGACATTGCCGACGATCTTGGCGGTCAGCGCCTCGAAATCCTCATCCGTCAGCGTCTTGTCGGTCGGCTGGATGACGACCTCGATAGCGATCGACTTCTTGCCTTCCCCGACCGAGGCGCCCTCGAAGACGTCGAAGACGTTGACGGCGGAGATCAGCTTGCGATCGGCGCCGGTCGCGGCGCGCACGATGGCGCCCGCTTCCACCGTCTTGTCGACGACGAAGGCGAAGTCGCGCTTGACGGCCTGGAAGGGCGAGAGGTCGAGCGCCGGCTTGGTGCGGGTCGCCTTCCTCTTCGGGTCGGGCATGGCATCGACGAAGATCTCGAAGCCGGCAAGCGCGCCGGAGACGTCGAGCGCGCCGAGCGCCTTCGGATGGAATTCGCCGAAGTAACCGAGAACGATCTTCGGACCCATCTTGATCGTGCCGGAGCGGCCCGGATGATACCAGGCCGGGGCGCCGGGCTCGATCTGCACATTGCCCATTGGCAGGCCGCAAGCCTCGATCACGGCGAGCGCATCGGCCTTGGCGTCATAGACATCGACCGGCTTGCCACCGCCCTTGGCGGCATTCGACCACAGGCGGCCGGACCCGGCGAGCGACGCCGTGCCACGGCGGATACCGCCGGCCACGCGGCGCTGGCCCTCGGGCCGGTCGTTCTCATAGGTGCCGGACACTTCGAACAGCGCGACGTCGCCGTAACCCTTGTCGGCATTGCGCTGGGCGGCTGCGAGCAGGCCCGGCAGCAGCGAGGGGCGCATGTCCGACATGTCTGCCGCGATCGGGTTCGACAGGGCGAGCGAGGGCGCGCCGCCGCCGAACAGTTCGGCATGCGCCTTCGGGATGAAGGACCAAGTGACGGCTTCCAGCATGCCGCGCGCGGCAAGCGCCCGCTTGGCAACGCGTGAACGGATCTGCAGCGTGGTCAGGATGCGGCCGTTGACCGAACCGTGGCTTTCGAGCGGCGCCGGGCGGATGTTGTCGACGCCGTGGATGCGCATGACCTCTTCGACGAGGTCCGCCTTGCCGTCGACATCGGGACGCCAGGAGGGGATCGCGACAGAGACGCGCTCGCCCGAACCCGTCACGACGAAGCCGAGGCGGGTCAGGATATTGGCGCTTTCGGCTTCCGACACGTCCAGACCGGTCAGGCGCTTCACCTCGGCGAAGGGGAAGTCGACGATCTTGGCGTCATAACCCTTGTAGCCGACGACATCCGTCTTGGCCGGCGTGCCGCCACAGAGTTCGAGCACCAGTTCGGTGGCACGCTCGAGGCCGGGCACCATGTATTCCGGATCGACGCCGCGTTCGAAGCGGTAGCGCGCATCGGTGATGATGCCGTGCGAGCGGCCGGTCTTGGCGACGTTCATCGGATCCCAGAGGGCCGATTCGATCAGCACGTCGACGGTGTTCTCGTCGCAGCCGGAATGTTCGCCGCCCATGATGCCGCCGATGGATTCGACGCCATTGTCGTCGGCGATGACGACGTTGGCGGGGTTCAGCGTGTATTCGCGCGTGTCGAGCGCCAGCACCTTCTCGCCTTCCGCCGCACGGCGCACGACGAGATTGCCCTTCACCTTGGCGGCGTCGAAGACGTGCAGCGGACGGCCCTGGTCGAAGGTCATGTAGTTGGTGATGTCGACGAGCGCGTTGATCGGGCGAAGGCCGATGGCGAGAAGCCGCTGCTGCATCCAGCGCGGGCTCGGGCCGTTCTTGACGCCGCGCACGAGGCGCAGTGCAAAGCCGGGGCACAGATGATCGTCGCCGCCAAGCTCCAGCTTCACCTTGACCGGCGTCTCGCCCTCGACCGTGAAGGACGGGGCCTTCGGGGTCTTGAGCGTGCCGAGGCCGGAGGCGGCGAGGTCGCGGGCAATGCCGAAAATGCTCGTGCAATCAGGGCGGTTCGGCGTCAGGTTGATCTCGATGACCGGATCGTCGAGGCCGGCATAGGACGCGTAGCTCTGGCCGACGGGCGCATCGGCGGAAAGCTCGATGATGCCGTCGTGGTTGTCGGAGATTTCGAGTTCCTTCTCCGAGCACATCATGCCGCGGCTCTCGACGCCGCGGATCGTGCCGACGGCGAGCGTCACGTCGATGCCGGGCACATAGGTGCCGGGCGCCGCGAAGGCGCCGACGAGGCCGGCGCGGGCGTTCGGCGCGCCGCAGACCACCTGGATCGGATCGCCCTTGCCGGTATCGACCATCAGGACGCGCAGCTTGTCGGCATTCGGATGCTGTTCGGCCGAGACGACCTTGGCGATGACGAAGGGCTTGAACGCGGCCTTGTCGTCGACGTCTTCCACTTCAAGGCCGATCGCCGTCAGCTTCGCGCAGATGTCTTCGAGCGACGCGTCGGTGTCGAGGTGGTCCTTCAGCCAGGAGAGCGTGAATTTCATGGATAGTTTCTCCTTGGATGCCGGTTATGCGCTGAGGCCGCCGAACAAGGTCGGCATGTCGAGCGGGCGGAAGCCGTAGTGGCTGAGCCAGCGGACGTCGGCGTTGAAGAAGTCGCGCAGGTCGGGCATGCCGTATTTCAGCATGGCGATGCGGTCGAGGCCCATGCCCCAGGCAAAGCCCTGATATTCGTCGGGATCGAGGCCGCCGGCGCGCAGCACGTTCGGATGGACCATGCCGCAGCCGAGGATTTCCATCCAGTCGGTGCCTTCGCCGAACTTGACGATCGGACCCGACGAGCGGTCGCACTGGATGTCGACCTCGAAGGACGGCTCGGTGAAAGGGAAGAAGGACGGGCGGAAGCGCATGGTGACGCTGTCGACCTCGAAGAAGGCCTTGCAGAACTCTTCCAGCACCCAGCGCATGTTGGCGACATTCGCCTTCTTGTCGACCACGAGGCCTTCGACCTGGTGGAACATCGGCGAATGGGTCGCGTCCGAATCCTGGCGGTAAGTCTTGCCGGGAATGATGATGCGGATCGGCGGCTTCTGCGCTTCCATCGTGCGCACCTGCACCGGCGAGGTGTGCGTGCGCAGCACCTTGCGGTCGCCGTTCTCGTCCGCCGGGAAGAAGAACGTGTCGTGCATTTCGCGGGCCGGATGGCCCTCGGGGAAGTTCAGCGCCGTGAAGTTATAGTAGTCGGTCTCGACATCAGGGCCTTCGGCGATGGAAAAACCCATATCGGCGAAGATGGCGGTGATCTCGTCGACGATCTGGCTGATCGGATGGATGCGGCCGCGTTCGGCCGGCGACGAGCGGACCGGCAGGCTGACATCGACCGTCTCGGCCTTCAGGCGGGCGTCGATGGCGGCATCGCGCAGCGCGGTCTTGCGTTCGGTAATGGCGTCCGTGACGCGCGTCTTCAGCGCGTTGATGGCCGCGCCGCGCGTCTGGCGCTCTTCCGGCGACATGGTGCCGAGCGTCTTCAGGAGTTCCGAGACGGAGCCCTTCTTGCCAAGTGCGGAAACGCGCACGGCTTCGATCGCCGCCTCATCGGAGGCTGCGGCAACGTCGGTGAGGAGCTGCTTTTCCAGTGTGTCGAGTTCAGTCATCTTTACCTGCTTTGCTTGCGTCGGCCGGGCGGGGACCGTTCAGGAGAACGTCGGATAGGTAGCCAGTTGCGGCGAGGAAGCGCCTGAGATCACTACCCATGTGCACGCGCCCGATCAATCGGGTTGGCGACAAAAACTTGCCGAGGAACCGGAGCATTTTCACCAGTTCCCCGTCTATCCCGGCTGGCGCGGCATGGCGCCAGGCGGCAAAGGCCCTGTCGGCGGTCTCACGCCCGAGAAGGGCGCGGTCGGCGATCTGCAGGAAGAGCAGCCAGAGGTCGCGCGCCTGGGCGGTCGCAAGCGGCATGACCGCCTCCGGTTCCTCCTCGAAATCCATGAAGCCGATGGCCTCGCCCGCCAGGAAGAAATCGCGCGGATGCGGCCGTCCGTGACAGAGACCCTTGGCGTGCAGCGCGCCGAGATGGGCGGCACAGGCGACCAACAGGTCGTCATGGGCGGCGGGGTCGGTCGCGGCGAGCGCCTTGAGACGGGCCGTGACCGTCGGCGCGACATCGGACAGAACGAGTGCGCTGCCGGAGGAGTAAAGCACATCAGGCACCGGCACGCCGGCCTTTGCAAACGTCTCGATGCGGCGGATTTCTCGCGCGATCATGCCTTTGCTATCGAGCGCGGGGGAGGGGCGAAGGAAAGGTTGGCCGAGCAGGCGGGCGAGTGTCGTCTGCGCCCTAGTCCAGACCGGCGGGCGCTCGGTGCCGTAGCGCTTGATCCAGACCGCGCCGAAGGACAGGTCCACGCGCTCGACGCGGCGTGTTTCGCGCGTCAGCGCGGCAAGCAGCGTCTCGATGTCCCCGTCGGTCATCCGGGGGATCGTCTCAAGCGCGAGAAGCTTGCCGTCCATGGCTACAATCCTGGTTGAAAGCAAAAACCCGCACCGGTTCCCCGGCGCGGGTTTCACAACGAAGCGAAGATTTGTTGTGAGCGCCGGTTAGTTGACGGCGGTCTCAAACTCGTTCTTCGTGCCGGCGTCCTTGAGGTATTCCAGAGCCTTCTTGGCGGCTGCGACGAGCGCGCCGAAAGCTGCGGTCTCATGGATCGCCATGTCCGACAGAACCTTGCGGTCAACTTCGATGCCAGCCTTGTTCAGGCCGTCGATGAAGCGGCCGTAGGTCAGGCCGTGCTCGCGGACGGCAGCGTTGATGCGCTGGATCCAGAGAGCGCGGAAGTTGCGCTTGTTGACCTTGCGGTCGCGGTAGGCAAACTGCTTGGAACGGTCAACCGCTGCCTTGGCGGCGCGGATGGTGTTCTTGCGGCGGCCGTAGAAACCCTTGGCTGCCTTCAGCGTCTTCTTGTGCTTGGCGTGGGAAGTTACGCCGCGTTTTACACGTGCCATGTCATGATCTCCTTAACGTTTCAAAAGCGCGATTAGTCTCAGAGACCGTTCGGCAGGTAGTTCTTGACCACCTTCTTGCCATCCGGCTCGGCCAGCACCATGGTGCCGCGTGCGTCGCGAATGAACTTGTTGGAACGCTTGATCATGCCGTGGCGCTTGCCGGCAGCGGCAGCGACGACCTTGCCGGTCGCGGTGATCTTGAACCGCTTCTTGGCAGACGATTTCGTCTTCATCTTGGGCATTTTGCTACTCCATTCTTCTTGAATTCGAGAGGCACTGACG
The DNA here is from genome assembly GCF_057798995.1 of Shinella sp. 20P9.1.1. NCBI lineage: Bacteria > Pseudomonadati > Pseudomonadota > Alphaproteobacteria > Hyphomicrobiales > Rhizobiaceae > Shinella > Shinella sp. 20P9.1.1. The sequence continues at coordinate 12,552 of NZ_JBYOLC010000002.1, forward strand.
ACGGCGCCTCTCCAGCGTAAAGAACGGCCACGGCATGCCCTGCCGGACCGTTCGGACGGCGGCTTGTAACCGAAGTCCCCTTAAAGCGCAACCGGATTCCGCAAAACGGGATTTCCGGGGGCGAAAATGGAAAAGCCGCCCCGAAAGGCGGCTTGATCCGTGCGGTCCGGGGACCGATGGCTCACTTCGGCGCGAGCACCATCATCATCTGGCGTCCCTCGAGCTTCGGCTCGGCTTCGACCTTGGCGATCGCCAGCGTGTCTTCCTTGACCTGAAGGAGAAGCTTCATGCCGAGTTCCTGGTGGGCCATTTCGCGGCCGCGGAACTTCAGCGTCACCTTCACCTTGTCGCCTTCTTCGAAGAAACGGTTCATCGCCTTCATCTTCACGTCGTAATCGTGCGTGTCGATGTTCGGGCGCATCTTGATTTCTTTGATCTCGACGATCTTCTGCTTCTTGCGCGCTTCGGCTGCTTTCTTCTGGTTGGAATATTTCAGCTTGCCGAGGTCAAGGATCTTGCAGACGGGCGGTTCGGAGTTCGGTGAAATCTCCACGAGATCGAGGCCGGCTTCTTCCGCCATGCGGAGCGCCTGATCGGTGGGAACGGTGCCGTGGTTGGTGCCTTCGGCATCGATGAGCTGGACGCGGGGAATACGGATTTCCCGGTTGGAACGCGGGCCGTCTTTGACGGGGGCTTCCGCTTTAAAGGGTCTGCGAATGGTCGTGTTCTCCTCGAACTGTTTCGAACGATATGAATCTGTGCGGCGACCGGGCCGTTTTGCCGGATAGACGGCGTTTTCGGCAATGTGTTGATCGCGCTTGTGAAGTCAATAGCACGCGGCGCGGAAAAAATCACCACCTGTCCTTGCGTGCGCGAATCTGGTCTAGCTCGAGGCCAAAGACCGGCAAAAAGGCGCTTTTGCATGGGGTCGGTGCACGGACAGGAGATAGGGACGATGGCGGCGAACGGCAACGGTGCGGGTGCGGATTTCATCACGGTCGGAATGGGTGATGCGGCCAGGAATATTGCCGTGGCGCTTCAGCCAGCCGCCTCCGGCAACGCGCTTGCCCATCTCGTCTGGCTCGGCGGCTACCGTTCCGACATGAGCGGCACCAAGGCTGTGGAGCTCGCAGCGCTGGCCGAGCGGATCGGCACGGCCGCAATCCGTTTCGACTATTCCGGCCATGGCATCTCGGGTGGGGCGTTCGTCGAAGGCACGATCTCGCGCTGGCTGGAGGAATCACTCGCCGTCATCGACCATGCGGCAACGGTGCTCGGCACGCGCCGCGTCGTGCTCGTCGGCTCGTCCATGGGCGGCTGGATCGCGCTGCGCGCTGTCGCCGAGCTGGCCAAGCACAAGGATATCGAGATCGCCGGCCTCGTGCTGATCGCGCCGGCGCCGGATTTCACCTCGGAACTGATCGAGCCGAACCTGACGGAAGCCGAGCGCACTGCCCTGGCCGAGCGCGGCCAGTTCGAGGAGCCGACGCCCTACGGTCCCGATCCGAACATCTACACGCTTGCTCTCATCGAGGATGGGCGGAAAAATCGCGTGCTCGACGGCGCCATCGAGACGGGCTGCCCCGTGCATATCCTGCAGGGCATGGCGGATCCCGACGTGCCCTATGCCCATGCGGTGCGGCTAATGGAGCATCTGTCCGGCGACGACGTGGTGCTGACCATGATCCGCGACGGCGACCACCGCCTGTCGCGCCCGCAGGATATTGCCAAGATTCTGGAAGCTGCGGAGGTTTTTGCGCGCCTCGCTTAAGGCGGGGGCGTGTCGTCGCGAACACATCTTAACCATATTCGCGCATCGCCAATTCTGATGATTGACGAGTAGGCCTCCTCACCGTTAACTCTTTGTTAACGATTAGGGGACGTTACATGGCACGAATGATTGGTGCGAAGGCTGGGGCGGCGGCGTTTTTTGCTCTGCTCATTTCTTCTTCCTCGGCTTTCACGGCGCCCGCGTCCGCCCTGTCCATGAAGACGGGCAGCGTGACCTCCCAGCCGATCGGCCATTACGAATTCTGCCAGACCAACAAATCCGAATGCCAGGCCGGCGTGCGCAACCAGGCGCCCGCCAAGGTCACGGAATTCGGCTGGTCCGTCGTTCGCCAGATCAATGCCAGCGTCAACCGCGACATCACGCCGATGACGGACAAGGAACTGCACGGCCGCGACGAATTCTGGTCCTATCCCGATGGCGCCGGCGACTGCGAGGACTTCGTTCTCCTGAAGCGCAAGAAGCTGATGGAAAAGGGCTTTGCCGTCGGCGATTTGCTGATCACGGTCGTGCGCAAGCCGGATGGCGAAGGCCATGCCGTGCTGACGCTGCGCACCACCGAGGGCGATTTCGTGCTCGACAACCTCAACAACGAGGTCAAGCTCTGGACGACGACGCCCTACCGCTTCCTGAAGCGCCAGGCCTCGTTCCATGCGGGCCGCTGGGTCTCCATCGAAAATGGCGATGCCGTCATGGTGTCGTCGGTCGGCCAGTAAACATTTTTCCGGCGGGGGGCTGCCGAAAGGCCGCGGAGCGATCCGCGGCCTTTGTCGTTTCAGCGGTTGGCCATTGCCGCCTGTTGCTGCGAATAGCGCCCGCCGGACACCTTTGCCGGCGAAAGCAGGTCGCCGAGACGGGCGGCTTCCTCCGGCGTCAGCGCCACATCCGCGGCCGCGGCATTCTGTTCGAGATGCGGCACCTTGCTGGCGCCGGGGATCGGCACGATGAAATCGCCCTGCGCCATAACCCAGGCAAGCGCCAGTTGCGCCGGGGCGACGCCCTTTTCCGCTGCCATCTCCTCGAGCGCCGCTACCAGCGCCAGGTTGGCATCGAAATTCTCCGCTTCGAAACGCGGCAGCGAGCGGCGGAAATCATCGGCCGAGAGGCCGTCGAGTTTCTTCAAGGCGCCGGTCAGCACGCCGCGGCCGAGCGGGCTGAAGGGCACGAAGCCGATGCCGAGGGTGCGGCAGGTTTCGAGCACGCCGTTCTGCTCCACGTCGCGGGTCCACAGCGAATATTCGCTCTGCACGGCGGCGATCGGATGCACGGCATGGGCACGGCGGATCGTTTCCGCACCGGCCTCGGACAGGCCGAGCGCCTTCACCTTGCCCGCGCGCACCAGGTCGGCCATCGCGCCGACCGTTTCCTCGATCGGCACGGCCGGGTCGACGCGGTGCTGGTAATAGAGATCGATGACATCGGTGCCGAGCCGCTTCAGCGACGCCTCGGCGACGGCCTTGACGTTTTCCGGCCGGCTGTCGGTGCCGGTCATCATCTGGGCAGCCGGCTTGGTCGCGTCGATGCGGAAGCCGAACTTGGTGGCGATGACCACCTTGTCGCGCACCGGCTTCAGCGCCTTGCCGACGAGGATTTCGTTCTTGTAGGGGCCGTAGACCTCTGCCGTATCGAACAGCGTGATGCCGAGATCGACGGCGCGGTGCAGCGTGTTGATCGCCGCCGTCTCGTCGTCGGCGGGGCCATAGGCATGGCTCATGCCCATGCAGCCGAGGCCGAGGGCGGAAACGTCGAGCGTGCCGAGATGTCTGTGTTTCATGACGGATTCCTTCTTGATGGGACCGATGGGAGCGGTCCGCGGGCCGGGCGGCGAAGCGGTCGCCGTCATCCGGTAGGTTCAATCTAGGGCACAGCACTTCCGCTGAAAATGGATGCAAAAGCCAATGGCTTGTTCTATCTGTTGGAACAATGAACCGGACCCAGCTTTCCCAGCTCGCCGTGCTGGCCATCGTCGCCGAGGCGCGCAGCTTCCGCAAGGCGGCGACCACGCTCGGTATTGCGCCCTCGGCCGTCAGCCATGCCGTCACCGCGCTGGAGGCGAGCCTCGGCGTGCGGCTGATCGCCCGCACCACCCGCAGCGTCGCGCCGACGGAGGAGGGGCGCCAGCTGCTCGACACACTGGCACCGGCGCTGGCCGATATCGACGCCGCCATGGAGGCGCTGGCCGAGCGCCAGACCCGACCCGCCGGCCCGCTGCGCATCACCATGCCGCTGATCGCGGCGGAAGACATCGTCATGCCGCGCCTCGGCGCCTTTCTCTTGGAGTATCCCGAGATCGAACTGGAACTGCGCACCGACGACCGTTTCGAGGATATCGTCGAAAAGGGTTTTGACGCGGGGCTGCGGCTCGGCGAGCATCTGGAGGCGGACATGATCGCGGTTCGGGCGAGCGGCCCGTGGCGCGGTCTCGTGGTCGGTGCGCCGGCCTATTTCGAGAAATATCCGAAGCCGCAGCAGCCGCGTGACCTCATGCAGCATCGCTGCATCCGCCGCCGCTTTTCCAGCGGTCGCATCTACCGCTGGGAGCTGGAAAAGGACGGGCGGCTGGTGACGGTGGATGTGTCGGGGCCGCTGATCGTCTCCGACCAGCGGCTGATGCGCGCCGCTGCGATGGACGGCGCGGGCCTCGCCTATGTCTTCGACCAGCGGGTGACCGAGGATATCGCCGCCGGCCGGCTGGTGGTGGTGCTGGAAGACTGGTGCCCCGCCTTCGACGGGTTCTCGATCTACTATCCCTCGCGTCGCCAGATGCGCCCGGCGCTGCGCGCCTTCGTCGATTTCTTCCGCTACCGGGGTTAGGTTTTCAACCGGTAGCGGATGTGCTCGTCGGTCTCGATATAGCTGTCATAGAGCTTTCGGGCGCGCGCATTGTCCCGCGCCGTGTGCCAGTAGATCCCGCTCCAGCCGTGGCGTTTCGAAATCGCGATGAGATCGTCGATCAGCGCGCGGCCGGCGCCCTTGCCGCGGACCGTGTCGTCGATGAAAAGGTCTTCGAGATAGCCCTCCGGCGCGATGCTCCAGGTGGAGTCGTGATAGTGGTGGATGGCGAAGCCGATCACCACGCCGTCCTCCTCGGCAAGGCGCATCGCCATGCGGGAGCCCGCGTCGAGGATGCGTGCCCAGGTGAAGGCGGTCACTTCCTCGGCCACCTCGGTCTTGTAGAAGGCAAGATAGCCGGCCCAGAGTTTACGCCAGGCCGCTTCGTCGCTTTCGAGCGGATCGCGGATGATGAGGGCCATGGTCAGGCTCCCGCTGCGTCGAGGGCAGCGACTTGCTCGGATGAGAGCGACAGTGCTGCCGCCTTCATCAGGCTATCGAGCTGGGAGAGGCTGGTGGCGCTGGCGATCGGCGCGGTGACGGCGGGTTTCGCCATCAGCCAGGCAAGCGAAATCTCGGCCGGCGTCGCACCCGTCTCCGCCGCCACCTGATCGAGCGCCTCAAGGATGCGCAGGCCCCGGTCGTCGAGATAGCGCGCCACATCCTCGCCGCGCGTCCTGCCTTCGGTATCGGCCGCCGTGCGGTACTTGCCCGTCAGGAAGCCGGAGGCGAGGCTGAAATAGGTGATGACGCCAAGGTCTTCCTTGCGGCAGAGATCGGCCAGCGCGCCCTCGAAGCCGGCGCGGTCATAGAGATTGTATTCCGGCTGCAGCGCGGCGTAACGCGGCAGGCCCGCCGCGTCGGCGGCATCGAAGGAGGCCTGCAGCTGGGCCGCATCGAGGTTCGAGGCACCGAAGGTCCGCACCTTGCCCGCCTTGACGAGACCGGCATGGGCTTCCAGCGTCTCCTCATAGGGCGTTTCTGGATCGGGCCAGTGCGAGAGGTAGAGGTCGATATGGTCGGTCTGGAGCCGGCGCAGCGAATTCTCGACCTCCTCGACGATCCACGACTTGCGCAGATCCCGCCGGCCCTGGCCCATGTCAGAGCCGACCTTGGTGACGATGACCACCTTGTCGCGCGACAGGCCCGAGCGCTTCAGCCATTTTCCGATGACCGTCTCGGATTCGCCGCCCTGATTGCCCGGCGCCCAGCTGGAATAGACGTCGGCCGTGTCGATGGCGTTGAAGCCGGCGCCGGTGAAGGCGTCCAGAAGATCGAAGGAGGTCTTCTCGTCGGCCGTCCAGCCGAAGACGTTGCCGCCGAAGACGAGGGGCGCGATGGAAAGGCCGGTCCGGCCGAGGGAACGAAACTGCATGGGCTTCCTCCAAGGGATACGTGCTGAAATGACGGGCCAGCATAGGCCGGGTGCACCCGCTTTGCACGCTGCCCCACAAGGCATTTTTTGCGAGCGTCCGCGCTTGCGAGGAACGTACCTCGCGACTAGTCTTCGGGCCAAATCAAGGAGACATCGCCATGCTGCGTTTCGGAATTCTGTCGACGGCCAAGATCGGCCGCGAGCTCGTCGTGCCGGCCATCCAGGATGCGGAAAACTGCGTCGTGACGGCCATTGCCAGCCGCGACCTCGCCAAGGCCCGCGCCATGGCCGACCGGTTTTCCGTGCCGCATGCCTTCGGCTCCTACGAGGAGATGCTGGCCTCCGATACTGTTGATGCCGTCTATATCCCGCTGCCGACGTCGCAGCATGTGGAATGGACGATCAAGGCGGCGGATGCCGGCAAACACGTGCTCTGCGAAAAGCCGATCGCGCTGCATGCCGGTGAGATCGATGCGCTGATTGCGGCGCGCGACCGCAACAAGGTGCTGATATCGGAAGCCTTCATGGTCACCTACAGCCCCGTCTGGCGCAAGGTGCGCTCGCTCTTGGCGGAAGGCGCGATCGGCAAGCTGCGCCACGTGCAGGGCGCCTTCACCTATTACAACCGCGACCCCGGCAACATGCGCAACGTGCCCGCACTCGGCGGCGGCGGCTTGCCGGATATCGGCGTCTATCCGACGATCACCACCCGTTTCGTCACCGGCAAGGAAGCGATCCGCGTGCAGGCGAGCACGGATCGTGACCCGGAATTCGGCACGGACATCTATTCGAGCGTGCGCGCCGATTTCGGCGATTTCGAACTGTCCTTCTATATCTCGACGCAGCTCGCTCAGCGCCAGATCATGGTCTTCCACGGCGACAAGGGTTTCATCGAGGTGAAATCGCCGTTCAATGCCGATCGCTACGGGGCCGAGGAAATCGAGTTGACCAACGCCTCGCACAGCGAGAGCCAGCTCTTCCGCTTCCAGGATGCGCGCCAGTACAAGCGTGAGGCGGAAGCCTTCACCAAGGCGGCGCTTGGCGAGAACGAGGAGATCGTGCCGCTGGAAAGCTCGGTCGAGAACCAGAAGCTCATCGACGCCATCTACCGCGCCAGCGAGAAGGACGGCTGGGAGCCGGTCTGAAGCCGGCCCCTGAAACTCAGAATAGCGTTTCGTAAATCTCCGGCTTGAAGCCGGCTGTGAGCGCCCCGTTGCGATCGAGCATGGGGCGCTTGATCATTGAGGGCTGGCCGAGCATGAGGGCTATCGCCTTCTTCGCGTCGAGGTCTTTCTTGTCTTCATCCGGCAGGGCGCGGAAGGTGGTGCCGGCGCGGTTGAGCACCGTCTCCCAGCCGAGCGCGTCGACGAAGCGCTTCAAGCTCTTTTCGTCGATACCTTCCGCCTTGTAGTCGTGGAACGTATAGGCGATGCCCTTGGCATCGAGCCAGGTGCGCGCCTTCTTCATCGTGTCGCAGTTCTTGATGCCGTAGATCGTGACGGTCACGCGTCTCTCCTTCAAGGTTTGGCCGTCTTCATAAGCCGGCAAAACGGTCACGTCACCCCGAGATAACGGCCGGGGCGGTGATTGATGGCGAGCGTCATGTTGACGACTACGGCGCCGAGCACGGAGAGCGCGAGCCGGTCGAGCGGGATGACGAAATAGGCGGCGGCGAGGATCGCGAGATCGACCGCCATCTGAAAATACCCGGCCCGCAAGCCGAACCGGTCCTGAAGATAGATCGCCAGCACATTGATGCCGCCAAGGCCGGTGCGATGGCGGAAGAGGATGAGCAGGCCGGTGCCCGACAGCGCACCGCCCATGACCGCCGCATAGAGCGGATCGAGATGAGAGAAGGTGACGAGCTCCGAGGTTAGCCGGCTAAAGATGGAAACCAGCGTGACGGCGGCGAAGGTGCGCAGCGTGAATGCCCAGCCGAGTTTTTTGACCGCGAGGATGTAGAAGGGCAGGTTGACGGCGAAAAACAGCCACCAGAAACCGATGCCGCTTGCATATTGCAGGAGGAGTGCCAAGCCCGCTGTGCTGCCGGCGAGCAGCACGGCCTTGGTGTAGATGACCACGCCCAGCGCCACGAACAGCGTGCCGATGACGATGGCAATAAGATCCTCATAGGCGGAGTGGCGCTCCGCCTGGCTGGCAGTTTCGACGGACATGGTGTCTCTCAGAGGCTCAGGAACTTGGCGATGACGTCATCGACTTCCGCCGTCTTCAGGCCGGCAATGTTGATGCGGCCAGAGGTCGGCATGTAGATGGCGTGCTCGGCACGCAGCTTCAGCACCTGCGCCTCTTCCAGCGGCAGCAGCGAGAACATGCCCTCCTGCTCACGGATCGCCGTCAGCACCTGCCAGCGGGCGGAAAGCCCGGCGGCAAGCCGTTCGCGGATCGCGGTGACACGCAGACGCATCGTCTCGATCTCGGCCATCCAGTCGGCCTTCAGCGCGGCGTCGCCGAGGATCATGCTGACAATGGCCGCGCCATGGTCCGGCGGCATGGAATAGCTTGTGCGGGCAAGCGCTGCGAGATTGCTGCGCACGGAGAGTGCCGTCTCGGCGTTGCTGCAAGCGGCGTAGATCGCGCCGGTGCGCTCGCGGTAGAGGCCGAAGGACTTCGAGCAGGAGACGGCGACCAGCGCTTCCGGCACGGCGGTCAGCAGTGTGTGCAGACCCGCAGCGTCCTCGTCGAGGCCGCGGCCATAACCCTGATAGGCGATATCGACGAGCGGCAGCAGGCCCTTTTCGGCGATGAGCGCGGAGACGGCGCGCCACTGCTCGTCCGTGAGGTTCGCGCCGGTCGGATTGTGGCAGCTCGCATGAAGCAGCACGGCGTCACCTGGGGCGGCACCGCCGAGCGCGTCCATCATGCGGTCAAACTGCACGCTTTGCGCGGGGATGTCGAAGAACGGATAGGTGATGACCTCAAGCCCGGCGGACTTGAAGATGCTGGCATGGTTCGGCCAGCTCGGCAGGCCGAGCCAGATGCCCTTGGTGCCCATGCGCGCCAGGAGATCGGCGGCAAGGCGTAGCGCGCCGGAACCGCCCGGCGTCTGAAGGCCGGCGGTGGCGCGGCCGCGACCGGCCTCGCCGGTGGTCAGCTCCCAGAGACGGTCGAGGAAGACGGGATCGCCTTCCGGGCCGACATAGGCCTTGGTCGGCTGCGTCTCGACGAGGCGCTTTTCGGCCTCCTTCACCGCGCGGAAGATCGGCGTGGCGCCCGTTTCGTCGCGATAGACGCCGACGCCGAGATCCACTTTGCCGGCACGCTCATCCGCCCGGAAAAGGCCGATCAGGGCGAGCAACGGGTCATCGGGCTGGCGGGTGAGGGCGTCGAACATGGCCGGGGTCCTGTCTGGGGTTGGTGTGAACGTGGTGTAAGTCAAAGTGCTCGCAAAATCGACCATGATATTGCGGAGAAAGCGCAAGAAGCTTTTGTCTTGTTGCGTTCATTCGCTAGATTGATGCAGATTTTTGCTGGAGTGGGCGGCGTGGACAAAAAGACGGCTGACGAAGTGGCGCTCGACCAGACCGACCGGCGTATCATTCGGTTGCTTGTCGAGGATGCCGGTCTCTCCAACAATCAGCTTGCGGAAAAGGTCGGCCTGTCGCCCGCACCGCTGTCGCGGCGCCTCGCGCGGCTGGAGGCGAGCGGCGTCATCCGCCACACCGTCATCGTCGATCCGCGCGCCGCCGGCATCGGCTTCCAGGCTTTTCTCGAGGTGACGCTGGAGCGCACGGCGCCGAAGGTCGGCGAGCGTTTCATCGATCTGGTGCGGCGCATGCCCGAAGTCGTCGAATGCCATACGGTGGCGGGCGATTTCGATTTCCTGCTGAAGATCGCGGTGAAAGACGTGGCGGATTACCGGCGGCTACTGTGGAGCGAATTCGAACGCATCGGCGAAATCAAGACGCTGCGCTCGACCATCCTGCTCGACAGCCCGAAGATGCAGGTCAGCCCGCTGCCCTGACCACGTTTTCCGGAACCTTCTTGCAGCTCCGCGGTTGCCCATGGCGCGGGGCGGCCCATATGATGCAGAGAACGCACGAGGAAGGACCTTTGGACAGGAACGGCAGGAACACATCGGCTGCGCTGCTGACGGCCATTCGCAACCGCCGCGGCCACCGGCCGCCGGAAAACAATCGTCCGGGTGACACCGTCATCGCCTCCTACAACGTGCACAAATGCATCGGCGTCGATCGGCGTTTCGATCCCGAACGCACGGCAAGCGTCATTGCGGAGATCGATGCCGACGTCATCGCCATCCAGGAGGCCGACAAGCGGTTCGGCGAGCGCTCGGGCCTCTTGAAGCTCGATATGCTGGAGCGCGATTGCGGCCTCGTGCCGGTGCCGATCACCGCACTTTCCTCCACCGGCCATGGCTGGCACGGCAATATGATCATGATCCGCAAGGGGGCGGTCGGCGGCGTACGCCAGCTGAAGCTGCCGGGCGTCGAGCCGCGCGGCGCGCTGGTCGTGACGCTCGATCTTCCCACCGGCAAGCTGCGCCTCGTCGCCGCGCATTTCGGCCTGTTGAAGCGCTCGCGCGAACAGCAGGCCATGGCCATCCTTGCGTCCCTCGCAGAGGACGAGGCGATGCCCACCCTGCTCGTCGGCGATCTCAACGAATGGCGCGTCGGGCGGGGTTCGTCGCTTGCCCGCCTGCATCCGACTTTCGATCCGGCCTCCGGCGCAGTGCCGAGCTTTCCCTCGCGCTTTCCCGTGCTGGCGCTCGACCGGGCGCTCGGCCATCCGCACGACTTGGTCACCTCGGTGGAGGTACATGATTCGCCGCTTGCCCGCATCGCGTCGGATCACCTGCCGATCAAGGCGCATATCGACCTGAAGGTCGTCTGGGAACGCTCGGCGGGCCCTAAAGATAGGGCGAGCCAAGCCATGTGATGCGTTCGACGAGGCGTTGCACGAAGGGCCGTGCCCGCAGATCCTCCAGTTTCACCTGCTCGGATCCGGCAAGGGCGGCGCCGATGCGTGCGCTGATCAGCTCGGCGAAATCGTGGTCTGTCACCTCGATATCCACCTCGAAGTTCAGCCGGAGCGAGCGCGGGTCGATATTGGACGAGCCGACATAGGACCAGGCGTCATCGACGACCATGAGCTTGGAATGGTTGAAGGCGCCCGATGCCCGCCAGATGCGGCAGCCGTGTTTCAGCATCTGGTCGAACTGCGCGGTCATGGCGAGATCGACGAGCTTCAGGTTGTTGGCCGAGGGCACGATGATGTCGATCTCCACCCCGCGCCGCGCCGCCGTGACGATGGCGCTGATCAGCTCCCGGTCAGGCAGGAAATAGGGCGACATGATGCGGATATGATGTTTTGCGACCGAGAGGGCGCCCATCAGCATGCGGTGATTGGTTTCCAGGCTCCTGTCGGGGCCTGAGGGAACGACGCGGGCAAGCATGCCGCTGTCGGGCGCATCAGGCGGCGGGGCGATCTGCCAGGCCGCGCCGGACAGTTCGCCGCCGCCGGAAAAGCGCCAGTCCTCGTAGGCGATACGGAAGAGATCGCTGACGACGGGGCCGGTGAGGCGAAAATGGGTGTCGAGTGCGGCCCCGTCTCCGGCAAATTCGGCGCAGAAGCCGGCGCGGATGTTGAGCCCGCCGGTGAAGGCCACGCTGCCATCGACGATCAGGATCTTGCGGTGGGTGCGCAGGTTGGCATAGGGCAGGCGCAGGCCCATGACGATATTGCCGTTGAACACATCGACCGGCACGCCCGCCCGCTTCAGCTCCGAGACGATGGAGGGAATGGAATAACGGGCGCCGACCGCGTCGATCAGCACGCGCACCTCGACACCGCGCGTCACGGCGGCCGAAAGGGCTTCCACGAAGCGTTGGCCGGCCGCGTCACGGTCGAAAATATAGGTTTCGAGCAGGATCGAGCGCTCTGCCGCGTCGATGGCGGAGAGCATCGCGGCATAGGCCTCGTCGCCGGTCGCAAGCAGCCTGATCCGGTTGCCGCATGTCAGCTTGCAGCGCCCGACCATATCGCCGAGCCGCTGCATGGCGGCGAGCGCCCGGCCGAAGGCCACCCGCATATGCTCGTTGGAAACGTCGTATTCGGCGCGGTGGTACCAGCCGGCGGCAATCAGCCCCTCGCGGCTGAGGTTCAACGTCTTGCGGCGGATGCGGTTCACGCCGCCAATGGCGTAGATGACGGGACCGACGACCGGCGAGAGCACGATGACGCCGACCCAGCCGATCGCCGCGCGCACCTCTTCCTTCGTCATCGTCGCATGAATGGCGGCGGGAATGCCAAGGATGATCGACAAGGCGACGAGGATATGCGGCCAGTAGGCGGAGAGCGTCTCAAACATGATGCGTGCCGGTCACCGCTTGCAGTCTCCTCACGCCATCGCCGCAATCCCGGCTGGCCTGTCCCTTCCTATATATTGCTCCCGACGGGGCGATTGCGAGGGGCCAAAACCCCTGGCGGAGAAGATTCTCTCAGTCCTCGAGCGTACCGGGCTTGCGATCCTTGCGGGTCGCCTCGTGGCAGGCGATCTTCATCAGGTCGTCGCCGCGCCGCGCATAACGGGCGGAGGCGCGGGTGGCGATCAGGCCGTCATGGGCTGCCGTGACGTCGATCGTGCCATCGGGTGTGCCCGGCCTGGTGATCAGCGTCGCCAGGAGATCGCCGGCCTTCACGCTGTCGCCGATGTCGCGGTGGAAGAGTACGGTGCCCGGCTCAGGTGCGCGCACCATCTCGATATTGTCGAGCGGGATGGCCGGACCGCTATAGGTTTTCGCCGTATGGGCGGGATCGGTCACAATGCCGCGGCCGGCAAGGAAATCCCAGAGGCCGTCCGCATCGCGTTTGGCCATGTCGGGATAGACATCGCGCCGGCCGCGCAGCTCGACGGTGACGGAGAGGCGGCCCGGAACGCTCTTCAGCTTGCCGCCGCCCTGATGCTTGAAGGCATGGCCGACGGCCTCCTCGAAGGCCGTGCTTTCGCCGTCGGAGAGGAACACGGCCTGCATGTCGAGGGCGGCCGCAAGATCGGCCGCCTCCGGCCAGAAGGCATCGTCGATATAGGCATATTGCAGGCTTTCGTCGTCGCAGTGCAGGTCGAGCATGAGGTCATGGCCGAGCGCCATGTGCAGCAGCGTGCGCTTCAGCCGGTCGGCAGCGCTGCGGCGGGCAAGGTTCTCCAGCAGGGTCTCGCGCTCGGCAAGCGCGATCAGCGGGTAGTCGCGGTTGAAATTGGTGCGCGATCCCAGATCGAAGCGGCCTTCCATCTCACCGAAATGGAACTGGGCGAGACCGATCGGATTGGCCTGCGGAATGACGGTGATGTCGCCGCGGATCGCGCCTTCGGCATCGGCCTTGCGCAGGCGTTCGAGCAGGAAGTGCAGCAGCGCCGTGCCGGGCAGTTCGTTGGCATGGAGCGCCGCCTGGATATAGACGGAGGGGGCGGCCGCATCGCTGCCCGTGAAGCGATAGACCGGCACGCGCCATTCGATGCCCGCCGTATCGCCGCCGATGATGATGTCCGAAATCTCCACGTCACGCCCTCGCTGAATCGTTTTTCGAAGGTTTATGCGAAGTGGACGCGGCGGAAGCAAGTCCCCGGCTACGCCGCGCAAGAAACGGGTTGAAACAAGCCGGGCAAAGCCCGATCTTGTGACAAAACGGGAACAGGAGTCGAAAATGACCGGCAAGACCCACTACCTGATCTTCGACACGGCGGGCGGTCCCTGCGGCATCGCCTGGACGCAAGCGGGCGTCGTGCGCTTCCAGTTGCCGGGCGAAGACGCCGCCACGACCCGCCGCCTGCTGCTGCGCCACCTGCCGGATGCCGAGGCCGCCGAGCCGCCGCCTGCCGTTCAGCAGGCGGTGACCGCTGCACAACGGTACTTCGCCGGCGAGGAAGCCGATTTCACAACCGTGCCGCTCGATCTCGCCGGCCAGAGCGATTTCTTCCTGAAGGTTTACGATGCCGCCCGGCGGGTGCATTGGGGCGAGACGACGACCTACGGCACCATCGCCCGCGATCTGGGTGCTGGCCCGGAAATGGCGCGCGAGGTCGGCCAGGCCATGGCGAAGAACCCCGTCGCCCTCATCATCCCCTGCCACCGCGTGCTGGCCGCCGGCGGCAAGGTCGGCGGCTTTTCCGCGCCGGGCGGTTCCATCTCCAAGGTGAAGATGCTGGCGCTGGAAGGCGTCTCCTTCGCCCCGCCGGAGCCGGCGCAGCAGTCGTTCGGGTTTTAACCGGGGAGCTTCGCCCCGGTCAGCTTGTCCGGATTGCGGGTGATATAGATGGCGGCGATGCGCCCCTCGACGATTTCCACGGCGGTCGTCTGCAGGTGGCCGTCTACCCGGCTCAAAAAACCCGGCAGGCCATCGATCACGACATGGCCGAGAAATTCCATCCGGGAACCGAGTTTTCGCGCAAGCCCGAGGTAGAGCCGGATGAGGCGATCGACGCCCTGAATGGCGTTGGGAAAGGTTAACACCTTGCCGCCCCCGTCCGAGCGCAGCGTCACATCCGACGCCAGCAGCGAACCGAGTGCCGCGGCATCGCCCAGCCGGCAGGCCTCGAAGAAGGCGCGCGTCAGCGCCTCGCCGTCTTCGCGGGCGATCTCGTAGCGCGGCTGATCGAGGCGCACATGGGCGCGTGCCCGTGCTGCCAGTTGCCGCGTGGCGGCCGGGCTGCGCTTCAGCGTCGCCGCCACGTCGTCGAGCGGCTGGTTGAAGACGTCATGCAGCAGGAAGGCAGCACGCTCCAGCGGCGAGAGGCGTTCAAGAGCCACCATCAGGGTGAGCGTGATGTTGTCGGCGCGCAGTTCGTCGTCTTCCGGTTCGATCAGCGGTTCGGGCAGCCATTGGCCCGGATAGGTCTCGCGGCGGACGCGCGCCGATTTCATCACATCGAGGCAAAGGCGCGAAACGATGCGGGTGAGCCAGGCGGCCGGTTCGGCGACTGCGTTGCGGTCGCTGCGGTGCCAACGCAGCCAGGCCTCCTGTACGACATCCTCCGCCTCCGCCCGCGAGCCGAGCATGCGATATGCCAGGCGCAGCAGCCGCGGCCGCTGCGCTTCGAAGATTTGCGTGGCCGGATCAGGCAGCATGACGCTGGTCGACCGGATGTTCGGCGCGAAACCCGACCTGTACCCGGTTCCAGACATTGATCGCGCCGATGGCGATGGTGAGCCAAGCCTGTTCGTCCGCGGTGAAGGCGGCTTCGAGGTCCGCCCAGTCGGTGTCGGGGGCATGGGTTTCAGCGACCAGCGTCAGCGCTTCGGTCCAGGCGAGGGCTGCCCGTTCACGCGCGGTGTACAGCGAGGAATCGCGCCAGCCGGCCAGAAGATGCAGGCGCATCGGATCCTCGCCGTCCTTCAGCGCTTCGCCGACATGCATGTGGATGCAATAGGCGCAGCCGTTGATCTGCGAGGCGCGCACCTTCACCAGATGCACCAGGATGGCATCGAGCGGGCTCGCCTTCAGGGCGGCTTCCAGCGCAAACATCGCCTTGAAAGCGGGTTCGGCGCGTTTGAAATAATCGGTCATGCGGGGTGACATTCCAGTCTCCTTTTCAATTCTACACCGCCATGACGAGGCCGGAACGGCAGATGTGACATCGGCGCGAAAATTTTTACAAAAAGAGAAAAGCCCCGGCGCGGGCGCCGGGGCTTTGAAATGTCACTGCGACGAGGAGGCTATCCTCATTCCCACTCGATCGTGCCCGGCGGCTTGGACGTTACGTCATAAACGACGCGGTTGATGCCGCGGACTTCGTTGATGATGCGGGTCGCGGCGCGGCCGAGGAAGTTCATGTCGTAGTGGTAGAAGTCGGCGGTCATGCCGTCGACGGAGGTGACGGCGCGCAGTGCGCAGACGAATTCATAGGTGCGTCCGTCGCCCATGACGCCGACGGTCTGGACGGGGAGAAGCACGGCAAAGGCCTGCCAGATCTTGTCGTAGAGGCCGGCCTTGCGGATCTCGTCGAGATAGATCGCGTCGGCCTCGCGCAGGATCTCCAGCTTGTCGCGGGTAATGCCGCCGGGGCAGCGGATGGCAAGGCCCGGACCCGGGAAGGGATGACGGCCGATGAAGCTGTCGGGCAGGCCAAGTTCGCGGCCGAGCACGCGCACTTCGTCTTTGAACAGCTCGCGCAACGGTTCCACGAGTTTCATGTTCATGCGGTCGGGCAGGCCGCCGACATTGTGGTGCGACTTGATCGTGACCGAGGGACCGCCGGTAAACGAGACGCTTTCGATGACGTCGGGATAAAGCGTGCCCTGGGCGAGGAATTCCGCGCCGCCGAGCTTCTTGGCCTCGTCCTCGAAGACTTCGATGAACAGGCGGCCGATGATCTTGCGCTTGGTTTCCGGGTCGGACACGCCTTCCAGCTCGCCAACGAAACGATCGACGGCATCCACATGGATGAGGTGCAGATTGTAGTGCTCGCGGAACATGGCGACGACGTCGGCCGCCTCGTTCTTGCGCATCAGGCCGTGGTCGACGAGGATGCAGGTGAGCTGCGCGCCGACCGCCTCATGGATGAGAAGGGCAGCAACGGACGAATCGACGCCGCCCGAAAGGGCGCAGATGACGCGCTTGTCGCCGACCTGCTCGCGGATCGCTTCCACGGCGCGGGCGCGGTAGGCCGACATCGACCAGTCGCCCTTGATGCCGGCGATCTTGTGCACGAAGTTCGACAAGAGCTTGGCACCGTCGGGCGTGTGCACCACTTCCGGGTGGAACATTGTCGTGTAGTAGCGCTTGGCTTCGTTGACGCAGATGGCGAAGGGGGCGTTTTCCGAGGTGCCGATGATCTCGAAGCCTTCGGGCGCGACGGTGACGCGGTCGCCGTGGCTCATCCACACCGGATACTTGTTGCCGACTTCCCAGAAGCCTTCGAACAGCGGGCTAGCCTTCAGGATTTCCACATCGGCGCGACCGAATTCGCGGGCGTGGCCGCCTTCGACGGTGCCGCCGAGCTGGGTGGCGAGCGTCTGCTGGCCGTAGCAGATGCCGAGGATCGGCAGGCCGGAATCGAAAGCGATCTGCGGCGCGCGGGGGCTGCCCTGATCGAGCACCGAGGCCGGGCCGCCGGAGAAGATGATCGCCTTCGGCTGCATGCGGTGGAAGGCTTCTTCCGCCGACTGGAAGGGGATGATCTCGCAATAGACGCCTGCTTCGCGCACGCGCCGCCCGATGAGCTGGGTCACCTGGCTGCCGAAATCGATGATGAGAACGCTGTCGGGATGAGCTGTCTGGGTCATGGCGAGCCTTTAATGAAAAACCTCGCGCCGCGCAACCGGGGACGGCCGGATTTTCAGCCGTTGCGCACGATCGTGCCGCTGGCGACGACCGCTTCCAGCACATCGACCGCAGCGGCGAGCTTTTCGTCGATGACGTGGAGGTATTCTGTCCAGTCACCGATATGGGTGAGCTCGGCCTTGCCATCGGAAATGCCGCGCAGGCCGATGAGCGGCACGCCGAAAGCCTGGCAGGCGCGCAGCGCGCCAAAGGTTTCCATCTCCACCATGTCGGCGTCGATGCCGGCATAGGCTGCGCCCGAGACGATGTTGGCGCCGGTGGAGAGCCGTGCGGCGGGAATGCCGGGAATGATGCAGGAAAGAGGAACTTCGGCCGGCAGGTCGAGGAAGGGCGTCGCGCCCCTGGTGAAGCCGAGCGGCGAGGCATCCATGTCGCGATAGGAAACGGAGGCCGCCTGATAGATCTCCGTCTGCTCCAGCGTGGCGGAGCCGGCCGAGCCGAGTGAGACGACATAATCGGGCAGGTCGCCATCCGCCGCCAGGTGGCAAAGCGCCAGCGTCAGCTGCACGGCGGCCTCGACGGGGCCGACGCCGGTCATGAGCGGCGTGATGCGGGCCTTGAGACGCGGGCCGTATTCGGGGCTGGCGGCCATGACATAGAGGATGCGCTTCGTACCGACGGTCTTGAGGGCGAAACTCATTCGGCGATGTCCTCGCGGCCGCGCACCACCATCATCGTGCCGGTCATCGAGGCGATCAGCTTGGCCGGTCCGTCGGAAATGGCATAGCCGCGCCCGTCGGCGACGATGATGTTGGAGCCCGGCTTGGTGACCTCGCCGCGGAACAGGAACCGCTCGCCACGCCCCGGCGACATCAGGTTCACCTTGAATTCGATGGTGAGGATGGAGGCATCCGCGTCGATGACGGAATAGGCGGCGTAGCCGCAGGCCGTGTCGAGGGCCGCTGAAATGACGCCGGCATGGAGGAAGCCGTGCTGCTGCGTCAGCTTCTCGTCAAAGGCCAGCTCGATTTCCACGGTGCCGTGTTCGACGCGGGTCAGCTCGGCGCCGATCAGCTTCATGGCCGGCTGCCGGCCGAAACTTCTGGTAATGCGGCCGGCGGAATCCGGCGGTGGAAAGCCTGTCATGATGCCCACATGGTGCGGGCACGCGGCCCGAAGGAACGGACCGACGTTTGCACGGCCTATGCTGCGCTGCAAGCACCTTTCAGTTCAGCGCGACGATTGCGCCGTTGAGCGCGGTCGCGAAGGCGACCCAGGCGAGATAGGGCAGGAAGAGCAGTGCCGCCGTGCGGTCCTGCCGCCACGACGCGAGGATGAAGCCCACGACCGTGACGAGAAGGCCGAGGATGACGATCAAGGCCGAGGTCGGGTCCTGAAGGCCGAAGAAGATCGGCGACCAGGCGAAGTTGAGGACGAGCTGGGCAACCCACAGGCGCATGGCCATGGAATTGCGGAGTGAAAGCCAGGTGCGTGCGCCGACAAACGCGATGACGACGTAGAGCAGGCTCCAGACCGGGGCAAAGAGCCAGTTCGGCGGATTGAACCAGGGCTTGGCGAGCGATTGATACCAGTCGCCCGGCACGTTGTTGGCGCCGATCAGAAGGCCGCCGCCGAGGACGAGGATAAGGAAGGCGAGATAGACGAGGGGCTTGTTGTTCATGCCCCTGACCTAGGGCACGCGTTGCCGCCGTCCAGAGGCATCAGCCGGCAGATTTCAGGCTGGCGATATGCTGGTCCCAGGCGACGTCTTCACGGCGTCCGGCAAAGTGGCCGTCGTAGGAGGAGACGGCAAAACCATGCGGCCCGGCAGCGATGCCGGCCGCGTCCGCGACGCTTTCGTCACGCATGACCTGTCCGCTTTTTCCGTCGAGCACGACGAAACGGCCGCCATTCGGCGAGGTGAGGCCGACGAGGCCCTCGCGGCGGTTGACGGCGATGGCGCCGACATAGTTGGCAAGGCCGACCGTGGTCTCCTCGGGCAGCGACAGGAAGGTCAGGTCCTCGCCCTTGCCGAAATGGCCGACGAGCGGCGGCAGGTCGTTGCGCGGGCCTTCATACTGACAGGCGAACCAGATGCGGCCCTTGTCGTCGAGGTCGATATGGCGGGTGGAAAGCTGGCGCAGCTTTTCCGGCAGCGCATGGCGCTCGACAAGCGCACCGCTTGCCGCGTCGATCAGAGCGAGCGAGGGCTCCATATGGTCGAGATTGAGCTTGGTGCGGCCGAAATCCGGATGGGTCTCGATCCCGCCATTGGCGGCGATCAGCAACGAGCCGTCGTCGCTGACGGAGAGGTCATGCGTGCCGATGCCATAGGTGGAATATTCACCGATGCGGCGATAGTTTTCCCGCGCATCGTAGAGACCGACGACGCCGCGATTGGCGTCGAAATCGTTCTCGCTGGCATAGAGCAGCCGGCCATCAGGCGAAAAGCAGCCGTGGCCGAAGAAGTGCCGGTTTTCGGCAGCGGCGATAGTTATCGGCTGCTTCTGGCCGTTGCGGTCGATCACCAGCGCGAAGGTGCCGGGGCGGCGGGCGAAGGCGACGAGGTGGTTGGTGGCAGGCGAAAACGCCATGCCGTGGCTGCGGGCGGGCAGCGGCGTGCGCTCGATCACGCTGCCGTCTTCGGCGAGCACCGCAATGCCGAAACTGCCGTCCGGGTCCTTGTAACCGGAGGCGAAGACGGCGTCGGTGCGCGACAGCGCGAAGGCGGCGCGCGGGGTCAGCGCCGCCGCCCAGGCCGCACCCGCCATGCGCAGGAAGGCGCGCCGGTCGAGAAGCGCGCTCTGGCCGCCCAGGTTTCTCATCAGTCGCCGTCCGAGAAGGAGAAGCCGGAGCCAAGCCCGATGGCGCCGCCATAACCGCCGTCGAGGGCGAGGATCAGCTCGCGCGTGTTGACGAGCAGGAAGTTGATCTTCTGCTGTTCCTCAGGCGTCGAAACCGCCTTCTCCATGTCGGTGTCGATCGTCGGGATGATCCGGCGCAGCGCTTTCAGGATGAAGTCGATATTGCCGTTGACCGAGGCGATGCTGGGATCGATGAGATCAGCCATGCCGGATTTGTCGAAGAGCGTTTGCAGGCCTTCAAGATTGGCTTCGATCGACGTCCAGGTGTTTCCCGAGCGCCAGAAGACCGCCGATTTCGGCCGGGCGATGCCGCCATTGCGGTAGAAGGTCTCGATGCGCTGGTCGCGCACCGCCTCCGTGCCGTGCACGAGAATACCGAGCAGCGCCGTCATCGCCTCCTTGCCGGTGCGGAAGACGGGATTGTCGGGGCCGGGATGTTTCCAGTCCTTCTGCACGCCGTCGGGCGCATCCCAGGCGGCTGCAAGCGCGCCGGCCGTCGTCTGGATATGGGTGGCGACAGCGACGGCATAGCGGCAGCGGAAGGCGTTCGGCGCTTGGGCGACCGCTTCCGAGCCGGTGCCGTAAAGCGCGAATTCGATGGCGCCGAACCCCTGGATCGCGACGCTCTTGCTGCCCATGGTCGCGGCGTCGGCATCCGCCTCGTTCGCCTTCTGCAGCAACGCCTGCACCTGCTTCAGGCCGGTGCCCTTGCGGTCGGGATAAAACAGAATGCGCTCGAAGCGGTTGTCGTCGATGACGGGGCCGATGCGCACGATTTCGATGCGGCCCCAGTCGATAACGGCCTGGCGGAAGGCCGCATCGACGGCCTTGCGGCCATCGTCGGAGGGCGCCTTGCAATAGGCTTGCGTCGTTTCGGCGAGCTTGCCGGCGGAAGCCTCGAAGGTTCGGTAGCCCGGCCGGATCACGTCGTCGATGGCGCGCGTCATGATGCCGGTGACGATCTCTTCGGTCAGTTCGGGCACGGCGGGGGCGCTACCTTCCTGTGCAAAGGCCGGCAGGCTCGTCGCGAACAGGAGAGAGGCGGCAAGTAGGGAGCCGAACCGAAGGAAAGACGGGCGCTGGGTCATCAGAGGCTCTCCAGGAAGGTCAGAAGGGCGTCGCGGTCATGTTTGTCCAGCACAGCGAAGCGGTCGCGTGCCTTCTGGCCCTCGCCGCCGTGCCAGAGAATGGCTTCGGTGAGGGAGCGCGCGCGCCCGTCATGCAGGAAGAACGTATGGCCGTTGACGGTTTTTGTAAGGCCGATACCCCAAAGCGGCGGCGTGCGCCACTCCCGCCCGGTCGCTACCCCCACCCGCTGCCCGTCGGCAAGGCCTTCGCCCATGTCGTGCAGCAGGAAATCGGAATAGGGCCAGACGAGCTGGAAGGCCTGCGCCTTGTTGGCGGCATCGCGGCGGGTCACGAATTTCGGATGATGACAGGAGACGCAGCCCGTCTCGTAGAACAGGCGCTTTCCGTCGAGCGTCTCGGCGAAACTCGCCTTGCGCCGGGCCGGCACGGCAAGGTTTTCGGCATAGAAGGTCACGAGGTCCATGACCGGCGGCGGCGCTTCTGCGTCACCAAGCCGTTTCTGCACGCCGTTGGGGCGCTCGATGCAGGCGGTCTGCGCCGGCATGCAGTCGCCCTGGTGCAACGGCACCTCCGGCGTCGAGATGCCGATATCGAAGGCGAAGGCATCCGCGCTCTGCTGGCGCACGGTGGCGGATTGCGCCTTCCAGCCGAAGCGGCCGAGCGCCTGCTTACCTGTCGTCGGATCGATGGCGACCGCCGCCTTGCCGCTGATGCCGTCTCCATCCGCATCGTCGGGGTCGGTAAGCGCGAGGATATCCGCTTCGTGGATGGCCTCGACCAGGCCGAGGCCGAGCATGGGCTGAGTGACACGCGGCGAGAGCGTCGTCGTCGCGTCGAGTTCGCCATAGGCGCGGTCGGCGACGGCGTAGGTCGGGCGGCGGAGATGGACGACCTCGCCGCCGGCCAGCGTCACCGGCTCGTCTTTGTAGTCGATGACCATGCGGCCTTCGGCCTTGAGGCCGGGAATGGCCTGATCCTGCAACTGCCGGCCATAGATCGGATCGGGCAGGCTCATCGCGTGAAAGCTCTTCAGCGCCGCCTCTTCCTCGGGCGTCTTTGCCGGGCGGGCAAGGCGCAGGAACATCGAGGTGGCGTCCGCCGTGTTGTCCTCCGGCGGATGACCGCGACCGTCCTTGATATGGCAGGATTGGCACGAGCGGGCATTGTAGAGCGGCCCGAGACCATCGGAAGCCTGCGTGGAGGAGGGCGAGGAAACCCAGAGTTTCTGGAACAGCGCGTTGCCGAGCTTGAAGGTCTCGCGCTCCTCGAAGGTGATGTTTTCGGAAAAGTGAGAGAAGCTGTTGCGGTCGATTTTCGCAAGCGAGGTCGCCGCACCGGCGGACATCGCCTCGTAGGGCTCGGCTTTGGAAAAATCCGTCGTCAGGGCCGTGACGGCCTTAACACGTTTCATGTCTTTGTCCGAAAGATCATCGCGGCCGCGTGTCTGCGAATGCGCGCTCCCCAGAACGAAAACGCCTGCGGCGACGGTGAACGCGGCGGAAACCGCGAGCAGGCGACGGGCAGGGCGTTCTGTCATGCAGGAAATCGGGCCGCATCCAAGGGAAGCGGCCCGCCTTCTTTCTATTGGAAGACAGCGGTAGGATTATCCAGGCTGTCGGAGCCTTCAAGCTCGATTTTGCCGAGGTCCAGCGACCCGATGACGCGTTCGATCGTCTTGGTCTGGTCGATCAGGCTGTCGATGGCGGTCTGGACGACCTTGTTGCCGGCCTCATTGCCTTCGCCGATCATCTGGTCATAGGCTTCGCCGCCTTCCGCACGGTCGACCAGCGCCTTGAAGGCGGCATGGCTGGCGTCGAGCTTCGCCTTCATCTCCTTATCGAGCGCGGCGTCCTTTTCCGCGACGAGCTCGGAGAGCGAGGGGCCGGTCAGCTTGGAACCGTCAGGGCGGGTATATTCGCCCGTATAGACGGTCTGGATGCCGGCGACGTCGTAATAATGCGAGTTGTGCGTGTTGTCGGAGAAGCAATCGTGTTCTTCTTCCGGATCATGAAGCAGCAGGCCGAGCTTCATGCGCTCGCCGGCGAGTTCGCCGTAAGAGAGCGAGCCCATGCCGGTCAGCATGGCGGTGATGCCGGCCTTCGGGTCGGCCATGACATTCTTGGTGGCGTCGCCATCGGCGGCCCAGGCCTTCACCATCTCTTCGAGATCGGTGACGAGCAGCGAGGACGCGGCCTTCAGATAGGCGGCGCGGCGGTCGCAATTGCCGTTGGTGCACTTGTCCTTGTCGTAATCGGTCGCCTGGCGGTTGCCGGCACCCGGACCGGTGCCGTTCAGGTCCTGGCCCCAGAGCAGAAATTCGATGGCGTGGTAGCCGGTGGCGACGTTCGCCTCGACTTCGCCGGCCTCATGCAGCTCCTGCAGCACGGCGGGCGTGATCGTCGTCGCATCGATCGTCTTGCCGGCGATTTCCAGCTTCGGATTGGCGATGACATTGCCGACGAACAGCGCGTTCTCGTCACTCTCCGTGCCATAGCTCGGGTCGACATAGTCGATCAGGCCTTCGTCGAGCGGCCAGGCGTTCACCTTGCCTTCCCAATCGTCGACGATCGGGTTGCCGAAGCGATAGGCTTCCGTCTGCTGGTAGGGCACGCGCGCCTTCAGCCAGGCTTCGCGCGCTGCCTTCAGCGTTTCGTCGCTCGGCTTGGTGATGAGGGCGTCGACCGCCGCGTCGAGGGCTTTCGCCGCGTCGAGCGAGTCGGAGAACTTGGCGTGCGCGATTTCGGCATAATGTTTGACGATCGCAGCCGGATCGGCCGCCGCATGGGCGGAGCCGATGGCAAGGCTCGACGTCGCGGCAGCAAGCACGAAGGCGGCCGCGCGAAGGAAGGAAGTGGTCATGACGTCTCCTGGTGTCCTGTTTTGGCGTGTCCCCCGACACCGGACGTCGCGACCGATGGCGACCGCCCGGATGGACCAGCGCGAAGCCGGGCCGGGTTTATTCAGGCCTTGGTGTCATGGACCAAATAAAAACTGGTGTCAAAGTGTATAGTTTAGAACGATTTCAAGTTCATCGTCGCTTTTGACGGATCGCAAGGCTTCACGCCTTGCGGCCCATCGCGCAGAAGAAGAAACCGTCCGTATCGGTCGAGGCCGGGGTCAACGTCACGGTCTTGCCGTCGCGTGAACGGGGCTGCGGTTTTCCGCTGCCGAAGAGGTTCTGCCAGGTGTCCGACGCCGAGAGGATTTCGAAGTCGGGATTGGCCTTGCAGAAGCCGTGGACCTGTTCTTCGTTTTCCTGCGGCAGGATCGAACAGGTGACATAGAGCAGGAAGCCGCCGGGGCGCACGAAGGTGCTGGCATTGGCAAGCGCTTCCTGCTGCTGGCTGATACGCTCTTCCAGGTTCTTTTCGGTGAGGCGCCATTTGGTGTCCGGGCGGCGTCGCCAGGTGCCGGTGCCGGTGCAGGGCGCATCGACCAGCACGCGGTCGAAGCGGCCCGTCATCGGCGCAAGGCTCGAAAGCGCCTCATGGACCTGCACATTGCGGGTGCCGGCGCGCTTCAGGCGCTCGATGATCGGGGCGAGGCGCTTGCGGTCGGTGTCGTAGGCGTGCACCTGGCCCTTGTTGTTCATCGCGGCCGCCATGGCGAGCGTCTTGCCGCCGCCGCCCGCGCAGAAATCGAGCACCTGCTCGCCCTCCTGCGGGAAGACGAGGTCGGCAACGATCTGCGAGCCTTCATCCTGCACCTCGAACCAGCCCTTCTGGAAGGCGAGGTCGGCGGTGACGTTGGGCAGGCGCGACGGACCTTCGCCGGCGGGGATGCGGACGCCCTGGCGGGCGATCGTCGAGGCGACGGCGCTGTTGCGCTCCAGCGCCTTCAGCACCTTGTCGCGGCTGGCCTTCAGCGTGTTGGCACGCAGGTCCAGCGTCGGCCGGTCGGCCAGCGCCTTGGCTTCCGCCAGCCAGTCGTCCGAAAAATTTGCCTCGAAGGCCGGCTGGATCCAGTCCGGGATGTCGCCCTGCACATGCGGGGCGGCATCGTCGAGATTACGGGCGTGGAATGCGGCGAGCCTGTCTTCCGATGGGGGCTCCGGCGCGAACCGGTCGCCGTCGAATTCAGCGGCGAGCGCCTCGGGCGAAAGGCCCCATTGGCGCAAGAGCACGGCGTAACCGAGGGCGGTCGGGCTGTCGTCGTCCATCAGGAAGGCGTGCGACAGTTTCATGCGCAGCGCGTCATAGACGATGTTGCCGATCGCGGCGCGGTCGCCGGAGCCGGCGAACCGATGGGCGAGGCCCCAATCCTTGAGCGCATCGGCGACCGGGCGCCGCCGCGTCTCGATATCCGAGAGAACCTCGATGGCTCCCGAGAGCCGCCCACCCAATCGCATCCGTTTACTCCGTTTTGCGTCGTGGTAGCGGCGGAACGCGCCGAGAGCAAGCCGGCGCGGTCAGAATAGAGGCTGGATCAGCCGATGACCTCATAACAGATCTTGGCGTGGCCGGCGCCGATCATGCCGATGTTGGACGCTGCAGCCTTGGAAAGGTCGAGCACACGGCCACGGATGAACGGGCCACGATCGTTGATGCGCACCACGACACTGCGGCCGTTGTTGGAATTGGTGACCTTCAGCTTGGTGCCGAAGCGCAGGCTGCGATGGGCGGCCGTCATGAGGTTGGGGTTCATGCGCTCACCGGAAGCGGTGCGGGAGTGCAGCGCATACCAGGAGGCGCGGCCACAACCGGCTGCCTGGGCATCGGAGAAGGAAACGAAGGAAGAGGAAGCGACGACGAGAGAAGCGAGCGCGAGGCTGGAGAATTTTGACAGCATGTATCGTGTGACCCTTACGGCGAGTTGCGGAAATCCCCTGTGATTGATCGCCCTATGAGGAAGCAAAAATGGCAAAAACGTGCCTCAACCGGCCACACTTGCTGTCGAAGTGCTGCCGGATATACAGTCCATCGCCCGCGATGGATTTTTAATCTTCGTTAACGAGGCCGGAAAGAGTCTTGCGAATCAGTCACTAAACTCATTCGACTTGTCACTTGGAATAGTCGTGCAACATTTCCGCAAATTTTCGGAAAAAACTTTCAATATTAGCAGTTGCTGCGCAGGAATTCGGCGGCAAAAATCGGGCAGATAAATTTATGGTTGTGCAAAATCGCAAAAACCGTCTCTTCCGGCCGCACTCCACTAGCCCCGCCAGCGCCCGGAAGCCTTGAGCTCGGCGAGCGATTGACGGTAGTTCGGGAAGCGGAATTCGAAGCCGGCAGCATGTAGCTTGGCGTTCGAGACGCGCTTGTTCTCCCCGTAGAAAGACCGCGCCATGGGAGAAAGTTCCGCCGTTTCGAAGGGAATATCGGGCGGGGTCGGCAGGCCCATCAGGCGGGCGGCCTCCGCCACCACGTCCTGTGGCGGGCCGGGCTCGTCGTCGGTGATGTTCCAGAGGCCGCCGAGACGGTTCTCCGACAGGAACAGCGAGGAGCCGCCGATATCCTCGACGCGGATGCGGTTGAACACCTGATCCTTCTTGATGAGACGGCGGGCGCTGCCCTCTTCCACGTTGCGCAACGCATTGCGGCCGGGTCCGTAGATGCCGGCAAGGCGCAGCACGGCGACGGGGATACCCGAGGCCGCGCCAAAGGCCAGCCAATGGTTCTCCGCTTCCACACGCTCGACGGAGCGGGCGGAGACCGGGTTCAGCACCGTCTCCTCATCCACCCAGGCGCCCTTGTGATCGCCATAGACGCCGACGGTGGAGAGATAACCGGCCCATTCGAGCTTCGGCATCAGGGTGGAAAGGGCCGGGCTTCCGGCACGAAACAGCGGATCGCCATCCTTGCCGGGCGCGATGGACTGCACGACATGCGTTGCGCGCGCCATGTCGGCGGCGAGATCGGAGGAAATCGCGCTGCCGTCAAACACGATGGGTGCGATGCCGAGGGCGCGCAGGCTTTCGGCCTTCTCCACGGAGCGCGTGGTGCCCGAAACGGTAAAGCCCCCCGCCTTGAAAACCTCGCCGATGGCCTTGCCGGAAAAACCGGCACCGAGGATCAGGAGGTGTTTCGTCATGGGGTGGCCCTCGCTCTCTTATATTCCGCGCGTACATCCTCGTCCGCGTCGTCAGTCCTTCCTGCCGCAAATCTTGCGAATTCGGAAGCGTCCATCAGCCGGGAAAGCGCCCACGCGGCCATGCCGCGCACCACGGGGGATGCATCATCGGCAAGCCGGATGCACTGCGCGATCAGGCCGCGGTCTCCGGAATTGCCGGCGGCGATCAGGACGTTGCGCACGAAGCGGTCGCGGCCGATGCGCTTGACCGGCGAGCCGGAGAAATGGGCGCGGAAGCCGGGATCGTCGAAGGTCAGGAGATCGCCGAGCGCGGGCGCCTTCAAGTCGTCGCGGGCGACGAGCTTCATTTCCGAGGCGCTGGCGGCGAATTTGTTCCACGGGCAGGCGGCGAGGCAATCGTCGCAGCCATAGATGCGGTTGCCGATCTTTTCGCGGATGGCAGGGTCGATCGTGCCCTTGTGCTCGATGGTCAGATAGGAGATGCAGCGGCGCGCATCGATCTTGTAGGGCGCGGGGAAGGCGCCGGTCGGACAGGCATCGAGGCAGGCGCGGCAGGAGCCGCAATGGTCGCGCTCCGGCTCGTCCTTATAGAGGTCGGCGGTGGTGAAAAGGCTACCGAGGAAGAGCCAGGAGCCGTGCGTGCGGCTGACCAGGTTGGTGTGCTTGCCCTGCCACCCAAGCCCAGCGGCGGCGGCGAGCGGCTTTTCCATGACGGGCGCGGTATCGACGAAGACCTTGACATCCGCCCCGCCGCGCGCGGCAAAGCGGGTGGCGATCTCCTTCAGCCTGCCCTTGATGATGTCGTGATAGTCGCGGTTCTGCGCATAGACGGAGATCGCTGCCCGGTCCGGCTTTTCCAGCACGGCGCGCGGGTCGTGCTCGGGACCGTAGTTCATGGCGAAGACGACGATGGAGCGCACCTCGCTCCACAGCACGCGCGGATCGGCGCGGCGGGCCTCCGTCTCGGCCATCCAGTCCATCGTGCCGTGATAGCCATTGGAGAGGAAATCGGCGAGGCGGGCAGGGGCCTGCGGGATAGAATCGGGACCGGTGATACGACAGAGATCGAACCCCTTGTCGGCCGCCTCCGCCTTGATGAAATCGGTCAGGCGGCGCCGGATCTTTTCGTCGCCCGACATGGCCGCGTCCTCAGAAGTCGAGGTCCGCATAGTGCGAGACCGGGGTGACGCCGCGCACGCGCTCCGCCAGCAGCGGGCGGAAGGACGGGCGCGACTTCAGCCGCTGATACCAGTCCTTGGCCTGCGGCGCGTCCGCCCAGTTGATCTCGCCCATATAGTCGAGCACCGAAAGACAGGCCGCGGCGGCAAGGTCGGCATAGCTCAAGCGGTCACCAGCGAGATAGGTGCGCGAACCGGCAAGCCAGGAGAGATACTTCATGTGCTGGCGGATATTGGCGCGCGAATTGCGCAGGATCTTGCTGTCCGGCGGGCCGCCGCCCTGGTCGGACGTCATCTGCAGCTTGAAGATCCGCTCGCGCACCAAGGGGCGCGTCACGTCCTGCTCCATCTTCTGCAGGAACCATTCCGTCAGGCGGCGGATTTCGGCGCGCTGGAAGGGATCCTCCGCCAGAAGACGGCGGTCACGCTTCAAAACGCCGTGCGTCTCGTCGAGATATTCCGAGATGATGCTGGCGCCGCAGAGCGCGCGCATGCTGTCATCGACATAGACGGGCAGCGTGCCGGCCGGGTTCAGCGCCAGGAAATCGCGCCGGTTTTCCCAGGGCTGCTCCTCGGCAAGCTCCGTCTGGAAGCCGTATTCCGACAGGATGAGCCGGACGAAGCGGGAGGCGGCGGACATCGGGTGATGATAGAGTGTGGGCATTCGGGCTGCTTTGCTGATCTTGCGGAAGGAGCTTTGCCGGGCCTGTCGCTTCGTTGGGAGCTGATTTGGTCGCGGCTGATTTGACGAACCTATAGAAATTTGGTGGTACAAACACAAGCGAATCGGGCTTTTTGCCGTACGCCTGCTTCGTATCATGCCTTCCTTTCCCAATTCCCAAGGAACCTTCATGGCAGACCAGTCTATCGTCAGCGCCCTCATTCTCGGTCTTATCGAGGGCCTGACCGAATTCATCCCGGTGTCTTCCACCGCCCATGTCGTGCTGGCGCAGCATTTCCTCGGCTTCAAGTCACCGGGCAACGCCTTCGCCGTCCTGATCCAGCTCGGGGCCATCCTCGCCATTCTCTCGGTGTATTTCTCCAAGCTCCTGGGTATCGCGCTCTCGCTGCCGTCGAGCCCGCAATCGCGCCGCTTCGTGCTGTCCATCCTGCTTGCGTTCCTGCCGGCGGCCGTCATCGGCGCGCTCGCGCATGACTTCATCAAGACGGTGCTGTTCGAAACGCCGATGCTGATCTGTATCGTCCTGATCGTCGGCGGCGTCATTCTCTATGTGGTGGACCGCCTGCCGCTGAAGCCCCGCTATACGGATGTCATGCAGTATCCGCCGTCGCTCGCCTTCAAGATCGGCCTCTGCCAGTGCCTGGCCATGATCCCCGGCACCTCGCGCTCGGGCGCAACGATCGCCGGCGCCCTGCTGATGGGCACCGACAAGCGGTCTGCTGCGGAATTCTCGTTCTTCCTGGCGATGCCCACCATGGTCGGCGCCTTCGCGCTCGATCTCTACAAGAACCGCGATGCGCTCTCGTCGGATGACCTCGTCGTCATCGGCGTCGGTTTCATCGCCGCCTTCGTGGCGGGCCTCTTCGTCGTGCGCTCGCTGCTCGACTTCGTGTCGCGCCGCGGCTTCACGCTGTTCGCCATCTGGCGCATCGTCGTGGGCACGCTGGGCCTGATCGCCCTTCTGATCTGGGGTTGAAGGACCGGCTTCGGCCGGTCTCTTCAGGCTGGCCGAAGCTTACTTGACCGAAGCGGTCGTGCACGGATCGACGCCGTACGCCGGCGAGCAGCCGTGCTTGCTGGCGGACACCGTCGAGGGCGCGGCAAAGGATCCGGCCACGATGATCAGAGCCGAAAATCCGAAGAAGATTGCAATTGCCTTGCCCATGGGCGGATAAGCCTCTCGAAGTCCTGAAAAACGTCGCTCTCTGCCTTGCGTGCAGGACGCGACGGGGGCGGTGTTATTCGCTGGCCCGACGACAAGCAATAACGCGACATGTTGAATCGTGCGTAAATGCCGCAACGCTTTTTTTAACCGCTGCATAAGTGCAACAGCTGGCTCAAAGCCCTTTCGAAAAAACGAAACGGCCGCCGCGGGAAAAGCCCTGCGGCGGCCGTTTTCATATCCGGAAAAGCGGCTCAGGCGGTCTTATCGACCTTCGTGAACTGGCCCTGCACCCGGTAGCGCACGAGATAGCTCGGCAGGATCGCCTCTGCGAGAACCGGCTCGATACCCATGGCATCCAGCGTGCGGCCTTCTTTGCGGGCAGCGTCGGAAACGATGTTGTCGGCGCGCAGCAGCGTCACCTGATCGGATGTGAGCGGCGGTTGGACGAAGGGAATGAGCGAGGCGACGGAGCCGATCAGCGAGGCGATGCCGAAGGGCAGCGGGACGAGCGGGTTCTTACGGTCGACGACGCGCAGCATCAGCTCGAGACACTGGCGGAAGCTCAGGACCTCGGGGCCGCCGAGTTCGTAGGTGCGGCCGGGTTCAATAACGCCATCCACCGAGCGGGCGACCGCTTCGGCAACGTCGGCGACATAGACCGGCTGGAATTTCGTATGGCCGCCGCCGATCAGCGGCAAAGCCGGTGCATAACGCGCCATGGTGGCGAACTTGTTGAAGAAGCCGTCCTCCGGGCCGAACACGATGGAGGGGCGCAGGATCACGGCATCCGGCACGGTGCGCAGCACGGCCGCTTCGCCGCGCGCCTTGGTACGGGCATAGCTGGAGCCGGAGTTTTCATCCGCGCCGATGGCCGAGATATGCGTGAGCTTCGCGCCGACACTGCGGGCGGCTTCCGCCACGGCGCGGGCGCCAAAATCCTGCACGGCATCGAAGGTGTTGCGGCCGGTCTCGAACAGCACGCCGACGCAGTTGATGACATGGTCGGAGCCTTCGACGGCACGGTCGACCGACTGGCGGTAGCGCAGGTTCGCCTGGACGAAGGAGATCTGGCCGACGCCGCCGATCGGCTGCAGGAAGCCGGCGAGATCGGGACGACGCACGGCGACGCGGATGCGGTAGCCGCGGCGCGCCAAGGCGCGCACCACATGACGTCCGACGAAGCCCGAGCCGCCGAAGACGGTGACGAGCGGCGGAAGGTTGGACAAGGTCATATGGCTGCTCCTGAAGAACATTGTCGGTAGGTAGCGCCTACATAGCCCAAACAACCGGCAAGGTGAAGCGCGGCGAAGCGTCTCTTTTGCCGGTTTTGCGCGGCTTCTGCGCGTGGAGGTCAGAGACCCTCGACGACCACCATTTCCGCGTCGGCCACTTCCTGGCGGATGGCGGCGGCGATCTGGTATTCCGGCGAGTTGTAACAGTCGACGGCGGCCTGCAGGGAGGGGAACTCGATGATCACGTTGCGGGCGCGCACGCGGCCTTCCAGCTGCGCATAGGCGCCGCCGCGGGCGACGAAGTTCGCGCCGTATTTCTCGAAGGCCGGCTTGGCGGCGGCGACATAATCCTTGTAGCGCTCGGGGTCACGCACATCGACCTGTGCAATCCAGTAGCCCTTGGGCATGTCTCACTTCCTCTCTGTTATGCTTGCAGCGCGCCGTCCATCTCGGCAAGGATCGCTTTCGTCGCAGCGAGCGGGTCGTCGGCCTTGACGATGGGGCGGGCGACGACGAGGTGGCTGGAGCCGGCCTTCAGCGCATCGGCCGGCGTCATCACGCGCTTCTGGTCGCCGAGCTCGGCGCCCGCCGGGCGGATGCCGGGGGTCACGATCGCCATGTCGGCACCGACGATTTTCCGCACGGCCTTGGCTTCCTCGGCGGAGCAGACGACGCCGCCCATGCCGGCGATGCGCGCCTGTTCGGCGCGGCGCAGAACGAGCGTGTGCGGATCGTATTCATAGCCGGCGTCGATGACGTCCTTGGCATCCATGGAGGTGAGCACGGTCACGCCGAGCAGGCAGAGGTCGGAGCCCTTGGCAGCGGAGACGGCGGCGGCCATGGCCTTCGGATAGGCGTGCAGGGTGAGCATGGACATACCCATCTTGACGATGTTCTCGACGCCCTTCGCCACCGTGTTGTCGATGTCGAGCAACTTCATGTCGAGGAAGACCTTCTTGCCGTCCTTGGCGAGGTCGCGGGCGAATTCAAGGCCGCCGGCAAAGACCAGCTGGTAGCCGATCTTGTAGAAGAGGGCTGTGTCACCCAATGTCCTGACCACCTTTTCCGCCTCCGCGATGGTCGGTACATCGAGGCCAACGATCAGGCGGTCGCGCGCGGACATGGTCAAAACCCTTTCCAAGATTCCATTGCCGTCCAGTCGCATGTGACGGCGCGGTCTGCAAGACGGAACGCAAAAAGATTGCCGCCGCCGGCCGGCTGGTCGCCGTCGCGGGCAATCGGCTTACCCATGAGATGACATTTCAGCAGCGTGCCGACACCGCCATGGCCGACGAAGGCGATGGGTGTTTCGGGATCATGGCCGGCCAGCAGCCGCTCGA
The DNA here is from genome assembly GCF_057798995.1 of Shinella sp. 20P9.1.1. Lineage (NCBI taxonomy): Bacteria > Pseudomonadati > Pseudomonadota > Alphaproteobacteria > Hyphomicrobiales > Rhizobiaceae > Shinella > Shinella sp. 20P9.1.1. The sequence continues at coordinate 45,384 of NZ_JBYOLC010000002.1, forward strand.
CCGCGCCAACAATGCGCGCCTGCGCATCCACCGCCCGCTCCCAGCCTTTGAAGCTTTCCTGCGAGTGCGCGAAAAACCAGTTGGCGGCGTCTTCGAAGGCATCGGGCGGCAGGAAGCCGGTGGCGGAGCGATCGCTCTCGCCCATGGCGTGATCGGTTTCGACCGAAAGCCTTCCGGCAGAGAGGATATCGGCAGTTTCGATTGCCTTGCGTTCTGCGCTTGCCACGAAGCGGGCGATTTCCTTCGCCCAGTCCGCAGACGCGGCAAGCGACGCCCGTTCTCGGCCGCGTTCGGAAAGCCCCCAGTCGGGCACCGGCACGGCCGGGTCGATCTGGACCTGCGGATGGGTAATGTAGAGCGCGTACATGGCCGCACCTCAATGGGTGCGGCGATAGGTCCACAGCTGCGCCGGCGGGATGTTGCGCACGACGAAATCGTAATGGCTGATCTGGTAGCGGTCCGGCATGGCGACGACGGGCGAGAGCGGCCCATAGGAAATCTGCATCACGGGCCGGCCGACGGGAATGCGCGACAGGAGATCCTCGATCATCGACACGCGCATATGCATCGGGAAATTCAGGAGCGGCACGGCGGAGACGACGCTGTCGAAGGTCGTGTCGCGCAGTTCGCCGAGCGTTTTATCGAGATCGAAGGCATCGCCGTTGATGAAATTGACGCCGTCGAAGCGGGCGACGAGGTGGTTGTAGAAATCCGTCGAGAATTCGATGGAGGTCAGTTTTTCCGGGGCCAGGCCGGTTTCCAGGATCGCCTTGGTGATCACGCCCGTGCCGGGACCGAGTTCCAGAACGGGAAGGCCGGACTTGGGGTTTACGACGCTCGCCATGCGGCGCGCGGTGATCGAGGAGGTGGGGATGATCGAGCCGACGGCCCGCGTATTGCTCATCCAGCCCTTGAAGAAGCGGATTTCGTCGCCGAACTTCCTGCCGAGCCGTTCCTTGACCTTCACGCGCAACGTCATGCCATCCCCCTTCATGGTGTATTTCCTGGCCGGCAGCGGGATTCATTCCCATCCGCGTCGTCGGCCATGGCGAATATGTGACGCGGTTTGCGTCAAAAACAAGTCTAATTGCGCCGCCGCATTCAAGTTTCCCCGACATGCGAAAGCGTCTGCTTACAAAAGAACCCGCCGGCGGCCGGCGGGTTCCAGAACGGTTTCCCAATGCCGCGCGGTATCCTAGACGCGCATCGGCATGAGCACGTAGAGCGCGTCGTCGCCGGCAAGGTCGCGAACCAGCGTCGGCGAGCCCGGATCGGCGAGCATGAAGACCGCTTCGGAGCCCGAAAGCTGCGACGTGATGTCGAGCAGGTATTTCGCGTTGAAGCCGATTTCCAAGGGGTCGTTGTCGTAGCCGACAGCCAGTTCTTCCGTCGCACTGCCCGAGTCCGGATTGTTGACCGTCAGCGTCAGCTGGCCGTCACCAAGCGCCAGCTTCACGGCGCGGCCGCGCTCGGAGGAAATGGTGGAGACGCGGTCGACGGCCTGTGCGAAGGACTGGCAGTCGATCTTCAGTTCCTTGTCATTGTTGGTCGGGATCACGCGCTGGTAATCCGGGAAGGTGCCGTCGATCAGCTTGGAGGTCAGCACGATCGAGCCGATCGTGAAGCGGATTTTTGCGTCGGAGACTTCGACCGTCACCGTCAGGTCGGGATTGTCGACCAGCTTCTGCAATTCGCCGACCGTCTTGCGCGGAATGATGATGCCCGGCATGCCCTCGGAGCCCGAGGGGGCCTCGACATCGGCGCGGGCGAGGCGGTGGCCGTCGGTGGCGACGGCGCGCAGCTTCAGCTGGCCGGCGCTTTCGATCGTGTGGATGAAGATGCCGTTGAGATAGTAGCGGGTCTCTTCGGTGGAGATCGCAAACTGCGTGCGATCGATCAGCATCTTGAGGTCCGTCGCCTTGAGGCGGAACGTGTGCGAGAAGCTGCCGGCGGTGAGATCGGGGAAATCCGACTGCGGCAGGCATTGCAGCGAGAATTTCGAGCGGCCGGAGGCGACCGTCATGGAGGCCCCGTCGGCGCTGGTGGCGAGCAGCACTTCCGACCCGTCGGAAAGTTTGCGCACGATGTCGTAAAGCAGATGGGCGGGAACGGTCGTGGCGCCGGCTTGCTCGACCTGGGCGGGCGTCGCCTCGGTGATTTCAAGATCGAGGTCGGTCGCCTTCATGTCCAGGCTCGCGCCGTCGGAGCGCAGCAGCACGTTCGAGAGGATCGGGATCGTGTTGCGCCGCTCGACCACGCGGTGAACGTGGTTCAACGACTTCAGAAGATTGGACCGCTCGAGAGTAATGCGCATGAACTGTACCGCTTTCGACCGCTGGCACGCCGGAAACCGGCGCGGCATTGCCTTGAAACTCCGGCGAGGCCGGAAAGATGGGACGGGCAAAATGGCAGAATTTCCCGCCCGATTGCAAGTGCTAACGGCGCCGGACGCGCGATAGTCAACCGTCGTCTCTTGCGAGGGCATTGGTGCTCGCCCATAAGGGGTGACGAAGTGCGGCCGTTCACCCGGCCGGAAAGGGAATGGCAATGCGGGACGAAACGGTGGCAGGCGGCACGGGCGAGGGCGGCAAGACATTCCGCCTGCACAATGCCGTCATCCCCGCCCGGCCGCTGGAGCCGGCGCTCTATCTCGTCGCCACCCCCATCGGCAATCTCGCCGACATCACGCTTCGTGCATTGGAAACGCTGGCCGGTGCCGATGTGCTGGCCTGCGAGGACACCCGCGTCACCCGCGTTCTGCTCGATCGCTACGGCATCGTCAACCGGCCCTATGCCTATCACGAGCACAATGCCGACGAAGCGGGGCCGCGCCTGATTGCGGCGCTCGAGGCCGGAAAATCCGTGGCGCTGGTGTCCGATGCCGGCACCCCGCTCGTCTCCGATCCCGGCTATCGCCTCGCGCTGCTTGCCATCGCTGCCGGCCACCGTGTCGTGCCGATCCCCGGCGCCTCCGCGCCGCTGGCCGCGCTCGTCGGTTCGGGTCTGCCGAACGATGCCTTCTTCTTCGCCGGCTTCCTGCCGACCAAGGACAAGGCAAAGCGCGACCGCCTCGCCGAACTGGCAAATGTGCCCGCAACGCTGCTGTTCTTCGAATCGCCGCATCGCATTGCCGCGACCGTTGCCGCCGCCGCCGACGTGCTGGGCGAGGGGCGGGCGGCCTGCGTCAGCCGTGAGCTGACGAAAACCTTCGAGGAATTCCGCCGCGGCACGCTCGGCGAACTCGCCGCCCACTATGGCGACGGCCACACCGTGAAGGGCGAGATCGTCTTCGTCATCGGCCCGCCCGGCGAGGCGGCCGCGCCCGAAGCCGAGGATGTCGACCGCCTGCTCTCAGCGCTGGTGAAGGACATGTCCGCGGGCAAGGCGGCGACGGAGGCTGCGCGCCAGACGGGCCTGCCGCGCCGCGACCTCTACCAGCGTCTTATCGATCTCAAGGGTGGCGATGCGGAATAAGGCGACGGACCCCAACCGGCTGAAAGCCTTCCGCCGGGGCCACGTCTCCGAATATTTCGCCGCGCTCTATCTTCTCGCCAAAGGTTACCGTATCCGCGCGATCCGCTACCGCACGAAACTCGGCGAGATCGACATCATCGCGCGGCGCGGCGATCTCGTCGTCTGCGTCGAGGTCAAGGCGCGGCGCGATGTCGACAGCGCCGTCTTCGCCGTCACCGGAACCGCCCAGCATCGTATCCGTGCGGCGAGCGACATCTGGCTCTCCCGCCAGCCGGACGCCCATCGCCTCTCCTTGCGATATGATATCGTTGCGGTCTTGCCGTGGCGACTTCCAAAACACTTTGTGGATGCGTTTTGAGCAAAAGGAAAATGTAACGAAACTGACATGAAAGCGTAACGCGCCTGTCACGGTCGCTGCTTAGGCACGCATCACACCAAGTCCGGTGAAGAGGAGCTCCCATGTTCAAGCCGCTTTCCCTCGCAGGTTTCGCACTCGCCATGTCCGCCACGGCATCGATGGCCGCCACCAACATCACCTGGTGGCACGGCATGGCCGGCCGCAATGGCGAAGTCATCAACGAAGTCGCTAAGAAGTTCAACGAGGCCCAGTCGGCCTGCGCGATCACGCCGGTTTCCAAGGGCACCTATGAAGAGGCGCTCGCTTCCGGCATCGCCGCCTTCCGCGCCGGCGAACAGCCGAACATCCTGCAGGTCTTCGACGCCGGTGCGGCGACGATCATCAACGCGCCGGGCGCCGTCATTCCGGCCGAAGACCTGATCACCCAGGCCGGCTACAAATTCGACCGAGAAGCCTTCATCGAAGGCGTGCGCTACTTCTACGCCGCCCCTGACGGTAAGTTCGTCGGCATGCCGTTCAACTCCTCGGCGCCGATCATGTATGTCAACACCGAAGCCCTCGAAAAGGCCGGCGTCGAGGCACCGAAGACCTGGGAAGACTTCGAGAAGATCGCCCCGAAGCTCAAGGAAGCCGGCTACCTGCCGCTCGTCCAGTCGCAGCTGACCTGGCAGTTCACCGAAAACTTCTTCTCGCGCCACAACATCCCGTTCGCGACGAACAACAACGGTTACGACTCGGTGGTCGATACGAAGATCAACATGACGGACCCGAACCTCGTCATGATGTTCACCAAGCTCAAGGCCTGGGCTGACGAAGGCTATTTCGGCTATTACGGCGCCGGCTGGAACGACAACCAGAAGCTCTTCGAAGACGGCAAGGCCGCCTTCTGGATCGGTTCCTCGGGCTCGTTCGGCGGCCTCCAGAAGACCGCACAGAAGCCGTTTTCCGCAACCTTCCTGCCCTATTGGCAGAGCGTGAAGGGTGCCGGCACCAACACCTTCATCGGCGGCGCTGCCCTCTTCGCAATGTCCGGCAAGCCGGACGCCGAAAACAAGTGCACGGCCGATTTCTTCCAGTTCCTGACCTCGCCGGAAGTGCAGAAGTTCTATCACGAAGCCACCGGCTACGTGGCCATCACCAAGGCGGCCTATGAGCTTGCCAAGTCCGAAGGCTACTACAAGGAAAAGCCGGCAGCCGAAGTCGGTATCCAGCAGCTGATGCTGCCGTCGGGCGACTGGTCGAAGGGCTACCGCCTCGGCTTCTATCCGCAGATCCGTGAAATCATGGAGCGCGAATACGGCCGCATCTTCGCCGGCGAAACCTCCGTCGAGGATGCCCTGAAGACCATCGAGACCGAAGCGAACGACCTGCTCGCCCGCTTCGCCAAGACCGCCGGCTGATCCGTCGCCTACCTTGAAATCCGTGCCGGGGGCTCAGCGCTCCCGGCACGCCGCTATGAAGGTGGCCTCATGAAGCGCGTGCAATTCTCCTCGCCTTTTCTGCCCTATCTCTTTATCGCGCCGCAGATGGCGATCATCTTCGTCTTCTTCTACTGGCCGTCCGTGCAGGCGATCCAGTCGTCCTTCTATCTGGAAGACCCCTTCGGCTTCGGCGCGACCTTCGTCGGCCTTTCCAATTATTCCGATGCGCTGGGTTCTGTGCAGTACCAGTCGATTGCCCGCTTTACGGTGGTCTTCACCGCGCTCGTCACCTTCCTGTCGCTCGGCATCGGCATGCTGCTCGCCGTCAAGGCCGATGCGGTGCTGAAGGGCAGTCCCACCTACAAGACGCTGCTGATCTGGGTCTATGCCATCGCCCCGCCGGTCGCCGGCCTGATGGGCATGATGTTCTTCGACCAGCATATCGGCCCGCTGGTGAAGTTCGCCGCGCTGTTCGGCTGGGACATGAAGGTCGGCCTGAACTATTACGACACCGCCTTCGCGATGATCGCCGTCTCGGTCTGGAAGCAGATCCCGTACAATTTCATCTTCATCCTCTCGGGCCTCCAGAGCATTCCCGTCTCGGTGCGCGAAGCCGCCGCCATCGATTGCCGCTCGGATGTCCGCCGCTTCTGGACGATGACGCTGCCGCTGCTTGCGCCCACCGCCTTCTTCCTGCTCATCATCAACATGACCTACGCGCTGTTCGACACGTTCGGCGTCATCGACGTGATGGTGAAGGACAAGGCCGCCAACAACCCGATCACGCTGGTTTACAAGGTCTATATGGACGGCTTCCGCGGCAACGATCTCGGCGGCTCCTCGGCCCAGTCCGTCATCCTGATGATCGTCGTCTTCGTGCTCACCATCTTCCAGTTCCGCTTCATCGAGCGGCGCGTGCACTACAATTGAGAGGGCGAGACCCATGACCCGCATCCGCCTTTTCGATCATCTCGTGCTTATGCTCGGCGTCTTCATCATGGTGGCGCCCGTCGTGGTCGCCTTCATGACCTCGACCCACGAGGCCGCCGACATCCATCGCAACGGCCTGTCGCTGACCTGGGGCGGCCATTTCACCGAGACCTACGACAAGGTTCTGACCCGCAAGGGCGGCTTTACCGGCGAGATCACCGGTGCGCGCATGATCTGGAATTCGCTGATCCTCGGCATCGGCTTCGCCGCCGGCAAGATCGTGCTGTCGATGCTCGCCGCCTATGCCATCGTCTATTTCCGCTTCCGGCTCGGCACGCTGTTCTTCTGGATGATCTTCACGACGCTGCTCCTGCCGCTCGAAGTGCGCATCGTTCCCTCCTACGAGGTGATGAACAAGCTTGCGCTCACCAACACCTATACCGGCCTCATCGTGCCGCTTCTGGCGTCCGCCACGGGCGCCTTCTTCTTCCGCCAGTTCTTCAAATCCGTGCCGGAGGAACTGCTGGAAGCCGCCCGCATCGACGGGGCGGGGCCGGTGAAATTCTTCATCGACATCCTGGTGCCGCTCTCGCGCACCATGATCGCGGCGATCTTCATCATCATGTTCGTCTATGGCTGGAACCAGTATCTCTGGCCGACGCTGATGACGACCGACGAGCGCTTCTTCACGCTGGTGCGTGGCATCAAGCAGATCCTGCTCGTCTGGGTCGGCTCCAACATTCCCGATTACAACGAAGCCTTTGCGCTAGCGATCCTCGCCATGCTGCCGCCGGTCATGATCGTGCTGATCTTCCAGCGGTGGTTCATCAAGGGCCTCACCGAAAGCGACAAGTAAGGAGACAGTCCGATGGCATCGATCGGCATTCGTGACGTATCCAAGATCTACAATGGCGGCGTGACCGCGGTCAGCGCCGTCGATATCGACATCGCCGATGGCGAGTTCATCGTGCTCGTCGGCCCCTCCGGCTGCGGAAAGTCGACGCTGCTGCGCATGGTCGCCGGGCTGGAGACGATCAGCCGGGGGGAGGTGACGATCGGCGGCCGCACCGTCAACGATGTCGATCCGGCCGACCGCGACATCGCCATGGTTTTCCAGAACTATGCGCTCTACCCGCATATGACCGTCTACGAAAACCTCGCCTACGGCCTGAAGAACCGCCGCACGCCGAAGGCCGAGATCGACGCGCGCGTGACGGAAGCCGCCCGCATGCTCGAACTCCAGCCCTATCTGGAGCGCAAGCCGCGTGCGCTCTCGGGCGGCCAGCGCCAGCGCGTCACCATGGGCCGCGCCATCGTCAGAAAACCCTCGGCCTTCCTGTTCGACGAGCCGCTGTCGAACCTCGACGCAAAACTGCGCGTCTCCATGCGCGGTGAGATCAAGCGCCTGCAGCGCCGCGTCGGCACGACCTCGATCTACGTCACCCATGACCAGCTCGAAGCCATGACGCTTGCCGATCGGCTCGTCGTGCTCTCGGCCGGCAGGATCGAGCAGATCGGTCGTCCGCTCGAAGTCTATCACCGCCCGGCGACGACCTTCGTCGCGAGCTTCATCGGCTCGCCGGCCATGAACCTCGTGAGCGGCGAGCTGCATGGCAGCAGGCTGGCGCTCGGCCCCGCCCTCATCGATCTCGGCACAACGGTGCCGACGCAGGGCGCCGTCACCGTCGGCCTGCGCGCCGAGGACCTGCGCCTGCACGAAGGCACCGAGGGCGGCCTGCCGTTCCGCATCGATTATGTCGAGGAACTCGGTTCCCAGCGCCTCGTGCATGGCATGGTCGGCGATCAGGTCATGGTCGCAGCCCTCTCGTCCGAAATCCCGTTGCCCGAAACGGCGTCGCTCTCGATTGCCCCATCGCGGCTGCATTTCTTTGATACTGCCAGCGGCCAGCGCATCGACTGGTCGGGCGAGGCTGTGGGGCCGGGTGCCGTGGCCGCTCTCCCGGAGGCCGTCGCATGATGATCCGCACCACCGTCGACCGGCTTGCCGCACCGAGCCAGGAGGATCGCGCCGCGATCGCCACGCTGGAAAAATCCATCGCCGCTCATGATGACCGCATGGCCGAACTCGCCTGCATGAATGCGGTGGAAGCGGGCGGCCGCGCCGAACGCGCCGAGCCGCTGCCGTTCCCCTTCACCGTAGCCGCCTGGAACCTCGAACGCTGCCTCTTCCCCAAACCGAGCGCCGAGCATTTGGGAATGACAGGCGCCGAGATCGTGCTGCTGTCGGAAATGGACGACGGCATGGCCCGCACCCGCCAGACAAACACCACGGCCGAACTCGCCGATGCACTCGGCATGGCCTATCTTTACGGCGTCGAATTCATCGAGCTCGGCCTCGGCTCCGAGACCGAACTGGAATTCTGCAAGGACGATTTCAACAGCCGCGGCTTGCATGGCAACGGCCTCCTCTCCACCGTGCCGCTGCACCGGCCCTTCCTGCTGCGCCTTGAAGGCGAACGCCTGTGGTTCATGGGCGCGGTCGACCAGCCCAGGCTCGGCGAGCGCATGGCGATCGGCGCCGTCATCAACACCGAAGCCGGCTCGCTTGTGCTGGTCTCCACCCATCTGGAAAGCGCCACCACCGCCGCCTATCGCGAACGGCAGGTGGTCGGCCTGATTGATGCGCTCGACGCCGCCTTCCCCGGCCTGCCCGTCCTCATCGGCGGTGATCTCAACACCGGCAACCATGCCGGCGGTGATTTCGAAGCCGAGGGTCTTTTCGCCCGCGCCGCCGAGCGTGGTTTCACCCGCCACGGCGGCCCGCTGGATGTCATGACGACGCGTCCGAGCCTCATTACCCGCTGGCCGGAGCGTGCCATGAAGCTCGACTGGTTCCTGTCGCGCGGTCTTGCCGTCTCCGCGACGGCGATCGTTTCGTCGCTCTCGCCTGCCGGCCGCCCGCTCTCCGACCACGACCTGATCACCTGCCGGATCGACGGCTTCTCCTGAAAGATGACCGATGCTTAAAATGCGACGGATTGTTTGAACGGCGCCGTTACCGGTTTCGCGTAAGGCTTCCTCCTAAGATGTAAGGGGGATGAAATGGTCCTGAAACTGATGCTTCTCACCATGGTCGGTGCCGCCATGCGCTCGCGCACCTTCGAAGAGAAGGCGCCGCGTCCGCTGATCGCCGCCGCGCTCGATAATCTCGAAATGGTACCGAAGCCGATCGAGCCGTCGTGGGTACTCGCCGGCAATCCGCAGGCGCGGCTCTCGCTGCATTCGCGCGCCTATGACGACCAAGCCACCACGGCGATCTGGGATTGCACGGCCGGCACCTTCCGCTGGTATTTCGGCTGGGACGAAACGGTAATGATCCTCGAAGGCGAGGTCCACATCACCGCCGAAGACGGCAGCCAGCGCACGCTGAAGGCCGGCGACATCGCCTATTTCCCCGGCAAGAGCTGGGCGACGTGGCACATCGATACCTATGTGCGCAAGATCGCCTTCTGCCGCAAGGAATTCCCCGCGCCCGTCAATCTGGCGCTGAAGCTGCGCGACCGCCTGCGCGGCACTCAATCCTCCGGCGGCCTCGCGGCCTGATCCCGCAGATACGGAATTCATCGACGGGCGTCGCGTGAAAGCGCGGCGCCCGTTGTCGTTGAGCCCGTTGCCATTGCGCGTGGCGCATCCTACATGTGTCGGGCATTCCTGAGGGGACTTTCATGGCTAAGATCAAGAACGTCGCGGTCCAGATGGACCACGTGTCGACCATCAACATCGCGGGCGATTCCACCTTCGCCATGAGCCTCGAGGCACAAAGCCGCGGCTACAAGCTCTTTCATTATACGCCGGATCGCCTGAGCCTGCGCGACGGCACGGTCTATGCCTCCGTCGAGCCGATGGAGCTGCGCGACGTCAAGGGCGATCACTACACGCTGGGTGCGCCCGAGCGCGTCGATCTCTCGACGATGGACGTGGTGCTGCTGCGCCAGGATCCGCCCTTCGACATGTCCTACATCACCTCCACGCATCTTCTGGAGCGCATTCATCCCAAGACCCTCGTCGTCAACGATCCGGCCTGGGTGCGCAATTCGCCGGAAAAGATCTTCGTCACCGAATTCGCCGATCTGATGCCGAAGACGTTGATCACCCGCGATCCCGCTGAAATCCGCCGCTTCCGCGACGAGATGGGCGACATGATCCTGAAGCCGCTCTACGGCAATGGCGGTGCCGGCGTCTTCCATTCCACCAAGGACGACCGCAACCTTTCCTCGCTTCTGGAAATGTTCGGCCAGATGTTCCGCGAGCCCTTTATCGCCCAGCAATACCTGCCTGACGTCCGCAAGGGCGACAAGCGCATCCTGCTGGTCGACGGCGATCCGGTCGGCGCGATCAACCGCGTGCCGGCCGAACACGATGCCCGCTCCAACATGCATGCCGGTGGCCGCCCGGAGCCGACGGAGCTGACGGCGCGCGAAAAGGAGATTTGCGCTCGCATCGGCCCGGCACTCCGCGAACGCGGCTTCCTGCTCGTCGGCATCGACGTCATCGGCGACTACATGACCGAGATCAACGTGACCTCGCCGACCGGCCTGCGCGAGGTGAAGAAATTCGGCGGCGCCGACATCGCAGCCCTGCTGTGGGACGCGATCGAACGCAAGCGCTGACGCCGTTTCCGGCCTTGCCGGGGCGTTCCGTTCGCGAACGTCCCGGCTTCGTTCCGCAAATACAACCCGATGCAACCGGCGCGCGGAAAATCGTGCGGCGAGTTCTATAATTGTTCTTGTTTCATTCCATGTTTCATGCCAGATTTGCAGCTGCAACCCAAGGGCGGGTGAGCGGACTGTTTTCGGCATAAAAGTGTTGCGGCATCATCGTGCTTTGAGCGCGTCGCCGCAGGACAGGCGGGGCGATCATGGTGGCACGCGTTGGTACGATTGCGTTTCAAGGCATCGAGGGCGTGCCTGTCGATGTGCAGGTCATGGTGGCGCCCGGCAAGATGGGCATGCAGATCGTCGGTCTGGCCGACAAGGCCGTAGCGGAAAGCCGCGAGCGGGTGCAGGCCGCTCTTCACGCCTCCGGCCTTTCGCTGCCGCCCAAGCGCGTGACAGTCAATCTCGCACCGGCAGACCTGCCCAAGGAAGGATCCCGGAAGCCACATTGGCGATCATATTCGTGGTAAATCGACAAAACTTTACAACACGTTATCGTCACTGTTTTTACGAATATGGATATTGGTAACCGAGCGCGGGAGATGCCCGAGGCTGGTCGAACCGCGGATGTCCATAGACCCGCATCCCGATACCGCAATCAGCCTCTTGTGTCGGTGAGCTTCGTAGCGTTCGAACCTGCTGATCGATGCCATCTGCGATACAATCCGTAACGGTGCCTGCAGGATCGCCGTCAGGGCTGTTTTTGCAAATCTGTCGTCGTCTGCAGTCGCGGGCCCTCGGCTTGCCTGCCTAGCGCGATGGCGTACTGTATGCTTCCACCATCATCAGGTCGCTGCGCGGCCGGCAACTAACCGACGGCGAGTTGGCACTGTCTCTCGACGCCGGCTGGGAGCATTTGCGCATCCTGCCGATTGGCGACGTCGCAATCGCTAACCGCGACGTTGCCGTACAGTCGATCAGGAAAGTCTTCCTCAGCCAAATCTCGAGCGGTGCAACTTGCCCTCAGCGCCCCATCGCGAAACACAAGTACATCTCGTCGATCAAAAATTTACCGATCGACAAATTGACTCTGTTTGTATAAGAGAATCAATAATTCTCACAACCAGGCAGAGGATAATGCATTGTCACACTTCGTAGAGTCTTGAATTATTCTGAAGATAAAAGTCTTGTTGTTCAATTGATAGTCGAAAAGTCGCTTAAAAGCAAGACTTCAACTTAATAATTATTTCTGAAAATCAAGACGCCAGATCGCTATTTATTCAGACTGGTGGGGAGCCGTCGTTGATTGAAATTGAAGACTTCGGGATCACCGAATATAGCTTCTCGATAAGCGGGCATCGCAAGCGCTATAATTTGACCACAGTGCTGCATCTGTTCGGTGAAAAGTTTTGTAGAGGCTTAGAAGCGGCATGGCGCAGGGCCGCCACCTTTAAGGCCGGTGATACGGCGCACGGGTACTTCAAGAAGCTCCGTCTTCTCCTGCAGGGTCTTGGGGCAGCAGGATCGCTAGGAAAGGACGAGGTCGCCACGCGGGTATTTCAAACCCTTCAGGGCGGCAGGACGCCGACACAAAAAGACTGGCAACACGTCACTAACGAGTTTCTTCGTGTGATGGGCGATGTCGACGACCGATCGCTCACCATCTCCACGAAACGCAAGGTACGTGACAAGTATGTCGAGGCCGCCCGCAGTGCGCTCAATTGGCTGGTCGATGCAGGGTTTCTCCCCGCCGTTCAGATGAGGCAGAGAACAGCGTCAAAATTCAGTACTGAATCCGGTACGGACTCGCTCGCGAGCCTTCTCTACAAAGCGGGACGGCTTGACCTCACAAACAAAACCGAACTCGAAGCTTCGAATGAGTTCATCGCAACGAACGCAAAGGCCCTGGCGGAGCTACGCAGTTGCTACGTTGCAGAATTCCTATCCGAATATGAGAACTTTCAGAGTGGTCAGGTATTCCTGGGCGAGCAGTATAAGATGTCTATCGATAAGTTTGAAGAAATAATATTGCGCAGACCCGGCGACCGGATTGGAAATCCGATATTTGGCGTCGAAATCGGCCTAAGTGACGGCGATTTATTCTCAGTTATCATCAGATATTACAAAGATGTATATCACAATAGTCGTGATATTGTGTTTGGCTTGAAAAAATTTCAAAAGCTCGTCGCGTGGGCGGGCGGTCACGCACACCTCCAATCCTTCATTGAAGCCACGACCAAAGCGCTCAATGCCGCATTTCATATTGTCTTGATCGACACGGGATTGAATGCGCAGCCGACAAAGGACCTCGGGGAGGACCCATACGTCGGGACTTCTAGGCGTGGAAGGCGACAGATCGCCACGATTGCCGAAAAGAAGAACCGAGCCGGCGGCAAGGAGGTTAAGGGGCGATTGCGTGAAGACGAAGTCGGCGAAGTCTCCGTAAAAGTAAAGGGTGAGGTTTCCGGTTTCCGCGTCATCGAGATGTTTAGGGAAATGTCCAAACCGATGAGGCCTGTAGACGGCCCATTGGCCGAAAGGCTGTGGATATACAGGCGTCCAGGTGAATACACCGTGAGGCACAACTTAGGTCAGATCGACAGAGACTGGCACTATGGTTTTTTGGATCGCCATAAAGACAATGCCCTGTTCGGAGGTTTGAGTGTCACGAAAAGGGTTATTCGTCGAAGCTTCATGAACGCCAAACGGGCCGATGGTTCCTTCGATGTGAACTTGGCTATGGCGATCGCGGGGCAATCGACACCCGAGATGGCGTATCACTATCTCGACTTGCAGGGTGTCAAAGCCATCCTGCAGGAGATGATCCGGAAATTCCTCAACGCTTGGGAGGCGGTATCGGCCTCTTCGCTTGACGACGCCGCAGCAAAAATCGGTGTCGATCCATCAGACTTCGAAAGAAGAAAGGAGCTTGGGCTAAAGAACGGGCTTCATTTTGCGCTTTTTGGGGATCGAAGTAAATCGAAGAAAGACACGAAGATAGAAGAGGAAGCGCTTCTGTCCAATTCTGCTCGGAGATTTACCGTACGGGAAAATACAATGCGGGATTTATGTTTGGCAAAGGTCGCCATGTACAAGCAGATGGAGAAGATTTTGTATCTGAACCCGAAGCGGTTCATCCGAAAATGGATACCTTTCCTCGGTATTGTGGAAGGATACATTATTAAGATCAAAGAAAGTAGGTTCGCTTCCCAATTCGCTATTGTCCAATCGGATGTCGAGGGGCGGATAGCTTCCGGCGACATTGCTGTCCCGGTTATTTGGTGAGGCGATGTCAGTAGCCCTACTTAACGCCAATGTTACCACACCAAGCCTCCATGACCAGATTATCGGAGCCCTTCCAGTCCGATATTGGTTCAAGGACGGTACTACCCCCCTCAGCAATAAATGGGTCATTGGCACGGAGAGTGTCGCTGTTCGGAAAAATCCGACGGTCACGATCGATTTCGATCAGTATCTGACCGCGTTTCCGAGCTCGATCAATCTGCTGGACCCTGAGTGCGAGCGCGACCTAATTACGATAAAACTCGTAGTTTACCACAGCCTCGATGACGGGCCAGTAGGGTGGAATAAATCCGCGGCAGGGGCCGCCATCACTTTTCGATTTCACTTGCTGTTCTTGAAATGGCGAATTCAAAACGGAATAGAGAGCTATGCGAAGCTCAACGCTGCCTGGCATCGGCAATTCATAAGAGCGCTCAGCTCAGGTGGCCGCGATGCACTGTTGTCGATGCCGGCGCGAGTCATATCATTGTGCGGTGCATGGGATACAGGCGACGTCGAGCCCTACTTCAACCAGCGTGGTGAGGTAGACGCCAATTTCGTTGCGCACATGTTGGGCCTGCAAGACGCGCGTTCATTAACATCATCCACGCGCGCGACGATGTTTCAGTACATCACTCAGAAGGGTCTCAGATATGCCAGAACTTACAAGATTCCCGAAAAGCCAATCTCGCAAGAAAAAATTGCCGAAGGTTCGGCGCTAGATTTTTTGAAGCCGTGGACCCAGCTTTGGAACCTGCGAGAACTTCTAAGCCACGATCCTATTGGATATCGAGCTCACTTGAACGAACGTGATAGAAGCAGTCAGGTTAAGTGGGCCAAAGCCCGGAAGCGAACCAAAGACGCTCCAGAATACCAGACCAGCTGGCTGATCGATGCTTGTTTGAAACTGGTACACGACGACCTTGTCAAAGAGCTGTTCGATATCGTTGAGAACGGACTAGATCAAACTGGACGCCCGACGGACTTGCAAAGGTTTAAGAAGGTGAACGACCGTTTGCGTCACCTCGGATTTCCAGAGCTCAAGCCGATATACAATATTTCAAGGCGCAGGGGCGACCAACCACACCATCTGGTCACTATACGTACCTTCCTACTTGTTTTTCTCCCAATCTTTTGTTCGGTCGTCATATGTGCGTTTACCGCCAGACGCGATGACGAGCGCAACTGCCTGAAGAAGGACTGCGTCGAAATCGACGCAAACGGGAACATGTGGTTGAACTGTCTTATTGCGAAGAATATCCGCGACGTGGACCGGATACCGATCCCCTCGTCCGTCAAAGCTGCAGTCGACATCGTGCGTCGTCTTCATTCTTATAACAGATTTCGCGAGGACGAGTGGCTTTTCAATATAGCCTGCCCGTTAACGGGCAGGCCAGCCTTGGTTAGTCTCGCAAAAAATCTTAAACGGTCATGTAACTGGCTAGGTGTTCCGCCGCTCGCTAACGGAGAGGCGTGGGTCTTCACCCCCCATCAGTTCCGGAAGTTCTTCGGAACGACATACTTCCATCGTTGGATGTTCCCGAACCTGACCGCGCTATCCTTCCACTACAGACACTTCAACCCGGACACCACCAGAGGATACTTGAAAATGAGGGCAGCGACGGCGTTGCGTTTGGGAGAGGATAAACTGGCAAGGGCCGAAGTCGCGAAAAGAAACATTGAGCGTGAACGCGATACAAACGATGGCAAGTGGCAACTGGTCAGGCACATCATGCAAACGGCGCTCGACGGCGCGAAGTTGGCCGGGTCGGCGGGGCAGCGGATCACCCTGCAGGTCAACGAGTTGAAAGAGAGGTTCCTTCCAGAACTCGAGATAACCAAGGGAGGCTACGACGAACCTGGTTTCGAAGCGGCGTTGGAAAAATTGGTCAGAGCAACGCCGATGCAAGTTCACCCTGAGGGTCACAGCGTATGCCTGTGCAACAACTCGAATGATGACAAGTCGAAGTCGAAGTGCCTTGCCTTGAAGCAGATGCTAACCGGCATGCTCCCAAGCGATAACGCAGAAGTCGACTTCGATTTTGCCGATGACGAGACCTGCCTGTCATGCCCGCACTCAGCTCGTGTTCCTGCCATTTCTCCGTATTGGGAAAACGCTCTGGCGGAAGTGCGGCTGATTGTCAAACTGACCACTGGCGAGCAGAGGGAAGCGATCGAAAGGCGCATCGCGGCTATCGAGGCGTATGCGTAATGGGCCGCCGCAGGAAAGTTCCGAGCGAGACCCAACCCGAGGCGGGAGCGAAGCGCCTCCGGCGAGAAGATCGATCTGATTTTGTCGCCGCCTCCTTCGACGCCAAGCTCAAGGAAATGCGAGCCATTATGAAGGGGTGGCGGAGCGATGGCCGCTCTGCGGAAGCATTTTGGCCGGACAGCAAGGTCGCTTTACGCGAGTGGCACCATCCAGAGAAGGGTATCTTCAGATGGGGCAGCCCCAACATGGACAGCCCTGGCGGCCCACATGAGGATATGGTGAAAGAATGGGTCCGCCTGCTCCAGGAAGCATCGAGTATCCAGATCGGGGTGACTGACCTCAAGGCAGAGAACGACCAGCTGAAGAAGATCAATCGAAAGCTTGGCGAACAACTCGCAACCCGAACTTATCAGGTAATGGAACTGCTGGACGCCGTTGCCACTCTCGACGGCAGCCATCACCTCCTATCAACATACAGTTTAAGAACATGAACGCGTTTGTCTCGACAACGAAGATCGACCATGCGTCGACCGATTTCACAATTGACGAGATTCCGCTTCCCAAGTTCTCCCTTCCCATGAATGATCGGATTGGATGCTCGATGTTCATCCTTCCCTTTCTCCTGGAGAAGGGCATCAGATATAACTCGAAATGGCGATCATTGGAAAAGGCCGCCCTGAATCTCGCAGTCTGGGAAGATTACCTGCATCTACAAGGCGTCGATCCGTTCGACGCAGACGAGCGCCATCTCAAACGGTTCCTTTTGCGCGGCGGCCGGCGGACCGGAAACATTATACCGTTCAACGATTCCGAGTTAACAATCGACGCGACGAACGTGCGGAAACTTTACACAATATTGGCATGCTACGACTTCTGGGAGCGCAAGCGCGGCTTTGTACTAAAAAGATACGCGGGAAGTACCTTGGGGTCGCTCGCCGACAGCCTGTTCACCCGAAAGTCGGGCACGCTCTCCACGACGCCATTCAAGTTTAGCCGGGCACAGGAGAGCAAGACCAAGAAAACGCGAAAGACACCGTCCGATCCCGAGGCGAAGCGGATCATCGCGAAGGCGAACTCGGACAGCGCAAGCGAGAACCGACGTGAAACTTGGTTCCTGATAGCGTCACTGATGCGACATTCTGGTTTACGGGCGGGTGGTTGCGCCAATCTGACCATTGCGGCAATCCTAAACGCCTTTCGTGAGGAAGGTGAGTTTCTGGAAATTCCAGAATACGAAACCGTGTTGCGACGTCACTATCTTCCCGAGAACCGCAAGCTGATCCTCAAAGCGCTCAAGAATTTGGCCGCGCGGGGCATAAAATATCTCTTCTTCGTGGTGACCGAGAAGACGGGGGCAAGGGAAGCCCCGATTTCTATAAATTTGCTCGAGGACATACTTGACTATATATGGACCACGAGAGCGGATTTCGTAAAAAAGCGTTTCAAAATTAGGCAGCACAAGGCACCCGACGAAGTCTTTTTGTCGTATAAGAACAGGGCATTCTCTCAAGAGAGCATCAGCAATAAACTAGGTAAGATTTTTGCGGATTGCTTCATTCCCGGAAGCGGGCACAAGCTGAGGGCGGCTTTTTGCCAAGCTATAGTGAAGGATGTTTACCTTCGTCATCGAAGTATACATGGAAGGGCTTGGCAGGCGAGCATGGTATTGGAAAGAGCCAGGCAGCTGATGGGGCATCGGAACGTCGAAACCCTGCAGCCATACCTCGATGACGTGCTCGCCGAAGAGGCTGAACTCGAAGGCGAGCCGGTGGTAATCCGCGATCCCTCAGACGCTGCTGACATACGGGGAATATCCGAGTCGCTCGACGAGGGTAACGAGTCGTTAAAAGCTGATTTGAAGGCAGTCATGGAAAAACACAACGTGTCTCCGATCGCCGAGCCCGCCAGCGAATATGCGGTCATTTGACTGGGTATTCGCTACGCCGAAATCGCAACCTAGACTACGTGTTCTTTGTATTGCGCGGTTTAAATGCTCAATCATCCGCCGAACCTTGTTTCCGGCAAGCCGCGCACTCCTGCTTGCGAATAGGCCTCCCGCTAAGATGTCGCCGCACTTTCATAAACGGCCACCAACGACACTTCTGGATGACTTGATTGCTCCAGAACGGACATTGAAAGGATAGCCACCTGTTGACAAAGACAATATATCCATTAGTCTGGATATATGGATAGCAATACAGCAATCGCGGCGCTTGCCGCACTCGCTCAGACCACCAGGCTGGAAACGTTCCGGCTTCTCGTCCGCCACGAGCCCGATGGGGTGCCTGCTGGGGAGCTCGCCCGGCTACTCGATGTCCCGCAGAACACCATGTCGGCGCACCTTGCGACGCTGTCACGTGCGGGCTTGGTTTCAAGCGAGCGGCAGAGCCGTTCGATCATCTACCGGGCGGACCTTCAAGGGCTGCGCGACCTGACTCTTTTCATGCTGAAAGACTGCTGCGGCGGCTCGGCGGAACTCTGCGCGCCGCTCATCGCAGAACTCACACCCTGCTGTGCTCCCGAGGTGAAGCTGTCATGAGCGACATCA
The DNA here is from genome assembly GCF_057798995.1 of Shinella sp. 20P9.1.1. Lineage (NCBI taxonomy): Bacteria > Pseudomonadati > Pseudomonadota > Alphaproteobacteria > Hyphomicrobiales > Rhizobiaceae > Shinella > Shinella sp. 20P9.1.1. The sequence continues at coordinate 64,225 of NZ_JBYOLC010000002.1, forward strand.
GGCTGGAGCCAATCCCGGGGAGCGATCCCGAACTGAAACTGGCGCTATCGGTTTCCGGTCTTCCAACCGAAGACCTCGAAGACGCTGGGCGCTCTTTTTTCAGGGCGGTTTGCTCCGATGGCGGCACGGTTGGCTATGCTGGCATCGAGGTGTGCGGCGATGCGGTCCTCCTCCGGTCGATGATCATCTTGCCCGAGCATCGTGGCAAGGCGCTTGGAAAATCGCTGACCGGGGAAACGCTGAAGGCCGTCAATGTGAACTCTGCAGTCTTCCTGGCGACGTCCTCCGCCGCACCGTTCTTCGAAAGCCTTGGCTTCGCTGTGATCGAGCGCGCCGATGTGCCGCCCGCCGTTCTCGCGACCCGTCAGCTGTCGGGCATCTGTCCGGCATCGGCAACGATCATGAAACTCGACAGACCTCCTACCTAACCACGGAAAACGACCATGGCCGACAAGACCTACAACGTGCTCTTCTTGTGCACGGGCAACTCCGCACGTTCTATTCTCGCCGAATCCATCCTCAACAAGGAGGGCGGCGGACGCTTCCGGGCCTTCTCCGCGGGCAGCCAGCCCAAGGGTGACGTCAATCCACATGCCCTGAAGGAATTGGACGTTCTCGGCTATCCGGCATCTGGTTTCTCGTCGAAGAGCTGGGATGTCTTTGCCGAACCGGGCGCGCCCGAAATGGATTTCATCTTTACCGTCTGTGACAGCGCGCACGGCGAAGCCTGCCCGGTATGGATCGGTCATCCGATGACGGCGCATTGGGGTGTCGAAGACCCGGCCGGGGTCGTTGGCTCCGACACTGAAATCCAGCGCGCGTTCGCGACGGCCGCCCGTTTCCTCAAGAACCGCATCATGGCCTTCGTTAGCCTTCCGCTGTCATCGATCGACCGTCTGGCGCTCGAAACGAAGCTCAGCCAGATCGGTGCGATGGAAGGCTCGACGGGAACTCAGGGAAAGACGGCCTGATGTCCACGTTTGAACGCTACCTCACCATCTGGGTCTTCCTTTGCATCGTCGTCGGCGTGGCCCTCGGCCATCTGATGCCCGGCGTTTTCCAGGTCATCGGCGCGGCGGAGGTCGCGAAGGTGAACCTGCCCGTCGCCATCCTGATCTGGCTGATGATCATACCGATGCTCGTCAAGATCGACTTCCGTTCGCTGGCGCAGGTGAGCACCTACTGGCGTGGCATTGGCGTGACCCTGTTCATCAACTGGGCCGTCAAGCCGTTCTCGATGGCGCTGCTCGGATGGCTGTTCGTTGGCTGGCTGTTCCGCCCCTATCTGCCGGCCGACCAGATCGACTCCTACATTGCAGGCCTGATCATCCTGGCCGCTGCGCCATGTACTGCGATGGTGTTCGTCTGGAGCAACCTGACCCGCGGCGAGCCGTTGTTCACGCTTTCCCAGGTCGCCCTCAACGATGCGATCATGGTCGTTGCCTTCGCTCCGATCGTCGCGCTGTTGCTTGGGCTGTCGGCCATCACAGTGCCGTGGGACACCCTCGTACTGTCAGTCGTCCTCTATATCGTCGTCCCGGTCATCATCGCCCAGGTCCTGAGGGGGCGGCTTACCGCGGACGGAACGACAGGGGCGCTGGACGCCATGCTGGCGAGACTTCAGCCGCTTTCGCTGGTCGCGCTGCTCGCGACGCTCGTCCTTCTCTTCGGCTTCCAGGGCGACCAGATCATCGCGCAGCCGACGATCATTGCCCTGTTAGCCGTCCCCATCCTGATCCAGGTCTATTTCAATTCAGGGCTGGCCTATCTTTTGAACCGGATGTCGGGGGAGCGCCATTGCGTCGCCGGGCCTTCGGCGCTGATCGGGGCCAGCAACTTCTTCGAACTCGCGGTCGCGGCCGCCATCAGCCTCTTCGGCTTCCAGTCCGGCGCGGCTCTGGCGACGGTCGTCGGCGTGCTCATCGAAGTCCCGGTGATGCTGTCGGTCGTCTGGATCGTGAACCGTAGCAAGGGCTGGTACGAGGCCGCGCCCGCCGTCTCCCGAAATACTATTACTGAAAGGACATGAGAATGGACGTCACCATCTATCACAACCCCGCCTGCGGCACCTCCCGCAACACTCTGGAGATGATCCGTGCCGCTGGGATCGAACCGACCGTCATCGAGTACGTACAGTCCCCGCCGTCGCGGGACGAGTTGGCAAGGATGATCAATGACGCCGGATTGACCGTCCGCCAGGCGATCCGCAATAAGGGCACGCCTTACGCGGAGTTGAGCCTCGACGATCCGAAGCTGACGGACGACCAGTTGCTCGACGCCATGCTGAAGGACCCGATCCTCATCAACCGTCCGTTCGTCGTCACGCCGCTCGGCACCAGGCTCGCCCGGCCCTCCGAAGTCGTGCTCGACATCTTGCCGGATGCTTTCAAGGGAGAGTTCTTCAAGGAAGACGGCGAGCAGGTTCTCGATGAGGAGGGCAAGCGCATTGTCTGAGACCTTCCCCGCCTTGCAGGAACGGCATCTTCGTCAGCCTGACCTCGACGCGTTGCGTCCAGCGTTCTCGACGCACAAGCCGCGCATCCTGATCCTATACGGCTCGCTCCGGGAGGTGTCCTACAGCCGCCTGTTGGCGCACGAAGCCAGACGTCTTCTCGAGCGCATGGGGTGCGAGGTGCGGATGTTCGATCCGAAGGGGCTGCCGCTTCCTGACGAGGCTCCGGCCAGCGATCCGAAAGTGCAGGAACTGCGCGACCTCTCCCAGTGGTCGGAGGGCCAGGTGTGGGTCAGCCCAGAGCGCCACGGTGCAATGACCGGGATCATGAAATCCCAGATCGACTGGATTCCTCTGTCGCTCGGATCGATCCGCCCGACGCAAGGAAAGACACTGGCGATCATGGAAGTTTCCGGTGGCAGCCAGTCCTTCAACGCCCTGAACCAGATGCGCGTGCTCGGCCGCTGGATGCGGATGATCACCATCCCGAACCAGTCGTCGGTCGCCAAGGCCTACCAGGAGTTCGACGCCGTCGGCAGGATGAAACCGTCATCCTACTACGACCGCGTTGTGGACGTCTGCGAGGAACTGGTGAAGTTCACGCTACTGACACGAGACGCCTCGGCTCATCTGACGGATCGCTACGGCGAGCGGAAGGAACAGGCGGCCGAACTCGAAAAGCGGGTGTCGCTGAGGTCGATTTAGTCACGCCTTTGGCCTTCTGATCGCCAACTATTTGGATGAATGAACCAAGCCCGTCAATGATTTGCCAATAGCGGTCATCGCGCAATCGCAAAGGTCGCTATTGGCAAAAATAACATTCCAAATCCTAGTCCGTTCTTGGACCCTTTGCGGACGTGGCGTAGGCTCACCACGTGTCGTGGCGACTACTTAGATCGTGTTTCCTAAATGGTCTCCGCCTTGGGAGGCTTTTCGAACGCAGCGCGCCTCTCTTCGTTTGCTTTCCTGCGTTTGGCCACTTCCGTACGGAACTCCTCAATCGCGTCGAGATCGCTCTTCATTTCGAGAAGCGTTGGAGCCTGGAGAACTTTCCCGGCGGCCATGTCGTGCCCCGAACGTTCGGAAACGCGCTTCATAGCCCAATACACGCGTTTATAATCCTCGTCCTCCACTGAGACGACCTTTAGGCTTTGGGTTCTCACGTCAGTGTTGAACCGTTCGACGACCTTACCGAGAAGTACTTCCTCCACGAGGCGTTCCCAGCTCTCGCGAAGGTCGGTGTAGAAATCCTTTGCCAGCCGCCTCCATGACTCGTCCGTCTGGTTGTCAATGTCATTGAATGTCTTCAAGCGGTCCCGGAGATTCGCGATCCGCTTGGTGACAGGCTGTGCGATCCATGGTTCGTCGGTCTCACTGATAATCCCGAATCCCGACGCTTCGTTCTTGCTTATATAGTTCCGCACGATCGGAACCGGGGGCATGCTCTGAGCGGCCGCATCCACGATCTCGTTGAAAAAGAGAAGGTTATGCGTAAAAATGATCACCTGTCTTCCGTTTGCGGCTTCACCCACCAATCGGGAAGCCACCTTTCGCACACGCAAGTGGTCTAGCGAAGAGACCGGGTCGTCGATGATCAGACCATGGTGAGATGCATCGCCACCTGCCTCGGCAAGGAAGCAGGCCAAAGCCAGGGCTCGCTGCTCGCCTTCGCTTAGCACGCGGTTGTTTGCCGTGGCCTTCGGTGCCGCAAGCCCAACCTCGAAGTAGCTTTGGCCATCCTGACTACGGTCATTCACCGAGAACGGGATGTGCGAGAGGCCTAGCGCCTGAATCTCATCGAGGATTCTCTTTTCGAGGTCTTCCATAACCAGACTCCGTCGAAGCGCGGTCATCTGCCGCGAGACTGAGCCTGTCTCGACGGCCTCACAACACTTCAAAAGCTTGAGCCGCTCTTCCAGATCGTCCAAACGAAGAAGGACAATGGCCAAATCAGCGGCAAGTTTCTTTCGGTCAGTCAGTTCGTCGCGCCGTTTCCTCGTTGCGGCGCGAGTGGTGTCGTCTTTTGCTGCGTTGTCATCATCGCTGGCTTCAGCAGCCAATTGAGCACATTGCTCGTTGATTGCCGCGGCAAGGGAGGGGGCGAGCGGCACTTCCGGAGCAGCCGAAGCGATAAACGACGATCGGCGGTTCGCCGCTATGGCAAAGTAATCGATGACAACACCAATCACCTCTTTCCTTGCAGGTGAGAGATCGCCGAACTCGCCCAACGCTGCCCGGATTTCGTCGCCATTGGGAATGTTGAGGTCAACAATGGCCTTCTGCGATGCGTTGAGCGTTGTCGCTGCCTGTTGGGCTGCCAAATTCGCCGCTCCTGTCACGAAGGCATTAAAGGACGATATCCGCTCGGCTGCCTTTGCAGTCAAGGGTTCCTGGCAGAGCAGGCAGAGGTCGCCTTCCTTGGATGGTACGTGTTCGTGGTCACCCCCGAGAGTCGCGGCATAGGCACGGGCATAATCGAACATTAGTCGCCACGGTGCTTGCCCCACGTCGGCAAGCGGTAACTTCTCGAACGCCGATGCTGCGGCAAGCTTGGCTGCAGATGCCGTTGATCCCGCCGCCGCGATCTGTTCTGTCAACATCGCCCAAGCACTGTCCGAGAGGCGCGCTTCGACTAGAAGAGCAACGACAGCTATCTTTTCTAACGCGGCCTTCGCTCGACGACGCTTGGCAGCCATTGTAGATGGGTCGCTGGCCAACAGAATTGCCAGCTGTCCGAGTTCCATATTGTCGGCGTCTGAAAATTCGGCTTGAGCTTCGATTTGAGATTTGGAAGGTAGCGCCATCTTCGACTTGGGATCAAGACGTGCGAGGAGAGCGGCCACCGTTCCCGTTGGCGAATATCCTCCAGGTAGCGGGGTCTTTAGTTTGGCTTCGAGCGCCTTTATCTCGGTACGAAACTCGGCCTCCAATTCGCCGCGGTGAGTGCCATGCCGCTCAAGAATAGCGATGTCAGCGGGAAGAAACCCTATCCGGTTCTGTTTGTCGACGTACAAACGTGCGTTAGCGGAGTCGAACACTGATATTCGTGAAATAGGCTGCGGCGTTGGCGTGCCGTCGATCCAGTCGACTTCCTGTGGTTCTGCAGCGCCTTCTTCGATGAATCGGACCTGAACCTCAGCCGGCGGCTTCGTGCCGGCTTCGAATACGTTTCCTAACAGTTCGTCCGACGTCAGACTCCGACAGAGTTTTTTAGTTATCCGGCAGTACCCGCTCTTGCCGCTTCCATTGTCACCGTAAATTAAAGTCAAGCCGTTCAGCGCAAACTTTAGCTTCTGCCCGTCTGCAAGGCGGTTTAAATTTCGGACCGGCCCTAAGGAGCAAAGGATTGCGCGCGATTCCTTCGCAGCTGCCGATTTCAGATGGCTGGAATCAAGCGCTTCATAATCTGGAACAGGGTCCAAAGCGTATCCTGAAGCGAGACGAACGCCTGTGCGGACGTGCTTTTTGTATTCATCATTCAACGAGAACCCTGCTTGTTGAGCATGTCTTCTGAGCGCGTCACGAACCCATGCGGCCTGCTTGTCCGCCCAATCCAACAATCCGTCCGCCATGTCCCCTCCCGATCTTTCGCAACTCCTGCCCCCTTGAGCTGCAATTGCACGCATTGGTTTTGATTATCAGGCGAATCGCGGCATCGCCATACGCTCGTCTCGGGTAGCGGTAGGGATAGTGTGATTGTCAACAGAAGCATTGCTCTAGCCAACATGAGATCGGCAATGTCTGTGTGACCAGCCTCGGTTCACTACTCAGACTTTGTAGCGCTCCGTGTAGACGCAGCCACTGCGATGAACGCACCGATGCCGACTATGCCAAGAAGTGCATTGACGAACAGAGCCGTGGCGATGCCGAGATTCTCCATCGCCGTGGCAAACACGAATGGTGCGGCGGCACCAATCGCCAGCCTTGCCGCAGCCATCTTGCCCGTGATCGCGCCGTAGCCAGCCGACCCGAAGAGATAGAGCGGGAGGCTCCCCTGAGCGACGCTGTTGATCCCTGACCCAAGGCCAAGACAGATGGCGAAAGCCACCGCACCGGGCAGCCAATCACCCGACACCCCGAGTATCACCGCACCGGCGACCATGAGAGCGGCAGAGACAATCGCAAGCGCGGGCACTTCTTCCTAGTGACTACGGACGTGGCAGCCGACCAGTTGCATCGTATTACCCAGCCTAATCGCCCGACGGGACTTTTCGTAGAACTCGAAAGAGGGAAGGTTTGGGTGAAAAGATGGGGCGAAGTCCTTCGAGAAGCCGAAGGACGCCTGAAATTCGTCGGAGACATTCTTGATGTCGAAGTCTCCGACGAGGAGATTGATCAGCGCTTTGCGACCCTCAAAGCATCTATTCTGCGACAAAGGAAAGACCCGGAAACCGATGCCGTGTGATGGCTGCATTGGCTTGGCATGAAGTAAGTATTGAAAACGTCCTTTAGCGTTTTCGCCGGTGGGTAGAGTTCATTGCAGCCACGCAGTCCCCCAACCACCATCCATTCCACAAAATGTCAGGGCCCCAGCAACCAATCGCTCATGGCATTCTGATCCATTGCAACGGCACGGTATAATGCCTTGGACCACCCGTTGATTGGTTCTCCAACCAAAGAACTCTGAATTTTGTGATCGAGCGTTCTTCTGACAGTTACCACGTTATGCCCAGCCAAGTCCTCCTTTAGAGCAGTCAGACTATTCTGCGCGCGCGTAGCATATCGTTCGGGGAGTCCCAATCTAACAAAGTGGCGTTTCAATTGCGCCTTCTCATCGTCTGGGACATCTGCATTGTCGTCTATCGAATACTTTGCAACCACGGCCCGGGGCGCGTAGCGAAGAGTTACCGTGAGAACCGAATGAAGCGAAGTCGGTTCGTGTGCAGGGTGCATAAAGAGTCTGTGTCCTTCAGGAACTGATTTAAAGTACTTCGACTTCTTGCGGTTACACGTTGTGCAGATGTAAATCAGGTTTCGACCATGCAACGCGAACTCGGGGAACTCCTCTTTTGGGAGATAGTGGTCGAGATCAGGATTAGTGTCCAAGGTGCAGTATGGGCACAGATCGGCGTGTCGGCGTGGTAGCGAGTTCGTCATCTCCGCAAGAAGGCGGTTCATGGCGACGGTGCGGTTTTCGAAGGCGTCGATCAACGCATCCTTCGCGGCCTCCGCAAGGCCGATAGGCGCGCGAGCATGAACGTCTGGGGAAGCTTGGTCATAGGCTTCGCACGCAGGAACTATCGTTGCCGAAAGAGGAGTTAGCGTTTGCCGCCTACTAGGTGTGGTCGCGGCAACAAGTCGGTCGTACGATGGCACTCGCTCAGCCACGTAATGTCCAGTTTTCCGCACTTAGTTTGCCTCGTCTTCTTGCTCGATCTCGCGGGCAAACAGATGAGATTGCGCTGGAATGCCTAGCGGATATGGGAAAAGGTCGGCGACGCCCTGCGCGGAGTTGTGGACGTCGAATAAATCATCCAGTACGTGCTTGAAGTCGCGTTCCGCGCCCGACAAATCAAGAACCTTGCGGGTAAGCTCCCCCAAGTCTTCTCCGAAACTTTCGAAAGAAAGAGGATTAACGGCTGGTCTGTTGAGGTTGTCGCGCGTAACTACCCTTACATATCGACTTGGTATTTGCTGCAGCAGAATGGGAGAATGCGTCGCTATGATCGCATAGGAGTCGTATTCCTCCAGTACCCGGGTAAGCGCATCGACGACACTGCTGAGCAGGCCGGGATGTAGGTTCGTTTCAGGCTCGTCAATGAGAAGAAGCGATCCTTCTTCTATGAAGCCGACGATATTGCTAAAAATCGCCGCGACAAGGCGCTGCCCAGCACTCAGCTGCTTTACCGCCTGTTTGCGAGTTTGATCATCCTCCGAAGTCAAGGCCACTGCTTGTTGCTCGTCGAACAATGTCGCGAGCACCAATTCAAGGCGTTCCATGCGATCCGATGCAGCTACTGGCTCTAGCGCCTCGGCCAGCATTTTGTCGACCTCGTTGGCATTAATCGTGCCATCGCGCGTTCGCAGCCCGCAGTACTTGTAGGACGCTCGCGATCGGTACGCGACACCACGCGGTCGTCGTGTCCTTGTCTCTTTGGGAAGAGGAAACTCGTCGAATACATTATAAGAGATTGTGATTACGCGACTGAGCTTGAGATCAGCTGATATCTCCGCCTTAGGCATCGATTTGATCGTTTCTTCATCAAAGACTTCCGCCGCCATGCTTTCGAAAGCCACGCTAGAGAGCAACTGTGTCTTTCCGGTACCGTTGCGGCCAACGAGAAGCATCGTACGATTCGGAAGACCGCCTTGCCCGGTGAAGTCGAAGGTAACTTCGTGCCGACCTGCTGCTCCCGGGAGCTGCATACTAAAGTCGAAATTTGGCGGCTCGACCTCCACAAAGGGAGCTCCAACGTAATAGCCGCCGCGATCCAAGGCATGCCGGGACGATACCTCGCGCATGAAGCTTTTTTCCCAGAGCTCCTGGTTGGTGATAAGAAAGCGGCGCTCCGGGTCGTAGACAATGTCCCCGACCGCCGTCAGATACGCCAGCTGAAGTTCAGGGCTAAGGTCCTCAATGCGGCGGTAATATGCGATTGACTCTCCAAGAGACGCAACGTTGTTGGGTAAAATTTCGAAGAAAGCAGGAGTACTCGCGCGAAATCCGTCGTTGTCCTGCGCAATCTTTACCGGACCTAAATCTACCGCCTCATCGGCGCTGATATGCAGAGTTGCGACGAACCGACAGCGCCATCCGAAGTCGTTCCAGTTATCTTGGTAGAGACCTGCGAACGGATAGTTAATTCTGGCCGATACAGGAGGCTTGGCGGCTTTGTGTACGACGAATTGCATCAAAGACTCGTTTTAAACATTCCTGGTGGGCACGATAGCAGCGCCCAACTCAGATCAATAGCCGCGTGAGTCGTTCTCCACTGTGATTGTATGTTCGCAAACACAGAACTCACGAGAAGATACAGCTTTTGCCCCGACATATTTGACGACCTTGCCCGATAGTTTTCCATCCACGATACGAGCAGGATCGGACTCGAGTAGCGCTTGTCGTCTCATTTCGAAGAGGACAGCCATAACGCGCGGTGTGATTGCCCGTTGATAGAGTTCACAACGGGTCGTCCGATGACGTGACATAGACGGGCGTCTCCGCTTCTCCGTTGTCGGGAGCGCAACTGCCATCTGTGTTTCCTCGAACAATCCCCCCGCCAACGATTATTCGGCGGCCCAACGGCTTAAAACCGACTTCGTCGAGCGCCGCGCCAACAGATTTTCTTGCCTCCCTGGCGGCTACAGATTCCGCTGGTGGTAGCCGTCGGGGACCTGAAGTCTTTCGGCGTCGGTGTCTTTTGACCATCACATCCCCGCTCGCCGAGGCATCTTGGCGAGGCTGACCCAAGATGTCCGATGCCTCTTAACGATATCCCTTACCTCTTCCCCCGACAGTTCCTTGGCGAGCATTAACTGCTCGACGAGCTGGTCCAGTACGGCGCGCTGTCTCCGAACAATGGACCGCGCTCTCTCGAATTGCTGCTCAATGACATCATGAATTCTTTTCCGAAGTTCCGGATTTGAATCGCGCAGCTGTTCAAGCCGTCGCGGTCGGCAATCTTCAACCGCCAGCGTGTGTCCCATTCCAAGGCCGCTCTCGAGGATGGTTGCCAACCGCGTGACTATACTTAGATCAGCGGCCTCGGGACCGGCCGCACCGCAATCGAAAGAATCGAAGACCTCAGTCTCCGCCGCGACCCCGCCGAGAAACACAGCAATCTCATCCAGGAATTCCGAACGCGTTCTTCGTCTCACCGAAGGAAATGCGTAGCGAGTGTACCCAAGTTGAGACTGACCATTGAAGACCCCATGAGACGTGACGGAAACCTTAACCAATTCCCCAAACTTCAACTCCGCTGCGACCAGTGAATGCCCTGCCTCATGGACCGCCGTCGCATAGATATGCTCCTCAGGCAGCGCTACCACAGGGCGCAGATGCTCCATTATGTGCGACGCGGCTAAATTTGCGCATTGTCGCCGTGCCGTCCTCTCCGCGTCATTTATGAGCAGCTTGATGTCGGCTCCTGCAAACCCTTCCGTGGCCAGATCGAACACGATCGCCTGTTCTGCGTCGAGTTCGACGCCGCTGTAATATCGGACGATTGATCGCCTAGCCGGGGCGTCGGGAAGCGGAACCTGGAGGTGTCTATTAAGGCGTCCCGCGCGACGTATGGCAGGGTCGACACGGTCAGGATAATTGCACGCCCCCAGCACGACCACACCGACACGTCGTTCGAAACCGTCAAGCAATTGCAGGAGACCGGTGATGACACCCGTCATGTAACTCTGGTGGTGATCCCCGGTGTTTCGATCACCGAACGCATCGAGTTCGTCTAAGAACAGGATGGACGGTGCCTTGGAAGCGGCATCGTCAAACGCATTACGCATCTCTTTCAAGAGCGCATCCATGGAGCCTTTCTCCTGCCATGAGGCAAAGGAGCCATAAACGATTGGCACATCGCAAGTGTTCGCCAGCGCGCGCGCGAATAGCGTCTTACCGGTGCCCGGCGGTCCTGACAGCAAAGCGCCGCTATCGACGCGATCCCAAGCGATATTGCCGGCCTTGTAGTCGGCGAGATCGGTTGCCAATTCCGTCCCCCACGCGACCGCGGGACCGAGACCGTGCAAATCCGAAAGCTTGGACCCGCCCGTATTGGGCGTGGGAGTGGCACCCGATGTCGATATCGTCGAAACGCGCTGCAGTCTATCGAATGCGATCAACGGCGATCGACGCAATTGGAACGCTCTCTCTAGCCGCGTCCAAGACTCAGTGAGAAGCAGATCGACGTACCTGTTATCGAGAGGCACGTTGAACCGGCGAAGCGCCGCCTCCGCGTGCCTCCGGGTCCTGATGGGCACGTCTAAGATGGCATCGGCGGAAAGCTTTTCCTCATCGGTAGCCTTGTACCCAACAGGTTTGAAATAAACGACTCGCTCGCGTTCGGACACCAGTCCTTGTTGTCGTTGCCAGCGTTTCGATAGCTCGTGCACAAAGGGGCGATCCTCGTCGCCCAAACGTCCGACGAAAATTCTGCCCGCAGTTTGAAAGACCTCAAAGTCGTAGTCTTCATGCGGACACAGTATGACGTTGAAACCCGCACAGTCCCTATTCCATGGCCGGAGGACAGCCGCAATCGCGCAGTACGCCATATAGACGGGTATGGTAATTTCCGAGGCGTCGGTCCACGGTACGCGATGCGATTTTCCGGAGCGCTTTGTCATTTATCATTCCAGTGTGGCAACACCGAGCCCAGCAACATTGTTCGATCGATAATCGCTGGCGTTACGCTTTCACTAAAGCTCCGGATTTCATCGACCTGTGCGTCCCGAGGCGATACCAGCGCGATCTAGTGCGCGCGAACTCACCGCACTCATCAATGTGGAAAAGCTCGCTCGTGTGAATCAGGCTGTGATCTTCGAGTTTCGGGTGGCCGAGAACTCTTCCAACTAGGCACGGCACTTCTCGTGTGGTGCGCATCCATGAATTTATCATGACAGCGGGTGAGCTCTCCGCTGGGGCAGGAGCGGCATCTTCGAGATCGTCCGCGAGACGCCGAAGGTCTGCAGCGAGCTTTAGACGGGACATTACCCGCCATGCCGAATCATCGTAGCTCATTGACCCTCCGAATCATTCTGGATCGTTTTTGATCCATCAAGGTATTTATAGAAGCCTCCTTGGAATATGGAAGACCCCAGAGGGTATATCGTTGACATTTTTTTCGGTGACCGGCTTGTCGGACCGATGAGAATTCCAGCCCCAGCTGACGCACTACGAGCTGCCCGCGCACTCCTGAACCTGACGCAGGAATCTGCGGCTGACCGCGCTGGCGTTTTGCGACGGTCACTTTCAACGGTCGAGACGTCCGAGCGGATGCCGGAAACGAACCTCAAAATGGTTGATTTCTACGTTGCGCAAGGAATCGAGTTCCTCGGAGATGCAAAGATCGGGGGGGAGATCACCCGATCGGGCGCGAAGTGGTCTGCTCCGACCACTACCGACTTGTCAGGTAGAGCCATGACTGGTGATTTCCATACAGAGACAATTCCCGTTTCCTTGAGAGCAGCTCGCGCCCTTTGCAACAAAGAGCAGGCCGAGATTGCTGAACAGGCTAAAATGGCTCGGGAAACAGTGAAAGCGGCGGAGAAAGGGAATTGGTGGACCCCATCTCATCGAGCGCTCCAAGATTACTACGAAAGCGAGGGTATTGAATTTACCGGTTGGGGGGAAACAGCCACTGGGAAGTTCTATGGGGTCGGCGTGCGATGGAAATCGGCCGGGTCAAGTCCGGAAGACGAGCATGCTGCACTACCGTCAGACCCCGGCCTAAGTCGCCCTTAGAGAGCTCGACTGACAGTAATCGCGTGGCGGAGTAGCCTTGCTGCGTGATTGGAGTGGCTATCTCTCCCTCGATAGCCAACCGCTGATGTGGCATGCTGTCTCCTCCAAACACAAAAAACGGAGTGCATGGAAGCCGGTCTTATGACCGTCTTCCATGCACACTTTTGTTTGTTTTCCGCCCGGTGGTTCCATGGTGCCATGAACGGGATCGCTGTCAACAGGTGAGCCGAGACGAGCTCGGTTCACCTGTCCTTCGCATTCGCTACGGCCTCCGGTGACAACAATACCTTATCATGGCTATCCGGAAGCATCGGGACGGGGAACATCGCTCCGTGCGGATGTTCGATCCTCCAGAAGGATCGAACAGGGAACTGAGGGATATCGGTCGACAAATGCATCTCGATCGCGAATGCTCGTTTATCTACGAATAAGCTTTTAGGAATGTGGCAGACGCAGCCACTACGATCTCGCCATCGCGCTCGGCCTGATGATGGCGCTCGGTGCCGTGCCGGCGGATGCGCTGGAGGATTTCCTCGTCATCGGCGAGCTCAATCTCGACGGCACGATCGCTGCCGTCGCCGGTGCGCTTCCCGCCGCCATGGGCGCCAATGCGCTCGGCAAGGGCCTCATTTGCCCGGCGGAAAATGGCGCGGAAGCGGCTTGGGCCGGCGGTGGGCTCGAAATCCTTGCTCCGCGCAGCCTGATCGCACTCGCCAACCATTTCAAAGGGACACAAGCCTTGGGTCGCCCGGTGCCGGCGATCCGCGCAACGCCGGGAGACCTGCCCGATCTCGCGGATATCCGTGGACAGGAGAGCGCCAAGCGCGCGCTGGAAGTGGCAGCCGCGGGCAGCCACAATCTCCTGATGGTCGGCCCGCCCGGCTCGGGAAAGTCCATGCTCGCCGCGCGTCTGGCGGCCATCCTGCCGCCGCTCGCTCCGGCCGAACTGCTGGAAGTGTCGATGATCCATTCCATTGCCGGCCAGCTTTCCGGCGGGCGCCTTTCGGATCGCCGCCCGTTCCGCACGCCGCACCATTCCGCCACCATGGCAGCCCTGGTGGGCGGTGGGCCGCGGGCGCGGCCCGGTGAAGTGTCGCTCGCCCATAACGGCGTGCTCTTCCTCGATGAATTGCCCGAATTCACGCCACAGGCGCTCGACGCGCTGCGCCAGCCGCTCGAAACCGGCGAGTGCATCATTGCGCGCGCCAACCACCGTGTCAGCTATCCCGCCGCCGTCCAGCTCGTCGCGGCCATGAATCCGTGCCGCTGTGGCATGGCGGGTGAGCCCGGCCGCAGCTGCGCGCGCGGTCCCCGCTGCATGAGCGACTACCAGGCCCGCGTCTCCGGCCCGCTGATGGATCGCATCGATATCCGCATCGACGTGCCCGCCGTCTCCGCGACGGACCTTATCCGCCCGATGGCCGGAGAACCGAGTGCCGTGGTGGCAAAGCGTGTCGCCCAAGCGCGCGCCCTGCAGGCCGATCGCTTCGCCCGCCTCGGCATGGCTTCGGTGACCAGCAATGCACGGGCCTCGACCGCCCTCGTGGAGAAAGTCGCCGAACCCGACCCCGCCGGTCTCCAGTTGCTGCGTGACGCTGCGGAGAAGATGCGCTTTTCCGCCCGCGGCTATCACCGCGTCCTCAAGGTTGCCCGCACCCTTGCCGATCTCGACGAAACCGCTATCGTCGGTCGCATCCACCTCGCGGAAGCGATTTCCTACCGGATCGCCGGCGAGCGCCTCGTCACCACCTGATTGATCGGCGCGGCCGCGACAAGGCGGGCGCGGGGGCCGGCCGGTGGTCCCTTGAGGCTTGCAGACCAATCGAACCATGCCGGAAGCCACGGCTATCGCGCGCGCCGAAACGCGGCGTGTTTTTGAGTGTGTGATCCCCGGGGCGGCGAGAGGCGTCCTTTGCGGGCCGCCATGGCTGGACTGTTGGGCCGGTCTGGCGCATGCAGCTCGTGCTCTGTTTAAGCGTACCGCCTCGCGTCTTCGAGAGACCGATTCCGCCGATTCAGCGGTACCGCACGGTTATCTGTTTGGTGAAGGTGCCCGCCGGTCCGCTGCCTCTGGCATCACGCCGGTCCTTTGAAGACCGCCTCGATATGGCCCGTCCGGATCGATGACGAAGGCCGCATAATAATGCTGGCCGTAATTCAGGCGAAGGCCGGGTGGGCCGTTATCGACGCCGCCGGCGGTGATTGCTGCCGCGTGGAAGGCATCGACGGCCACGCGGCTCGGTGCGGCAAACGCGATGTGGAAGCCGGGGCCGGGCGCGCGGGCATCGGCATAGGCCTTGATGGCGAGCTTGTCACCGCCGCCGGGCGGCCCGTAACCGATGGCCTGACCCGTTTCGCCGGGGCGGAGGTCGGACCAGACGCGTGTATAGCCGAGCGGTGCGAGCGCGGCATCGTAGAAGGCGGCTGCACGGTCGATGGCGCGAGCGCCGAGGGAGAGGTGGTGGAGCATGGCGCGAGGGAGAGCCGGTCCGGTGGGGAGATGCCGCATGGCCGGGCCATGCGGCGGTCACGTCTCAGCTTGCGAGTCCTTCGAAGAGCGCGGTCGAGAGATAACGCTCGGCGAAGGAGGGGATGATGACGACGATGGTCTTGCCGGCGTTTTCCGGGCGGCTGCCGACCTTCGCGGCGGCGGTGAGGGCAGCACCGGAGGAAATGCCGACCGGTACGCCTTCGAGCCGTGCGACGAGGCGGGCATTGGCGAAGGCTTCGTCATTGCTGACGGTCACGACCTCGTCATAGACGTCCTTGTCGAGGATGGCGGGTGCAAAGCCGGCACCGATGCCCTGGATCTTGTGCGGGCCGGGATTGCCGCCCGAGAGAACCGGGCTGTCGGCGGGTTCCACCGCTACGACCTGGAAGCCGGACTTGCGTGCCTTCAGCACCTGGCCCACGCCGGTGATGGTGCCGCCCGTGCCGATGCCGGAGACGAGGATGTCGACCGCGCCGTCGGTGTCGTTCCAGATTTCCTCGGCCGTCGTCTTGCGATGGATCTCGGGGTTGGCCGGGTTTTCAAACTGCTGCGGAATGACGGCGCCGGGAATGGTGCTGGCCAGTTCCTCGGCCATGGCGATGGCGCCCTTCATGCCCTTCGGCCCCTCGGTCAGCACCAGCTCAGCGCCCAGCAGGGCGAGCATCTTGCGCCGCTCGATCGACATGGTTTCCGGCATGGTCAGGATGAGGCGATAACCCTTGGCGGCGGCGGCGAAGGCGAGCGCGATGCCGGTATTGCCCGAAGTCGGCTCGACCAGCGTCGATTTGCCGGGCGTGATCTTGCCGTCGGCCTCCAGCGCTTCGATCATCGCCACCCCGATGCGGTCCTTCACCGAGGCGATCGGATTGAAGAATTCGAGCTTGGCCAGAAGGTTGGCGACGACGCCCTTTTCCTTGGCAAACTTGTCGAGCCGCACGATCGGCGTGTCGCCGATGGTCTCGGTGATGGAGGCGTAGATACGGCCGCGGCCGGGTTTGCGGGGTTCGCTCATCGGGGTCTCCTCGTTATTATCGCAGAGAAGATAGGAGGGAACGCGGCGGGAGACGAGTCCGGATTTCGCGGTAAAACGGTTTCAAACGGAATAATCGGGTTGCCGGTAGCCTAAAGCCTAAGAAATCGTCATGCCGCGCGGGTGGCGATATAGGCCGCAGTGCCCGCGAGAATGCCGGCGGCAACGCGGTTCAGCCGCTGCAAGGCTTTCGGCTGCCTGAGCAGGATGCGGGCGCGCGAGGCGAGCGCGATATAGGGCACGACCACGATGAGCAGCACCACGAAGGTGGCGGCCAGCAGCACGCCGTAATCTTTCAGGCCGATCGAGCCGAGATCGACCAGCGTCGGCACGAGCGCGACATAGAACAGCATGGTCTTCGGATTGCCGAGCGTCACGAACAGGCCGGACAGGAACGACATGGTCATGCTGGTGGAGCGCTGCTCCTCGATGTTCTGCGGCAGCAGCCCGCCCGTCCAGAGCTTCCAGGCGATGTAGCCAAGATAGAGCGCCCCGGCGATCTTGATCAGCATGAAGGCTGTGGTGAAGGTCTGGGCGATGAAGGCGAGGCCGAGGATGACCGCTGTCAGATAGACCATGTCGCCGAGGATAAGGCCAAGTCCCATGAAAAAGGTCGGCCGGAAACCGGAGCCGAGCGCGCGCGCAACGATTGCCGTGATGCCGGGACCGGGAATGATGGCGGCAATGAACAAGGCACCGCTATAGGCGATGAGGACGGCGAGGGTCATCGGGAAACTCCTTGGATGCCTCTCTTTTACGCCCGGCGGTGTTTTCCGGCAATGGCCGGCCTCGCAGCGGACAGCGGGTACTCTTGTCACCGGGACAAGTGCGATCCTTGCGGCGGCAGGGGGCGAGGAATACTCCTCTTTCGTCCATCCAGGGGAGATGCATCCGTGCCCGAATTGACCAGCCTTGCCGCTTTCGCCCTCATTGCGCTCGGCATGGTGCTGACGCCGGGGCCGAACATGCTCTATCTCGTCTCCCGTTCGATCTGCCAGGGGCCGGCGGCGGGGCTCATCTCGCTCGGCGGCGTGGCGCTCGGTTTCGTGTTCTATCTGTTTGCCGCAGCCCTCGGCATCACCGCGCTTTTGATGGCGGTGCCCTATGCCTATGATGCGCTGCGTTTTGCCGGCGCGCTCTATCTCGCCTGGCTGGCCTGGCAGGCGCTGCGTCCCGGCGGGCGTTCGCCCTTCGCGGTGAAGACCCTGCCGCGCGACGGCAACCGCAAACTCTTCCTCATGGGGCTTCTGACCAATCTGCTGAACCCCAAGGTGGCCGTGCTCTATCTCTCGCTGCTGCCGCAGTTCATCGATCCGGCAAGGGGCCATGTCTTCCTGCAGGCGCTGGTGCTGGGCGGCACGCAGATCGTCATCGCCGTCAGCATCAACGGGCTGATCGCCGTGTCCGCGGGCTCCGTGGCCGCCCTTCTCGCCACCCGCCCGCGCTGGGCGCTCGTGCAGCGTTGGCTGATGGGCACCATGCTGGCGGGGCTGGCGCTGCGCATGGCGACGGACGCGGGACGCTGATCAGAACTCTGCCATCGGCGGCAGCGCGAAGGGTTTTTGCGGCAGCAGGCCTTCCGCCCCGCGGAGCATGAGCGCCATATCGCCTTCGTCGGCGATGGCCTCGCCGGTCCAGTCCAGATGATCGGGCGCAAAGTGCACGCGGATTTTTGACGGCGTGATCTGCAGGCTTGCTAGGATATCGGTAAGAGCAGGGATTTGCGCGCCAGCCACATCGAACAGTTCGAAGGTTCCGTCTTCACCCTGTTGCCAGGCAATGACGGCGCCGTCTTCTTCCATGACGTCGAGCCGGAGATCCGGCATCAGCGCGGCGTTGAACAGAAACATCTCGACCTGCCGCAGCGGTGCAAAACGATCGGAAACCGGGCGACGACCATTCAAGAGTCGGCGAAGCAACGTCACATCCGCATCGTTGGCCATATCGAGCTGCCGTGTTGCGCCAGCCCGGCCGCCTGTCGGTGCCGGGCCTGCAAAACGATGCTGCGCCAGCGCCCGGAAGCCGTAACGCTCGTAGAGGGTGGGCTTGTCGGTCAGCAGCGCCACGGCTTCAAAACCCTCGCCGTCGCAATAGTCGAGGGCTGCCTCCATGACGGAGCGGAACAGGCCGCGCTTGCGAAAATCCGGCCGCACCGCGCCCGATTGCAGCGCCGCGGCGCGCGTGAAATTGCCGTTGATGACCAGCGGCATCGAGAAGGCGCTGATATTGGCGATGCAGGTGCCGGATGCGTCGAACCAGGCGAAGGGCACGCCGGTCGGGTCCGGCCCGCCAAGCCGGTCGAGGATCGTCACATCGATGCCGAACGTGTCGTCGAGCAGGGCAGCAAGTGCCTGCGAGGCTACTGGATCGCCGAAATAGTTCGCGCCGAAAACGAGTTCGGGGTGGCCCGTCATCGTCTCAGCGCACGCCGGTCGAGCCGAAGCCGCCGGCGCCGCGCGCGGTCTCGCTGGCGTCCGTCGCCTCGCGCACGGCGACCTGCGTGACGGGAGCGATCACCATCTGGGCGATGCGCATGCCGCGCTCGATGGTGAACGGCTCTTCGCCGAGATTGACGAGCAGCACCTTCACCTCGCCGCGATAATCGCTGTCAATGGTGCCGGGCGTGTTGAGGCAGGTGACGCCGTTCTTGAAGGCAAGGCCGGAGCGCGGACGGATCTGCGCCTCATAGCCGAAGGGCACTTCGAAGACGAAGCCGGTCGGCACCAGCGTGCGCTTGCCCGGTGCGAGCGTCAGCGGTGCATCGGCTTCCACGGCGGCGCGCAGGTCCATGCCGGCGGCGCCCGGCGTCTCATAGGCGGGAAGCTCGATGCCCTCGCCATGCGGCAGGCGGACGAGCGAAAGCTGAGCGGGGGCGTGTGCGGTCATGCGGCCATAAGCCGGCCGTGGCGGCAGCGCGTCAATTGCATCTTTGAGGCGGAGCCTGTAAAGACGCCGGCAACTCACAGGATATTGCAGAAAATGGCTGAAACCCTCGCCGAGGCGGTCTCCCGCCGCCGCACCTTCGCGATCATCGCGCACCCGGACGCCGGTAAAACCACGCTCACCGAAAAGCTGCTGCTGTTCGGCGGCGCCATCCAGCTCGCCGGTGAAGTGAAAGCCAAGAAGGACCGCATCCAGACCCGGTCGGACTGGATGAAGATCGAGCGTGAACGCGGCATCTCCGTCGTGACCTCGGTCATGACCTTCGAATATGACGGCAACGTCTTCAACATCCTCGATACGCCCGGCCACGAGGATTTCGCCGACGATACCTACCGCACGCTGACGGCCGTCGATGCGGCCATCATGGTCATCGATGCCGCCAAGGGTATCGAGCCGCGCACGCTGAAACTCTTCGAAGTCTGCCGCCTGCGCGATATCCCGATCATCACCTTCGTCAACAAGATGGACCGCGAAAGCCGCGACCCCTTCGAGATTCTCGATGAGGTGGAAGAGAAGCTGGCGCTCGATACCGCGCCGGTCACCTGGCCCGTCGGCCGCTCCAAGTCCTTCTGCGGCTCCTATCACCTTGCCGACCGCACCTATCGCGGCTCGGATACGCAGGTGCAGCCGACGAAAATGGACGATATCGCCGAAGTCGCCAAAAACCTGCCGGAAAACGAGCGCGAAGCCTTCACCGAGGAGCTGGAGCTGGCCCGCGAGGCCTGCCGTCCGTTCGACCGCGAAGCCTTCCTCGAAGGCCATATGACGCCGGTCTTCTTCGGTTCGGCATTGCGCAATTTCGGTGTGCGCGATCTCATCAACGCGCTCGGCGCCTTCGCGCCGCCGCCGCGTGACCAGATCGCCGATGTGCGCAAGGTCCATGCCGCCGAAGACAAAATGACGGCCTTCGTCTTCAAGATCCAGGCCAACATGGATCCGAACCATCGCGACCGCATCGCCTTTGCTCGCGTCTGCTCGGGCATGCTGGAGCGCGGCATGAAGGTGCGCCTTGCCCGCACCGGCAAGACCATCGGCCTCTCGGCGCCGCAGTTCTTCTTCGCCTCGCAGCGCCAGCTCGCCGACACGGCCTATGCCGGCGATGTGGTGGGCATCCCCAACCACGGCACGCTCCGCATCGGCGATACGCTGACGGAAGGCGAGGCGCTGGTCTTCGAGGGCGTGCCGAACTTCGCGCCGGAAATCCTGCGCCGCGTGCGGCTCGAAGATGCCATGAAGGCCAAGAAGCTAAAGGAAGCCCTGCAGCAGATGGCGGAAGAGGGCGTCGTGCAGCTCTTCTCGCCGGAAGACGGCTCGCCCGCCATCGTCGGCGTCGTCGGCGCGCTGCAGCTCGACGTTCTGAAGGAGCGGCTGCAGGGGGAATACGGTCTGCCGGTCTCCTTCGAAATGTCGCGCTTCTCCGTCTGCCGCTGGGTTTCCTCCGACAATGCGGCGGAGCTCGAAAAATTCGTCACCCAGCGCCGCGGCGATATCGCCCGCGACCTCGATGGCGATCCGGTGTTTTTGGCGCAGGACAGCTTCTCTCTGCGCTACGAGGCGGAGCGCTATCCCGCGATCAAGATGGTCGCCATCAAGGAATATCACGTCACCAAGGCGTAACGCACGCCTGCCATTTTGCCGCCTGTCACTTTCAAGATGACAGGCGGCTTTTCATTTGCGAAAAGCACTGCCTGGACAGGGGCGTCCGCCGCAAGGCGGGCTGAGAAGCACCCTTTGAACCTGAACCGGATCATGCCGGCGGAGGGAGTCGAACGGGCGCCGTATCGCTGCGCGTCCCACGGCCGCCTCCGTCGCAAGGAGGCTTAATGGCCGAGACGACCATCGCAAACATCCTTTCCATCGCGGGTTCCGACCCCTCGGGCGGCGCCGGCATCCAGGCCGATCTCAAGACCTTCGCGGCGCGCGGCACCTATGGCATGGCGGTGCTGACGGCGCTGACGGCGCAGAACACGCAAGGCGTGTCCGGCGTGCATCTCGTGCCGCCGGCCTTCGTGGCGGCGCAGATCCGGGAGGTGTTGGCCGATGTGCGGGTCCATGCGGTGAAGATCGGCATGATCGCTTCGGCTGACATTGCCGAAGCGGTGGCCAATGCGCTCGCCACCCATCGGAGCACGCCGCTCGTGCTCGATCCCGTCATGGTGGCCAAGGGTGGCGCCTCGCTTCTGGCGCGCGAGGCCGTCGAGGCCCTGACCTGCCGCCTGCTGCCGCTCGCCACCGTGCTGACGCCGAACCTGCCGGAGGCGGCCGCCCTGCTCGGGGAGGCGGAGGCGACCGACCGGGAGACGATGGCGGATCAGGCGAACCGCCTGCTGGCGCTTGGCCCCAGGGCGGTGCTGCTGAAGGGCGGGCATCTGCCTGGCAACCAGAGCCCGGATGTCCTGGCGACGCGGGATCGGCTGCGCTGGTTCGAGGGCGTGCGCGTCCTGACGCGCAACACCCATGGCACGGGCTGCTCGCTGTCGAGCGCCATTGCGGCCGAACTCGGCAAGGGCAAGGCGTTGCCGGATGCCGTGGCGGCGGCAAAGAGCTACATTGCCGGCGCCGTGCGCGGCTCGGATGCGCTGGCCGTCGGCTCCGGTCACGGCCCGCTGCATCATTTTCACGCGCTCTGGAACTAGAGTATTTCCGCTTTTCTTCGAAACGCGAAAACGCTCTAGCTCTTTGTTTCTAGGCAATTCCGGACGCAAAACCGCTTCGCACTTTTGCTGGAATTGCTCTAGCGATCCGCGAGCGCCAGCCGCAGACCCATCAGACCGAGCGCGGCGGCAAAACTGCGCTGTGTCCAGACCATGATCTTCGGACGGCTCAGCACCTGCTGGCGCAGGCCTGCGGCAAGGGCTGCATAGAGCGCGAAGAGGAGGAAGGTCATGATCATGAAGACGGCGCCGAGGATGAGCATGCGCGCGGTCACGTCAGGCGCCTGCGCCGGCACGAATTGCGGCAGAAAAGCCAGGAAGAACAGCGAGAGTTTCGGGTTGAAGATATTGGTGAGGATGCCTTTCCGCACGATGCGTGGCGCCCGTTCTGCCGGCTGATCCGGCCCGAGATCGAGCGCGCGCGAATCTTTCAAAAGGCTCCAGGCGATGAAGAGCAGATAGGCGACGCCGACATACCGCAGCACCTCGAACGCGAGCGCGCTGGCATGCAGCACGGCGGCAAGGCCGACGACGCTGGCGAGGATGTGCGGGATGATGCCGAGCGTGCAGCCGAAGGCGGCAAGCAGACCGGCGCGAAAACCGCCGCTGATACCGAGCGCCAGCGTATAGATGACGCCCGTACCCGGCAGCAGGATGACGACGAGTGAGGTGATGAGGAATTCGGTGGTCATGTGATGTTCCCATGCTGAGGAGCGGGCAGGAAACACCGGAGCGGCAAGCGTGGTCTTGAACGAAATTGCGAGGTCAGGCGAGGGCGGCGTGGTAGGCGCCGGGCGTATAGCCGTAGCGGCGGGTGAAATTGCGCGTCATATGGCTCTGGTCGGCAAAGCCTGCTTCCGCCGCGGCTTCGGCGAGCGGCTTTCCCGTCGCGATCAATCGACGGGAAAGCTCGGTGCGGCGCTGGAGCAGGTAGGCGTGCGGTGTCAGCCCGGTCACGCGGGCGAAGTCACGCACCAGCCGGAAACGGCCAAGCCCGCTTTCTTCCGCAAGGTCTTCAAGGGTGATGGCGGCATCGGGCATGCTGTCGAGTTTTTCACGGGCACGGGCGACGCCCGATGTTGCGATGCCGGAACGTTTTGCCGGCCGTTCGCGCAGCACGGCCGCCAGCAACAGCAGCAGCCGTTCCTCGTGGCCAAGCTGTGTGGCCTGGGCGTCCAGCAAGGCCGCAAGGGCCGCTGACGCGAGAGCACTGACGCGCCTATCCGCCAGAACAGGCGCATAAAACTCGTCGCGCGGCCGGCCCTCGAAAATATCCTCCGCGGCAGACGCGACGATCTTCGGCTGCAGATACAGCATGCGCCAGGCGCGCGGCGTATCACCGATCGGTACACCGTCATGCACTTCGCCGGGATTGACCGTGATGGTGTTGCCGGCCTCCGCCTCGACCCGGCCACGTCCGCTCGCCGAGGTTTGCGCACCGCGCTCGATCATGCCGATGCCATAGGTGTCGTGGCTGTGGCGCGCGAAGGTGTGGCTGCTGTCGGCGACGACGGCCTCGATGCCGTCGATGGCCGTGCGCAGGATCTGGAAGCGCCCGGCGGCCATGCCTCTACTCCTGCGGCGTGCCGGGAAGGGCGGTCGTTTCGCCGAACCAGTCGGTGGCGGAGGAACACCAGATTTGCCGCGCCGGTCTCAGGTCGGCGCGCTGGTTGATGCTGCCCCAGCGGATGCCCCAGGTCGCCGCGGCCTCTCCCGTTCCCGTCGAGAAAAGCGGTGTGCCGCATTCTGGGCAGAAGGACAGCATGCGTGGGCGGCCGCTTCCGGCGATCTTGGTGTAGATTTTCGGCGAATTGCCGGTCAGGCGCACGGCCTCGCGTGCTGCCCGCACGGTGACGCGATAGGGCGAGCCAGTCAGCCGCTGGCAATCCGTGCAATGGCAGATCAGCACCGCGCCGGGATCGATCTCGGCCTCATAGGTCACGAAGCCGCAATGGCATTGCCCGTCGATGCGCATGAACAATCCTTCCGCCGTGGTACGACGGAAGGATAGGGTTTCACGGGCCGGCGTCAATGCGCCGGCTTGATGAAGGTGCCGTTGCGCAGCTCGCGCATCGCCTGTTCCAGCTCGGCCTGCGTGTTCATCACGATCGGGCCGTGCCAGGCGACGGGCTCCTGGATCGGCTTGCCCGAGACGAGCAGGAAGCGGATGCCCTTCTCGCCAGCCTGCACCGTCACCTCGTCGCCGGTATCGAACACGACGAGCGTGCGGTTGCCGGAGAGGTCGCGGATGTTCAGTTCTTCGCCCTGGAACTCCTTCTCCACCTTCACGCCGAAGGGTTTGGAGGCATCGCGGAACGTGCCGGAACCGGCAAAGATATAGGCGAAGGCCGAGCGGTAGGTATCGACCGGCAGGCGCTTCGTCTGGCCCGGAGGTACGGAGATGTCGAGATAGACGGGCTCGGCGGCGATGCCGTCGACCGGGCCGGTCTTGCCCCAGAAGCTGCCGGCGATGACGCGGGCCACCGTGCCGTCGTCATCGACGACGACGGGGATGTCGCCGGACTTGATGTCCTGGTAGCGCGGCGCGGTCATCTTCAGCGACGAGGGCAGGTTGGCCCAGAGCTGGAAGCCGTGCATCTTGCCGGCGAAATCGCCGCGCGGCATTTCCTGGTGCAGGATGCCGCTGCCGGCGGTCATCCACTGAACGTCGCCCGCACCCATCACGCCGTGATTGCCGAGGCTGTCGCCGTGTTCGACGGAGCCGGCGAGCACATAGGTGATGGTCTCGATGCCGCGATGCGGATGCCAGGGGAAGCCGCGGATATAATCCTGCGGATCGTCGTTGCGGAAATCGTCCATCATCAGGAAGGGATCGGTCATCGACGGATCACCGAAACCGAAGACGCGGTGCAGTTTCACGCCGGCGCCTTCCATGGCGGGGCGGCCGATGCTTTCGTGTTTGACGGGGCGTATGGACATGGGGAAGTCCTTTCGTTTGGGGTGTTGAAGCCTTTATACGCCGCACCCATCGTTCACGAAATCTGGCGGGCGCAGAACGGACTGTTCACAAAATCCTGTTCCTCCGGAAACTGCCGCTTGAGACGCCTGTCATCACAATGACACGCATGGTTTCGCCCCGTTTACATTCGTTAACGCATTTTTACCCATTTGCGTTGAAAATCCGGGCAGTGCCATGGTTAATGCGTCGTATCTCACACCGGTTCGCACCGGTCCAAACAAGCGGGAAATGTCATGTGCCGTTGGGCAGCCTATCGCGGAGAGCCGCTTTTCCTTGAGGAACTGGTGTCCTCGCCCGCGCACTCGCTGATCGAGCAATCCCACTGCGCCACCCGCGCCAAGACGGCCACCAATGGCGACGGCTTCGGCATCGCCTGGTATGGCGAGCGTCCGGAGCCCGGCCGTTACCGCGATATCCTGCCG
Source organism: Shinella sp. 20P9.1.1 (assembly GCF_057798995.1). Classification (NCBI taxonomy): domain Bacteria; kingdom Pseudomonadati; phylum Pseudomonadota; class Alphaproteobacteria; order Hyphomicrobiales; family Rhizobiaceae; genus Shinella; species Shinella sp. 20P9.1.1. Next base: position 89,596 of record NZ_JBYOLC010000002.1, read on the forward strand.
GCGTGGTCGGACTGCAACCTGCGCAGCATCGCAAGTCAGGTCCGCTCGCCGCTGTTCCTCGCCCATGTGCGCGCGGCGACCGGCGGCGGCACGCGGCGCGACAATTGCCATCCCTTCGTGCACGGCATCTGGTCCTTCATGCACAATGGCCAGATCGCCGATTTCGAGTATCTGCGCCGGCCGCTCGAAACCATGCTTGACAACGACCTTTACCATGCCCGCACCGGCTCGACGGATTCCGAGCTGCTGTTCCTGCTGGCGCTGCAATTCGGCCTGGCGCGCGATCCGCTCGGCGCCATGGCCGAGACTATCGCCTTCGTCGAGCGTCTCGCGGCGCATCTGGAACGTCACGTGCTCGTGCGCTTCACTGCCGCCTTCACGGATGGCAAGCAGCTCTATGCCGTGCGCTACGCGACGGACTACAAGGCCCCGACGCTGTATGCCGCGCCGATGGGCGAGACGGGCGGCTACTGCCTCGTCTCCGAGCCCTTGAACGACGACACGGAAGCCTGGGTGGAAATCCCCGATGGCAGCGCCGTCGTGCTCGGCGAAAACGGCGTCGATGTGCGCATTTTCTCGCCCGCCGGCCGCCCGGCAAGCGCCATGGAAGCGAAACTCAGCCTCGTCAGGTAAGCCGCGCGGCGATCCAGCCGGCGAGGCGGTCCGCGACATCGTCCTTGGACAGTTCCGGCCAGGCCTCGATGCCATCGCTGGTGATCAGCTTTACGCTGTTCCTCGTGCCGCCCATGATACCGGTCTCCGGCGAGACGTCATTGGCGACGATCAGATCGGTACCCTTCTTCTGAAGCTTGACGCGGCCGTTGCTTTCCACGTCCTGCGTTTCGGCCGCAAAGCCGACGACGACCTTCGGGCGCTTGTCACTGTGGCCGACGGTCTTCAGGATATCGGGGTTTTCCGCCAGCATCAGCGGCGGCGGGCCTTCGCCCGGCTGTTTCTTGATCTTTTCATTGTTCGGCGTGGCCACGCGCCAGTCGGCGACGGCGGCGACCATCACGGCGATATCGGCGGGCAGTCTGGCCAGCACGGCGTCCAGCATCTCGGCTGCCTGCTCGACATGGATAACCTTCACGCCCTTGGGATCGGGAATCGTGACCGGGCCGGAAACGAGCGTCACGTCCGCACCAAGCCGGGCAAGGGCTGCGGCAATGGCATGGCCCTGCCGGCCGGAGGAGCGGTTGGCGATGTAGCGCACGGGGTCGATCGGCTCATGCGTCGGGCCCGATGTGACCACGGCCGTGCGACCGGCGAGCGGCTTTGCGCCGCCGTCGAGCAGGCGCTCTACCGCCGCGACGATCTCCAGCGGCTCCGCCATGCGCCCGAAGCCGGCTTCACCGCTTTCGGCCATTTCGCCGGCATTGGGGCCGATGAAGGCGATGCCATCTTTGCGTAGGGTCTCGACATTGCGGCGCGTTGCGGCATGTATCCACATTTTCGGGTTCATGGCCGGCGCCACCAGTACGGGGCGATCGGTGGCCAGAAGCACGGTGGAGGCAAGGTCGTCGGCAAGGCCGTTCGCCATCTTTGCCATCAGGTCGGCGGTGGCCGGCGCGACGACGATCAGGTCGCAATCGCGCGCCAGCCGGATATGCCCGATATCCTGCTCGTCCTCGCGGGAAAACAGCTCCGTATAGACACGGCCCGACGACAGCGCGCCGACGGCAAGCGGCGTCACGAATTGCTGCGCCCCCGCCGTCATGACCGGCCGCACCTCCGCGCCACGCTCGCGCAGGCGACGGATGAGGTCGAGGCTCTTATAGGCGGCGATGCCGCCGGAGATGACGAGAAGGATGCGTTTTCCTGCAAGCGGCATGGCGGGTCCCGGGCTCAAGAGGCGCAAGACCGCCCCCGGAGAGGACGGTCATCCCGTCCTACCCCGTTGCCGCGGCATTTCCAAGTCTTGGCAGGTGACTGACGCCCTAATGGCAGACCTTCACCTTCTTGATGATGAGGTTGCCGTAATAGTCGTATTTCTTGATCTTCTTCCAGAAGCACTTCGGCTTGTGCCCGTAGTAGTGGGTGACGAGCTCGACGGCCCCGGTGGTCTGGAGACCCGATCCGTCCGGCATCCTGCCGGCAAAGGCGGGTGCGGCGAAGCTGCTGAAAGACAAGACGGCAATGGCGGAAACAAACATGATCTTGCGCATGGGACGCTCCCCTTTTGGCCCCTGGAGAATACGGTCTTGCACTGCACGGCGCCGGTTGTTCCGGTCTTGCTAAAGTAACACCTTCGCGCATTCCCGCAAGCCATCGCGACGGGCCAAGACGGGGTGCTTCCCCGCTCAGGCGCCTTCGTCGGGAATGTTGAGCACGTGGCCGCAGGCCTTGCAGTGCACGGCATCGGTATCGTGGCGCGACAGGCCACATTCGGGGCAGGGGAAGGTCACCTTGTAGGGCCGGACGATGGCCTGTGCGAGGCGCACGAAAAGCGAGATGCCGACGATCATCGTGATGATCGAGGTGAGCTTTCCAAGCGTGCCGGGCAGCGTTATGTCGCCGAAACCGGTCGTCGTAACCGTCGCGACGGAGAAGTAGAGCGCATCGACGAAACCTTCAAAACCACCGGCGCCGTAGAAGAAGTTGGCATAGACGAAGCCTGTGACGAGGAAGAGGAAGACGAGAAAATTCACGCAGGCCTGGATGACGTCTTCCAGATAGCCATAACCGGTGCGGCGCAAAAGCACCGTCACCAGCTTGCTCTGGCTGATCGCCCAGATGCGCAGGACGCGCAGGAACGCGAAATTGTGCAGATGGCTGGGAAACAGCAGCGTGCCGAGAATGACGATATCCACCCAGGTCATCGGCCGCAGCAGCCAGTAGCGCAGGTTGGGCGCAATCAGCGCCCGTGCGGCAAGCTCGAAGGCGATGACCGCCGCAATCGCATAGTCGATGATGACATAGGCCGAGCCGGTGCGCAGATAGGGCCCGGCGATGAAGAAAACCAGCACCGCGATGTCGATGAACAGCATCGCCAGCTGAAACCGCACCGCCTCCCGGTCCCGCCCGAAATAAAGCCCGCGCAACTGCCGGCGCGCCCGTTCGAGAAAGGGTCGCGGTTCGGTCACGCTCAGCGGTTCGTCGGTCATGGCGGAAAGACTAGCGCCGGGCTGGCGCCGGTCAAGCTCAGCCGAGCGTCCATGCGATATAGACCAGCGTTGCGGCAATGACCCAGAGCGCGATGCGTCCCGAGCGGCCGTGGCGAGCCTCCGAGCGGCCGATGGCTTCGGCGGTCTCGGCGTCGAAACGCAGGCCCTTTTCGGCCATGGACGTCAGGTCCTGCGAGAGCTTTTCCGTCTTGGCGGCGATCTCGGGCGCGGCTTCGGCGAGACGCAGCGCGGCGTGGGCAGCGTCGCGCAGGTCGGTCAGCAGGCGTTTCGGGCCGAGATTGTCGCGGATCCAGTCGCCGACGACGCCCTCGGAGGCCTTCCACATGTTGAAGCGGGGGTTCAGCGTGCGCGACACGCCTTCCACGACGACCATGGTCTTCTGCAACATGACGAGTTCAGTGCGGGTCTCCATGTCGAAGAGTTCCGTCACCTCGAAGAGCAGGGTGAGGAGCTTGGCCATCGAGATCGTTTCGGCCGGCTGGCCGTGGATCGGCTCGCCGATGGCGCGGATCGCCTGCGCAAAGCTCGCCGTGTCGTGGTGCGAGGGCACGTAGCCGGCTTCGAAATGCACGTCGGCGACGCGCTGGTAGTCGCGCGTGATGAAGCCGTAGAGGATTTCGGCGAGGAAGCGGCGTTCCTTCTTGCCGAGCCGCCCGACAATGCCCATGTCGACCGCGACGACGACGCCCTGAGGATCGACGAAAAGGTTGCCCTGGTGCATGTCGGCATGGAAGAAGCCGTCGCGCAGCGTGTGGCGCAGGAAGGACTGGATGAGCGTGTCGGCGAGCGCGTTCAGGTCGTGGCCGGCGGCGCGCAGGCCCTCGACATCCGACATCTTGATGCCGTCGATCCACTCCATCGTGACGACGTCGCGGCCGGTGCGCTCCCAGTCGACCTTTGGCACGCGGAAGCCGGGATCGTCCTTGGTGTTCTCGCCGAGTTCGGAAAGGGCTGCCGCCTCAAGGCGCAGATCCATCTCGATCTTGGTCGTCTGTTCCAGCGTGCGCGTCACCTCGACGGGTTTCAGCCGGCGCGTGTTGGGCAGGATCTTTTCCTGAAGGCGGGCGGCCGCATACATGGCTTCGAGGTCATGCGCGAAGCGCTGGCGCACGCCGGGACGGATGACCTTCACCGCCACCTTGCGTTCGCCATCGGCATCGCGCACCGTCGCTGGATGGACCTGTGCGATGGAGGCGGCGGCAACCGGATCGCCGAAATCCACATAGAGATCGTCGAGCGTGCGGCCGAGCGAACCCTCGACAGTCGCGACGGCCGCTTCACGCGGAAACGTCGCCATGCGGTCCTGCAAAGCGGAAAGCTCCACCGCAATCTCGGCGCCGACCACGTCGGGGCGTGTCGCCAGGAACTGACCCATCTTCACATAGGAGGGGCCTAGGCGCTCGATGGCGCGGGCCAGCCGGTCGCCGCGGTCTTCGCGCGACGCCTTGCGGCGCTCCAAAAGGCCGGCGAGTGCATGCGCAGTGCGGGCAAGCGGCGGCATGCCCTCGGTCGGCAGCGCCGAGACGACGCCCTCGCGCACGAGAACCCAGCCCACGCGGGCAAGGCGAAGATAGGCGCCGATGACACTCATGCGGAACGATACTGCTTGGAGGAGAGGCGGGCCATGCTCAGAGCTTCCAGCCCGAATGCAGCGCGGCGATGCCGCCCGTATAGTTGGTATAATTCACGCGCGAAAAACCGGCGGTGCGGATCATCGCGGCGAAGTCTTCCTGGTTGGGGAACTTGCGGATCGATTCCACGAGATACTGGTAGGGCTCGGCGTCGCCGGTGATCATCTTGCCGAATTGCGGGATCGCGTTGAACGACCAGGCGTCATAGACCTTGTCGAGCAGCGGCATCTCCACTTCGGAAAATTCCAGCACCAGAAGGCGCCCGCCGCGCTTCAGCACGCGATAGGCTTCCGACAACGCAACATCGATGCGCGGCACGTTGCGGATGCCGAAGGCGATCGTATAGGCGTCAAAGCTGTTTGCCTCGAAGGGCAGGTCTTCGGCATTGGCCTCGACGAAGTCGAGATTGGCGGATAGGCCCTTCTTCGCCGCACGGTCGGCGCCGACACCGAGCATCGAGCCGTTGATGTCGAGCACGGTGGAATGCGCCAGGCGATCGGAGGCCTCGATGATGCGGAAGGCGATGTCGCCGGTGCCACCGGCAACGTCCAATGTCTTGTAGGAGGCGTCTTTGCGCGGGTTGAGGCTTGCGATCATCGCGTCCTTCCAGGCCCGGTGCAGGCCGGCGGACATGACGTCGTTCATGATATCGTAGCGTTTGGCGACCTTGTGGAAGACGTCGTTGACGAGCGCCTGCTTTTCGCCTTCGCGAACCTCGCGAAAGCCGTAGGAGGTTGCCATGCCGCCGTCCGCGGATGTGCGCTGTTCCGTCATCGTCGTCTCCATGGGCCGGTCTGTCGCAGCTTTATCGCCACTTAGACCATAGCGAATTGGCTTTGGCCGCGCTATCTGAACGCTTCGCCGGGTATATAGGACATAGATTGCCGAGAGGGAAATGCCGGAGCGCGGCAAATGCGCCCAAGGTTAAATCCCGTTCAAGGAGACGAACATGCCGGAACTGCCGGAAGTGGAAACGGTCAAGCGCGGCCTGGCCCCCGTCATGGAAGGGTCGAAAATCCGCCGGGCGGAGCTGCGCCGTCCGGATTTGCGCTTTCCCTTTCCGCCCGCCTTCGCCGAAAAGCTGGAGGGACGGCGTGTCACCTCGCTTGGCCGGCGTGCCAAATATCTGCTGATCGATCTCGAGGGCGGCGATGTCGTCATCGCGCATCTCGGCATGTCCGGCTCGTTCCGGGTGGAGGGGGCGGAGGCCGTCGAGACACCCGGCGATTTCCACATGCCGCGCAGCAAGGACACGCGCCACGACCACGTCGTCTTCCATCTGGAGACGCCGGAGGGCGAGCGCCGCGTCGTCTATAACGACCCGCGCCGCTTCGGCTTCATGGATCTGGCAAAGCGCGAGGACATCGCCGCCCACGCCTTCTTCCGTGATCTCGGCGCCGAACCGACCGGCAACACGCTCGATGCCGATTATATCGCCGCGAAGTTTCGTGGCCGGCAGACGCCGCTGAAGGCGGCGCTGCTCGACCAGAAGAACATCGCCGGTCTCGGCAACATCTATGTCTGCGAGGCGTTGTGGCGGTCGCATCTTTCGCCGGAGCGCCATGCCGGCACGCTGGTGACGGCGGCGGGCAAGCCGAAGACGGAGCTTCTCGCGCTGACGGACGCAATCCGAAAGGTCATCGCGGACGCTATCGAAGCCGGCGGCTCGACCTTGCGCGACCATATCCGCGCCGACGGCTCGCTCGGCTACTTCCAGCATTCCTTTTCCGCCTATGATCGTGCGGGAGAGCCTTGCCGGACACCCGGCTGCGCGGGCACGATCGGCCGTATCGTGCAGAGCGGGCGATCGACGTTCTATTGTGCCGATTGCCAGAAATAGAGCCAATGCCAGGAAAAGTGTGAAGCGGTTTTCCGTTCGGCAGAGCGTAACAAAAAAGGAGAGAGACGATGGCCTATGAAACCTTGCTGGTGGAGACGCGCGGACGCGTCGGCCTCATCACGCTCAACCGGCCGCAGGCGCTGAATGCGCTGAACCGCAAGCTGCTGGAGGAGCTGAAGAGCGTGTTATCGGGCTTCGAGGCGGATGCCGGCATCGGCGCCATCGTGCTCACAGGCTCGGAAAAGGCCTTTGCCGCCGGTGCCGATATCAAGGAAATGCAGCCCTACGGCTTTGCCGAAGCGGTCGTGGAAGATCTTGCCGCCGGCTGGGACGAGGTGGCAGCCTGCCGCAAGCCGATGATCGCCGCCGTCAGCGGTTTTGCGCTGGGTGGCGGCTGCGAGGTCGCCATGATGTGCGATTTCATCATCGCCTCGGAGACGGCGAAATTCGGCCAGCCGGAAATCACGCTCGGCATCATCCCCGGCATGGGCGGCACGCAGCGCCTGACACGCGCGCTCGGCAAGTCGAAGGCGATGGACCTGATCCTGACGGGCCGAATGATGGATGCGGCAGAGGCCGAGCGCTGCGGCCTGGTGGCCCGCGTCGTCGCGCCGGAAAAGCTGATGGACGAGGCGCTGGCGGCGGCGGAAAAGATCGCGGGCTTCTCGCTGCCCTCGACCATGATGGCCAAGGAGGCGGTGAGCCGCGCCTACGAGACGGTGTTGTCGGAAGGCATGCGCGCGGAGCGCCGGCTGTTCCATGCGCTCTTCGCCACGGAAGACCAGAAGGAGGGCATGACGGCCTTCATCGAGAAGCGCAAGCCTGTGTTCGGCAACCGATGAATCATCCAGGCCGGCGTTTCTTGCAGAATCCGCGTTGACGACCCCGCGGTTTCCAGCTATACGCCGCCCACAGTTTGGAAAGCCGAATTCTGAGGTTTTCCGATATTGCTCCCGAATTGCTTGGATGACAGGTCGCAGTGACCCGGCACGGCGAAGGTGGAGTTCGTGTCAGATTTCTGAAGAGAGGCATACATGGCCAATACAAGCTCGGCAAAGAAGGCGACCCGCAAGATCGCCGCGCGCACTGCAGTCAACAAGTCGCGCCGTTCGCGCGTTCGCAACTTCATCCGCAAGGTCGAGGAAGCCATCGCTTCCGGCGACCAGGCTTCGGCCGCTGCCGCCCTCAAGGCTGCACAGCCGGAACTGATGCGCGCTGCCACCAAGGGCGTGCTTCATTCCAACACGGCTTCTCGCAAGGTTTCGCGTCTCGCAAACCGCGTCAAGACGATGACGGCAGCCTGATCAGCTCCACCTGAGCTATGCAATATTAGTAAAAGCCCGGCGCCTGCGCCGGGCTTTTTGTTTTGTTTTTCGGGCTTGCTATGGTTAACGTGCACGGCTCGATCGTGTCAAAAGAGTGACGAAGAAAACTCTTTAAATTCAGTTACTTGTGGGAGGTTATCCCGCCTCGGCACCCCTTTCGTAGCGGGAGTTTGACAGCAATTTGAGTCAAGCGAATTTTTATTTTTTTCGTTTTTCCAGCGCTGCGAAACCCACCCGAAAACAAAGCCATTGATTCCTAACGGATTCTGTTGAGAGGGGGGCTTTCCGAGTCAAAAACGCTCTTCCGAGTCAACGCCTGCCCCTTAATTTTGCGTAAAATTCGTGATTGATCTTGGGGCATGATCCTGCCTAAATGCTTTCCACAGGGGGCGCGGACATATCCCGAAAATAATCGCCGGCAAGACTGTCTTACAAGGCAGCGGTGGTTGTTTGTTCTCTGTAACGGAGCGGCCCACGCTTCGTAAAATCATCAAACCGGCAGAGCTTGCCCCAGGTGCCCCTGGCACACTGGCAGGACTTTTTGCGACTTCGGTCGCGCCGGGCGAAAGCCGCGAGGACGGCCGTGATGAACGCGGGCATGCCTGCCGGACGCTCAACGAGGGAGCGGATGGTGTGGCTCACAAACGGACCAAGCGGATCGGGCATGACGCCGGATCTTTCGAGGCCCGACTTGTGTTTGACAAACAGGACCGTGCTGAAGGTAGGGGGTCGGCACTGTCAGGGACACCATAACCCGTTCGGGCGATTGGCTCGACACGGACGGGCGATGGCAAACATGGAAGGCGTCGGCAGAACTGCCGGCGTGGCGAAGAAGCATGAAAGAAGGCGGCAAGATGCAAATGAATACGGCCAGGACGACTGGTGCATTCGCGAACGGGGAAAATGCACTCAAGGCGCTTCCGAAAGAAGAAGTGCGCGCGGCGGGGGTTCCATCCGATATGAAGCAGGACGCGATTTTCGAGCGGGTCAGCGCGCGTCTTAAAGCGCAGGTCGGTCCGGACGTCTTCGCAAGCTGGTTCGGTCGGCTGAAGATCCACTCGGTCTCCAAGAGCGTCGTGCGCCTGTCTGTGCCCACGACCTTCCTGAAGTCCTGGATCAACAACCGCTATCTCGATCTCATCACCAGCCTGTTCCAGCAGGAGGATGCCGAAATCCTCAAGGTGGAAATCCTGGTGCGCACCGCCACTCGCGGCGTGCGTCCCGGCAGCCTCGACGAGGCCGTTGCCGTTGCCGAACCCGCGCCGCAGGTCCAGCCGCGCCGCACCGCCGGCGGCCCGCAGCCCGTCGCCAATGCCATTGCTTCGATTGCGCCTGCCGCCCAGCCGCGCGCCCAGCACACCGGCCCGCTCTTCGGCTCCCCGCTCGATCAGCGCTACACGTTCGATGCCTTCGTCGAGGGCACGTCGAACCGCGTCGCCCTTGCCGCCGCCCGCACCATCGCGGAAGCCGGTGCCGGCGCCGTGCGCTTCAACCCGCTCTTCGTCCATTCCAGCGTCGGCCTCGGCAAGACGCATCTTCTGCAGGCCATCGCGCTCGGTGCGCTTTCCAGCGCCCGCAATCCGCGCGTCGTCTATCTGACGGCCGAATATTTCATGTGGCGCTTCGCGACCGCGATCCGCGACAATGACGCGCTCTCGCTGAAGGAGACGCTGCGCAACATCGATCTCCTGATCATCGACGACATGCAGTTCCTGCAGGGGAATTCGATCCAGAACGAGTTCTGCCATCTGCTCAACATGCTGCTCGATTCCGCCAAGCAGGTCGTCGTCGCCGCCGACCGCGCACCGTGGGAACTGGAATCGCTCGATCCGCGCGTGCGTTCGCGCCTCCAGGGTGGCGTCGCCATCGAGATGGAAGCGCCCGACTACGAGATGCGCCTCGAAATCCTCAAGCGCCGCCTGGCCGCAGCCCAGCAGGAAGACGGCTCGCTCGATATCTCGCCTGAAATCCTGAGCCACGTCGCCCGCAACATCACGGCCAGCGGTCGCGAGTTGGAAGGCGCCTTCAATCAGCTGCTGTTTCGCCGCTCCTTCGAGCCGAACCTGACAATCGAGCGCGTCGACGAACTGCTCGGCCATCTCGTCGCCGCCGGCGAGCCGCGCCGCGTGCGCATCGAGGACATCCAGCGCGTCGTTGCCAAGCATTACAACGTCTCGCGCCAGGAACTGGTCTCGAACCGACGCACCCGCGTCATCGTCAAGCCGCGCCAGATCGCCATGTATCTGTCGAAGACGCTGACGCCGCGCTCCTTCCCGGAAATCGGCCGCCGTTTTGGCGGACGCGACCACACGACCGTGCTGCATGCCGTGCGCAAGATCGAGGAACTGATCTCGGGCGATACCAAGCTCAGCCACGAGATCGAGCTCCTGAAGCGCCTGATCAACGAATAGGCCCTTTGCCTTTTAGCGCGACGCCGTGCCGTCCTCTGGACGCGCACGGCGTTTCTCTTTGAGAGACCGGCATGCGACTGCTCGTCACCTATATGGACCTGCGTGAACCGCCGGCGAACCGTCCGGCTCTGCCAGTGCCGGCCGTCAATCTCGCGTTTCAGCCGGAACGCCTCTCAATCGAAGACTATCTGGCTCTCTACCGGGAGATCGGCACGCCGCTCACCTGGGATTCCCGCCTGCACATGCCGCAGGCAGCGCTGGCGGCCTTCCTGTCCGCGCCTTCGACGGCGACCTTCGTCCTGCGCGAGGAGGGGCGGGCGATCGGCCTCTGCGAATTCGATGCCATCGATACCGAGGATATCGAACTTACGCATTTCGGTCTCATCCCGGCCGCCTATGGCCGGCGCATCGGCCCCTGGCTGCTCGACACGGCGCTGCGGGCCGTCTGGCGTGAGGGGACGCGGCGGATCTGGCTGCATACCGATACCAACGACCACCCGAAGGCGCAGGTGACCTACAGGCGGGCAGGGTTCGAGATTTACAAAGAGCAGATGGAAGATTTTCCGGATTAGCTGCCGCGCACCGCACGGGCCTCTTCCGTCAGCCATTGCCGGAGGCTGGCGACGGCCGGGCGATCCAGCGCGCCGGGCGGATAGACGATGTAGTAGGCGAGCCCTGTCGCGACCCCTCTCGAGAAGGGCGCAACCAGCCGCCGTTCCTGGATTTCCCGCGCCACCAGCGAGAGCCGCACCAGCACCACGCCATCGCCCGCCTTCGCCGCTTCGATCGCGCCGTTGCTATCGGTGAAGACGGGACCGCGCTGGGCGTCGATCTCGGTGATGCCGTTGGATTCCAGCCAGAGCCGCCAGTCCTGCCGGTGCACATCGTGGATCAGCACATGCTTGCCGAGGTCGCTAGGCTCGACGAGCGGTATCCGCTCGCGCAGGGAAGGGGCGATGACGGGCACAAGATCGTCGTCCAGCAGCCTTTCGCTCACCAAGCCCTCATAGCGGCCGAAACCGTGGCGGATCGCGATATCGACGCCGTCGCGGGCGAAATCGACGAGCCGGTTGGAGGCGCTGATGCGGATATCGGCGCCCGGCAGGCGCTCCTCGAATTTCGGCAGGCGCGGCACCAGCCATTGCGCGGCGAAGGTCGGCGTGCAGCTGATCAGCAGCGTGGACGGCGAGCGTGCGCGGATCAGCAGTTCCTCCGTCGCCTCGCGCATCAGCCGGAAGGCCGAGCGCATGGCCTTGAAGTAGCCTTCGCCATCGTCCGTCAGGAGAAGCCGGCGCGGCTTGCGCTCGAAGAGCCGAACGCCGAGCGCCTCTTCCAGGTCACGGATTTGTAGGCTGACGGCGCCGGGCGTGACCGAAAGCTCGTCGGCGGCAAGTGTGACGGAGAGGTGGCGGGCCGTCGCCTCGAAGGCGCGCAGGCCGGACAGGGAGGGGAGGCGACCGTTCATGATTTAGTTTTCCTCGCTGATATCGGGAAATATGATCGTTTGTCTCAGGCGGAAATTACCGGAATGATAGCGCAAATTCCGGTGCTTCACATCCGGCCCTTTCATCCGGTTTAGAAAAAATCTCTGAGGATACCATCATGTCAAACCGTCCCATGACGACGATCGAATGGGGCCTGCTCATTGCGCTTTCCGCGCTCTGGGGCGGCTCTTTCCTGTTCAACGGCATTCTCGTGCGCGAGCTGCCGCCGCTCACCATCGTCGCCGCCCGCGTGGCGTTGGCGGCAATCGCGCTCTGGACCATCGTGCGCCTGTCCGGCCACGCCGTTCCGCGCAGCCGCGAGGTCTGGCTCGCCTTTCTCGGTATGGGCGTGCTGAACAATGTCATCCCCTTCTCGCTGATCGTCTGGGGCCAGACGCATATTGCCAGCGGCCTCGCCTCGATCCTCAATGCCACGACGCCGCTCTTCGCCGTCATCGTTGCCCATGTGCTGACCGAGGATGAGAAGATGACGGGCGGCCGGCTGGTGGGCGTGCTCGTCGGCTTTGCCGGCGTGGCGCTGATGATCGGCCCTTCGGTACTGTCGGATCTCGGCACGAATGTGCTGGCGCAGCTGGCCGTACTGGGGGCTGCCGTGTCCTATGCCTTTGCCGGTATCTGGGGCCGTTTCCGCCGCATGGGCCTGCCGCCGCTGCTGCCGGCCGCAGGGCAGGTGACGGCCTCCGCGCTGATCATGCTGCCCGTGGCGCTGGTCGTCGATCGTCCCTGGACGCTGGCCATGCCCTCGCACGAGGCCTGGTTGGCGCTGTTCGGTCTTGCCGTGCTCGCCACAGCCCTCGCCTATGTCATTTTCTTTCGCATCCTTGCGACGGCGGGGGCGACGAACCTGATGCTGGTGACCTTCCTCATCCCCGTCAGCGCCATCCTGCTCGGCGCGCTAGTGCTCGGTGAGGTGTTGGCGCCCAAGCATTTTGCCGGCATGGCGCTGATCGCCGTCGGCCTTGCAGCCATCGACGGGCGGGTGTTCAAGATGTTTGCGGACAAGCGCCGGTCGGCAGACGCCTAACAGGCGAGGTCGGCCACCACGGCATCGAGGATCAGCATGCCCGCCGGCGTACAGCGCAGGCGGGAATTGCCGAGGCGCTCGATGAAGCCGTGCTCGATGAGGAACTGTTCGCGATCCGGGTCCGGCTCGCGGCCGGACAGGGCCTGCCAGCGCACGAGATCGATGCCTTCCTTGAGGCGCAGGCCCATCAGCAGCAACTCGTCGGCCTGCGCCTCGCGCTCCAGCAGCTCCTGGTCGACCATGCCGTGGCCCTCGGCCTCGACGAGGCTCAGCCAGCCCTCCGGCTTGCGCTCCGTCGCGGTCGCGATCTTCGCGCCGCCGGTCGTCAACCGGCCATGCGCGCCGGGGCCGATGCCGACATAGTCGCCGTAACGCCAGTAGGTGAGGTTGTGGCGGCTCTCGGAGCCGGGACGGGCATGATTGGAGACCTCGTAGGCCGGCATGCCCTCGCGCTCGGTGATCTCCTGCGTCGCTTCGTAGAGCACGGCGGATTGCTCGCCGTCCGGCACGATCAGCTTGCCGGCCTTGTGCAGGCCGTAGAAGGGCGTGCCCTCCTCGATGGTGAGCTGGTAGAGCGAGAGATGGTCGACGGCGTAGGAGACGGCCTCCCTCAGCTCGCGGTCCCATTCCTCCACGGTCTGGTTGGGGCGGGCATAGATGAGGTCGAAGGACATGCGCGGGAAGATGTCGCGTGCCAGGCGGATGGCTTTCAGCGCATCGGCAACGTCATGCAGCCGCCCGAGGAATTTCAGGTCCCGGTCGTTCAGCGCCTGAACGCCGAGCGAGACGCGGTTGACGCCGGCCGCCCGGTAGCCGCGGAAGCGCTCGGCCTCCACGCTGGAGGGGTTGGCCTCCATGGTGATCTCGATACCATCGGGCACATGCCAGTGACGGGCGATGCCGTTCAGGATCGCATCCACCGTCTCCGGCGCCATCAGCGATGGCGTGCCGCCGCCCATGAAGATGCTGGTGACGGTGCGCGAACCGGTGAGCCGGCGCATCGTCGCCATTTCCTTCAGGAAGGCCTGCACGAAGCGCGGCTGGTCGACCGGCTGGTGGCGCACATGGCTGTTGAAGTCGCAATAGGGGCATTTGGCGGCACAGAACGGCCAGTGCACATAGATGCCGAAGCCGGGATCGGAGAGATCCGCTGCCGAACTCGGCCGCATGTCGAAGGGCACTGCCGTCATGGATCGCTCAAGCCTTCAGGCAGGTTTCGACGAAGATCTTGAAGGCGCGCGCCCGGTGCGACAGCGCCGTGGCATCGCCGGGCTTCCAGCCGTGTTTTTCCTCCGCGCTCATCTCGCCAAAGGTCGTCGCGTAACCCTCGGGCTGGAACACCGGGTCATAGCCGAAACCCTTCTCGCCGCGCGGCGGCCAGACGACGGTGCCTTCGACCTCGCCACGGAAGAGTTCGGTGTGACCATCGGGCCAGGCGAGGCAGAGCACGGAAACGAAGCGCGCGGTGCGGTCCTTCGCCTCGGTCGCGCCCTTGTCGGAAAGCGCCTTCTCGACCTTCTCCATGGCCATGGCGAAATCGCGCGTGCCATCTGCCTTTTCCGCCCAATTGGCGGTGTAAACGCCCGGCGCGCCGTCGAGCGCGTCGATCACGAGGCCGGAATCGTCCGAAAGGGCGGGCAGGCCGGAGGCTTTGGCGGAGGCGAGCGCCTTGATGGCGGCATTTTCCTCGAAGGTCGTGCCGGTTTCATCCGGCTCGTCGAATTTCAGTTCGGCGGCGGATTTGGCGGAAAAGCCCAAGGGGCCGATCAGGTCCTCGATCTCGCGGATTTTTCCCGCATTGTGGCTGGCGACGACGATCGTCTTGGTGTCGAGCTTGCGCATAAGGGTTCCTAGGCGATGTTCCAGAGACCCGGCTCGGCACATTCGAGGCTGTTGCCGGCGGGGTCGCGGAAATAGATGGAGCGGGCGCCGTTCGGCCAGCAAAAGTCCGCTTCGATGGTGATGCCGGCTTCTATGAGCTTTTTTGCCCAGAAATCAAGCGCTGAGCCTGGAACACGGAAACAGGCGTGGCCGGCACCCGTCGCCCCGTGCACCGGCACGGGGAAGGCGTGCGGTGGTGGCGGCTGGACGGTCTCCTTCGGGTTGAAGATCAGGAGAACGCCCGGGCCGCAGCGGAAGAAGACGTGGCGGTCGGCCTGCCGGGTGATCTTTTCAAGCCCCAATATGCCGCCATAGAAGGCTTCCGCCGCGTCGAGGTCGTCAGCATAGAGCGCTGTTTCGAGAATGCCTTCGATCGCGGCGGTCATGGTCGGGCCTTATCCGGCGATCGCCTGCTTCTGCAGGGTGACGAGTTCGGCAATGCCGTTGCGGGCAAGCGTCATCAGGCTGGAGAATTCCTCCTCGGAGAACGGCTTGCCTTCGGCGGTGCCCTGGATTTCGACGATGCCGCCCGAGCCGGTCATGACGAAATTGGCGTCGGTCTCGGCGGCAGAATCCTCGAGATAGTCGAGGTCGATCACCGACTGGCTGGCGAAGATGCCGCAAGAGATCGCGGCGACATGATCCTTCAGGACCTTTTCGGTCTTGATCATGTTGCGCGCTTCCATCCACTTCAGGCAGTCGTGCAGGGCGATGAAGGCGCCGGTGATCGAGGCCGTGCGGGTTCCGCCATCGGCCTGGATGACGTCGCAGTCGATGGTGATCTGGCGTTCGCCGAGTGCTTCGAGATCGACGATGGCGCGGAGCGACCGGCCGATCAGGCGCTGAATTTCCTGCGTGCGACCGCCCTGCTTGCCGGTGGCGGCTTCGCGCCTCATGCGGTCGCCGGTGGCGCGCGGCAGCATGCCGTATTCGGCCGTCACCCAGCCCTTGCCGCTGTTGCGCAGCCACGGCGGCGTCTTGTCTTCCAGGCTTGCCGTGACCAGCACATGCGTATCGCCGAACTTGACGAGACAGGATCCCTCGGCATGTTTGGAAACGTTGCGCTCGAAGGAAACCTTGCGCATCTGATCGGTTTTTCTGCCGGACGGCCGCATGACGAACTCCTGTCTCATGATATATTGGAAGGTGCTTTAGACCAGTTCGCCGGATGAGGGAATGGCGCGGCGGAAAGCCAGGCGATTTCTTGGCGATGCTGCGCCGCGAAAATCCGTTTTGCGATGATCGCCTAAATCACTATATTCCCCTGAGTAACAAGGTTGTTGGCGAAAGATGGTTTTGCGATCCCCCGGTCCGGACATTCAGTCGGCGCTCGACGAGCGGTCGGGCGAAATCTTCCGTCGTATCGTGGAAAGCTATCTGGAAAGCGGCGAGCCGCTCGGCTCGCGTAACCTGTCGCGCATCCTGCCCATGTCGCTGTCGCCTGCCTCCGTGCGCAATGTGATGAGCGATCTGGAGGAGTTGGGCCTCATCTATTCGCCGCATATCAGCGCCGGCCGCCTGCCGACGCAGCTGGGGCTCCGCTTCTTCGTCGATGCCTTCATGCAGATCGGCAACATCTCGGCGGAGGACCGCGCCTCGATCGAGCGGCATGTGCGTCCGCACGGCCAGAAGCATACGGCCGTCGAGACCATGATGAACGAGGCGAGCCAGGCGCTATCAGGCATGTCGCGTGGCGCCGGCCTCGTCATCACCACGAAGAACGACGCGGTCTTGAAACATGTCGAGTTCATCCGGCTGGAGCCGACCAAAGCGCTGGTCGTGCTCGTCGGCGATCACGACCAGGTGGAAAACCGTATCATCGAGCTGCCGGCCGGCGTGACGGGCTCGCAGCTCACAGAGGCCGCGAATTTCCTCAATGCCCATCTTGCCGGCAACACGCTGGTCGAGGCGCGCTCGCAGCTGGAGCGCCTGCGCGGCGAGATCAGCGGCGAGCTGGACAAGCTGTCGCAGGATCTCGTCGAGCGTGGACTTGCCGTCTGGTCCGGCGGCTTCGAGGCGGGCAAGCCGACGCGGCTCATCGTGCGCGGCCGGGCGAACCTGCTCGAAGGCCTTGCGGGCGCCGACGATATCGACCGCCTGCGTATGCTGTTCGACGATCTTGAACGCAAGGACGGCCTGATCGAGCTCCTGAACCTTGCGGAAACCGGGCCGGGCGTGCGCATCTTCATCGGCTCGGAGAACAAGCTGTTCTCGCTGTCCGGCTCCTCGCTCATCGTCGCACCCTATCGCGACAGCGACGAGAAGATCGTCGGTGCCGTCGGCGTCATCGGCCCCACGAGGCTCAACTATTCGCGGATCGTGCCGATGGTGGACTATACGGCGCAGCTGATGTCGCGGCTTTCGCGTTGAATTGCCCATCCACCCTTGATTTTTCGGGCTCAAAGCTCGATATCGGGCCCAACCTCAGGACACATGCAATTCGGAGTACGTCATGACCGACGAGAGCAAGAAACACGGACCTGACGACGTGGTGGATATCAGTCTGGCTGCGGATGCAGCGGCAGACGCCGCCGTCGAGGCCGACACCCCGTCCGAGCCGGATCCGCTCGACGTGCTGCGCGCGGAAAATTCGGACCTGCGCGACAGGTACCTGCGCCTTGCCGCCGAGATGGACAACCTGCGCCGCCGCACCGAGCGCGACGTGAAGGATGCAAAATCCTATTCCGTTGCCGGTTTCGCCCGCGACATGCTGGCCGTCTCTGACAACCTGCGCCGCGCGCTCGATGCGATCCCGGCCGACGCGCTGGCAAACGACGAGAGCGTCAAGACGTTGGCCGAGGGCGTCGAGATGACCGAGCGCTCGATGCTCGCGGCCCTCGAACGCCACGGCGTACGCAAGCTCGAGCCCATCGGTGAGAAATTCGACCCGAATTTCCACCAGGCGATGTTCGAAGTGCCGAACGCCGAGGTTCCCAACAACACCGTGGTTCAGGTCGTACAGGACGGCTATGTCATCGGCGAGCGCGTGCTGCGCCCGGCGATGGTCGGCGTCGCCAAGGGCGGCCCGAAGGCAGCGGCCGGCGAGGCGGGCGCCACCCAGGCCTGATCGAAGGCTTTTACGAACACAGAAAAACCGGCGGTCGCAAAACCGCCGGTTTTTTCATGCGAATTCGAAAGCCTCAGGCCGCGTTCGACGCGTGTTCTTCACTGAGGCAGGCATAGATCGCGCTTTCGCTGTCGGAAGCGCGCAGCTTTGCTACCATGGCCGGATCGCGCAGCACGCGGGCGATGCGCGAAAGGGCCTTCAGGTGGTCGGCGCCAGCACCCTCGGGCGCAAGCAGCAGGAAGACGAGGTCGACCGGCTGGTCGTCCAGGGCCTCGAAGTCCACGGGGGTTTCAAGCCTCGCGAAGAGGCCGGTGATCTGCGAAAGCTCTTTCAGCTTGCCGTGCGGGATGGCGATGCCATTGCCCACGCCGGTCGAACCGAGCCGCTCGCGCTGAAGGATGACGTCGAAGATCTCGCGTTCCGGAATCCCGGTGATCTTTGCCGCTTTTACCGCCAGCTCCTGAAGCAGCTGCTTCTTGGAATTGGCCTTCATCGCCGGAATAATCGCACTCTGCTGCAGTAGACCTGCCAATGCCATGCTTTTGTCCTCGTGCGCTGGGTGAAGGGTTGAAGAAGCGTGGTGCCCGTCCCGGCACCACGCTTCCATCACTCAGCTTTTGATATTGGCTGCATCAATCCAGCCAATATTGCCGTCGTTGCGTCGGTAGACGATATTGAGCTGCTCCGACCCGGCGCTGCGGAACAGAAGAACCGGATCGTCCGTCATGTCGAGCGCCATGACGGCGCCTGCGACGGACATGGTCCGCAGTTTCTTCGTGCTTTCCGCAACGATGGTCGGTGCATAGTCCTCGGGAAGCTCGTCGTCTTCGTCGGGGACCGAATCCATCACCGTGTAGGCCACTTCTGCAAAGGCGTCGTGACCGTTGCCATTGTGGTGGGCCTTGAGTTTGCGCTTGTACCGACGCAGGCGCTTCTCGATCCGTTCCGAGGCCGATTGAAAGGCCACGAGGGGATCGTTTGCTTCGCCATTGGCTTGCAACGCCATCCCTGTATCGAGATGGACCTTGCAGTCGGCACTATACCGCGATCCCGCTTTTTCCACGGTGACCTGGCTCGAATATCCTCCGTCAAAATATTTGGTTACGGCCTCTTCCACCTGCTCTTCAATGCGTTGGCGGAAGCTGTCACCGATTTCCATATGTTTACCGGACACACGCACACTCATGGAGGCTACCTCTCTTTCATGATTTGCGCGCACCAGTCTATTCCAACCTCATCTGTGTTCCAAGCTTTTCACGCATGCGCTGTTTGCTGCACCGCACGCTAGAGAAAACCGGGGATATGTTTGGAAGTCCGGTATTTCTTCCCTTCGGAATTGGGGCGCGCATTAGCCCTTCCCGTTTGCGAAGTCAATTGGCGGATTCAGCCATTGTTAACGTCCGTCAACCGGAAGTGCCGGTTTTCCAGCGTTTTCGTCAGGAGGCGGCGGCCCTGGCGAGCGCCCGCTTTTCCCGCCGGCGCTGCACGGAGGAGGGAATGTTCATCGCCTCGCGATATTTTGCGACCGTGCGGCGGGCAAGCTCCACACCGCCCTTGCGAAGGATATCGACGATGTCGTCGTCTGAAAGGACGGCGTCCGGTAATTCCTGCGTGATCATTGTGCGGATGCGGTGGCGCACACTCTCGGCGGAATGAGAATCACCCCCCTCCGCCGAGCCGATCGAGACGGTGAAAAAATATTTGAGTTCGAACAGGCCGCGCGGCGTCAGCATGTATTTGTTCGAGGTGACGCGGCTCACCGTCGATTCATGCATCTTGATCGCCTCAGCGACCGTTTTCAGGTTCAGCGGCCGCAGGTGATCGACGCCATGCATCAGGAAAGCATCCTGCTGGCGCACGATCTCGCTCGCCACCTTCATGATGGTGCGGGCGCGCTGGTCGAGGCTGCGCGTCAGCCAGTTGGCTGTTTGCAGGCATTCGTTGAGGAATGTGTAATCCTGGCTGTTGCGGCCCGTGTGGCGCGAGACGCTGGCATGGTAGTCGCGATTGACCAGGACGCGCGGCAGCGTGTCGGGATTGAGCTCCACCTGCCAGCTGCCGTCGGGCGCCGCGCGTACCACGATGTCGGGCGTCACAGCTTCCGAAGCGCTCGTCTCGTAGCGCGTGCCGGGCTTGGGGTCGAGCTTGCGGATTTCCGCGAGCATATCGAGCAGATCCTCCTCGCCGACGCCGCAGAGCTTCTTCAGTGTGGCGAAATCGCGCCGGGCGAGCAGTTCGAGATTGTCGATGAGCATGGCCATGGCCGGGTCCAGCCGGTCGCGCGCCTTGAGCTGGATGGCCAGGCATTCGCTGAGCGAGCGGGCGAAGACGCCGGGCGGGTCGAGTTCCTGCAGGCGGGCCAGCACGCGCTCGATCTCGGTGACGGGCTTGCCGAGCCTCAGCGCCGTCTCGGCGGTGCTGCCCTGGAGGTAGCCGGCCTCGTCGAGCTGGTCGACGAGATGCTGGGCGATCAGCCGGTCGATCGGGGCGGGGAGCACGAAGGGGATCTGCTCGTTGAGCACGTCGGCGAGCGTCTTGCGGCTCGCCACGAAGTCGTCGAGGTCGTAGGCCTCCCCATCCTCGCCGCCGCCGGGCATGGATTTCCACTGGCCGAGCAGTTCCGGCGCATCCGCACCGCGCGGGCCGGCATCGTCGGGGAAGACATTGTCGAGGCCACCGTCGAAGGCCTCCGGCGCGCTGTCGGCGCCTCCCGCCGTGGCGCTGTCATAGAGATCAGGCTGGAAGCCTTCGTCGCTGCCTAGGTTTTCGGCATGAGGATGCTCGTCGCTGCCGCCGGAATAATCGTCGGCGCCGCGCTCGCGCACGCCGTCCTCGCTTGAGGCGATCTCGAGCAGCGGGTTTTTCTCGAGTTCCTGCTCGATGAACTGGGTAAGCTCGACATGCGTCATCTGGAGCAGCTGAATCGACTGCATCAGCTGCGGTGTCATCACCAGCGACTGGCTTTGGCGCAGAAAAAGGCTTGCGGCGAGGGCCATGCGGACGCGCTACTCCTGGAAAAGTCCGCGCAAAACCATCACGGCCGGCGGCTGAAATCCAACTGGCCCAAAAATTGCTTTTTTGAGAGGTTTGGTCAAGCGCCGGCTGCGCGGATGGTGAAGATCGGCCTCAGAGGCTGAAATTGTCGCCGAGATAGAGGCGGCGCACATCGGCATTGCTGACGATGTCGTTCGCCCTGCCATGCGTCAGCACTTCGCCGGCATGGATGATATAGGCGCGGTCGATCAGGCCGAGCGTTTCGCGCACATTGTGGTCGGTGATCAGCACGCCGATGCCGCGCGAGGTGAGATGGCGCACCAACGCCTGGATATCGGCGACCGAGATCGGATCGACGCCGGCAAAGGGTTCGTCGAGCAGCATGAAGGTCGGGTCTGTCGCCAGCGCACGGGCGATTTCGAGACGGCGGCGCTCGCCGCCCGAAAGCGCGATGGCGGCGGATTTGCGCAGATGCGAGATCGAGAATTCGGCCAGCAGGCTGTCGAGCTTTTGCTCGCGCCGCGCCTTGTCCTTGTCGTGCACTTCCAGCACGGCGCGGATGTTGTCCTCGACCGTCAGGCCGCGGAAGATCGAGGCTTCCTGCGGCAGGTAACCGACGCCGAGACGGGCGCGACGGTACATCGGCATCGTCGTCACGTCATTTCCGTTGATCTCGATCGAGCCCTCGTCGACGGGCACCAGGCCGGTGATCATGTAGAAACAGGTCGTCTTGCCGGCACCGTTCGGGCCGAGCAGGCCGACGGCCTCGCCCCGGCGCACCACGAGCGACACGCCGTTGACGACGCGGCGGTCGCGATAGGTCTTGGTCAGGCCGCGCGCGATGAGCGTTCCCTCGTAGCGCGAGAGATCAGCGGTGTGGTGGGCGTCCTGCGCGGCCTTTTTCGGGCGGCGCGTCAGCCGGGAGAGGAGGGGCAAAGACACGGGATGGCTATCAGTTCGTCGTCTTGCGCGACTTCGGGTCGAGCTGGATCATGACGCGGCCGCCGCAGGCGTCGAGCTTGGCCTCGCCGGTGCGCATGGTCACGGCAAGCTGGCAGCCGACGAAGACGTTCTTGCCTTCCGACAGCACCACCTTGTCGCCCTTCAGGAGCAGCGTCTCGTTGACGAGGTTGAAGGTGCCGGTATCAGCGGTCGCTTCCTGCGTGCCGGACTTGAGGTAGACCTTGCCGGACACGTCGATCTTTTCGATGTCCGCATCGCCGCTGGCCACTGAGCCGCCGCCCGACTTGTAGAAGACGATCATCTTGCCGGCCTGCAGCGTCGTCGTGCCCTGCACGACCTTCACATTGCCGGTGAATTCCGCCTTGTTCTGCTGGTCCTGAATCTCGAGCTTGTCGCTCTGGATCTGGATCGGCTGATCGTTCGAAAGCTGCATGCCTTTCATGCGGCTCGTGGTCTGCTGCGCACCGGCAGGAACCGAGACGAGCGCGAGGCCGGCGGCAAGAACGAAAAGGCTGGCTGCCCGAAGAGGGGCGGAGAGGCTGGCGAACATGGCGCTCTTACTTTTCTCGGTTGCGGATGGCGGCGGGATCGACGTCTACGACGACCTTGCCTTCAAAGACGACGGTCCGGCCTTTATCCGTCATTCGCAGCGACTGCGCAACAATGGATGCTTCCGGCGAACGAATGGAAACCGGCTCGGTCGTCTGCATGCTGCCGCCGTTGATATCGAGATGGGCGGAGCGGAAGGCGGCTTCGAGACCGGTGTTGAGATTGATGGTGAAGGGCGCGACCATGTCGAGCAGGTTTTTGCCGCGGTCGTAGATGCCGGTTGCGGCCACCACTTCGGCAACCGTCGTCTCGTTGACCGGCATTTTCGCCTTGATGTTCTCGAGCGTGATGACGTCGGGCTGCTTCATGTCCTGCAGCGCCCGTTCGGCCTTCATGGAATAGCTGATGCCCGCATCGTTGCGGCCCGAGATGGCCGGATTGAGCATGACGATCTTGCCGTCCTCGATGGAGGCGCTTTCGACTTGCAGGTCGGCGGGAATCCAAGTGCGCACGATCGAGACGGCGACGAAGATGGCGCCGATGACGAGGGCTGCGACCGGCAGGGCCACCTTCAGCAAGCGCACGCGCGAAGAATGCCGCTTGGCGAGACGATACGCCTCGGCGGAAACATTCATGCCCGGTGCACCTGTCGGTGCCTCTGCCACGCTGTTGAGCATTCTGCCTGCTTGGTTCGAGCCGTCCGGCCTTCACTCGCGGAAGCGACGGGCCCAATGCATAACGGGGCCCATATGGCGATTATTCCTGAACAAACAATGGATGTGCAAGAAACTTCAGCGACGAATTGCCATTTGCGCCGGGAATGCCATATCGATAGGGCTTTCGGCAAGCCACGTTTCGCGGCCCAGCTGACATCAAGCCAGCATATTGAGGACAGGGAATGGATCACGCCACCATCGCCGACCGCAGGCAATTGCGCCGAAAGCTGACCTTCTGGCGCATCGCGGCTGTTGTCATAGCGCTTGCCGGCATCTTCATTGCCGCAAGCTGGGGCCGGAAAGATACGGGCGCGGTCGATCACATCGCCCGCGTCAAGATTTCCGGCATCATCCAGGACGATGCCGAGCTTCTCGAACGGCTCGACGGCATCGCCAGGAACGACCGCGTGAAGGCGCTCGTCGTGACGATCTCCTCGCCCGGCGGCACGACCTATGGCGGCGAGGTCATCTACAAGGCGCTGCGCAAGGTGGCGGAAAAGAAGCCTGTCGTCTCCGATGTGCGCACGCTCGCCGCTTCGGCCGGCTACATGATCGCGACGGCCGGCGACACGATCATTGCCGGTGAAAGCTCGATCACCGGTTCGATCGGCGTGCTCTTCCAGTATCCGCAGATGAAGGACCTGATGGACAAGATCGGGGTGTCCCTCGAAGAGATCAAGTCCGCGCCGCTGAAGGCCGAGCCCTCGCCCTTCCATCCCGCAAGCGAGGATGCCAAGGCGATGATCCGCGCCATGGTGATGGACAGCTACGACTGGTTCGTCGATCTCGTCGCCGAACGCCGCAAGCTGCCGCGCGCAGAGGTGGTGCGGCTGGCTGACGGCAGCATCTTCACCGGCCGGCAGGCGCTGAAGAACAAGCTGGTCGACACGCTCGGCGGGCCGGAGGCGATCCGCGCCTATCTCGACGGACGCAAGGTAGCCGCCGACCTTCCCTTCGTCGATTACGACGCGCCGAGCCGGTCCGGTTTCCCCTTCCTGTCCGGCAGCATTCACGAATTTGCGCGCTCCATCCTCGGCCTGCCGCTCGATCTTCAACCGACGATCGAAAAGCTGACTGGCGAAAAGTTGTTTCTTGACGGTCTGGTCTCGGTTTGGCAGGTTGATCATGATTGAAAAACAAGAATTTTTGAGGGGGATACAGTGATCAAGTCGGAACTGGTTCAGATTGTCGCCGCGCGCAATCCCCACCTCTATCACCGCGATGTCGAGAACATCGTCAACGCGGTGCTCGACGAGATCACCGATGCGCTGGCGGGTGGAAACCGCGTCGAGCTGCGCGGCTTCGGCGCCTTCTCCGTCAAGAACCGCCCATCGCGCTCCGGCCGCAACCCGCGCACGGGCGATGCGGTCTTCGTCGAGGAGAAGTGGGTTCCCTTCTTCAAGACCGGTAAGGAACTGCGCGAGCGCCTCAATCCGGGTCAGGCAGACCAGGACGACTGAGGGCTTCGCGCCAGACAGGTGACGCCATGATCAAGAGAATAGTCAACGTCCTCGTGCTTCTGCCGATCGCCATCGTGCTGATCGTGCTGTCGGTGGCGAACCGTCAGGCCGTGACTCTGGCGCTCAATCCCTTCCGGCCGGAAGACAGCGTGCTGTCGGTGACCGCGCCCTTCTTCGTCTATCTCTTCCTCGCCGTAATCTTCGGCCTCGTCGTCGGTTCGCTGGCCACCTGGTTTGCCCAGGGCAAGCACCGCAAGCGCGCCCGCGTCGAGGCGGTCGAGGCCATGAAGTGGCACACGGAGGCCGAAAAGCACCGCACCCGCGCCGAGGCGATCGCCTCGCAGGCCGTACTCCCCGCGAAATAGGTCAGGGCGCGCCGTTCAGCCGCGCGCCAAAATCGGCGAAAAACTGGGTGGCGAGTTTCTTCGACGAGGAATCGATGAGGCGCGAGCCGAGCTGGGCGAGCTTGCCGCCGATCTGCGCCTTCACGTCATAGGCGAGGATCGTGCCGTCACCATCTTCGGTGAGCCGCACATCCGCGCCGCCCTTGGCAAAACCGGCAATGCCGCCCTTGCCCTCGCCTGAAATCGTGTAGCTCTCGGGCGGGTTGAGGTTGGAAAGCGTCACTTCGCCGCTGAAGCTGGCCGAAACAGGGCCGATCTTGAGCTTCACGGTCGCTTCCAGCTCGGTCGGCGATTTCATGGTGAGCGACTGACAGCCGGGAATACAGGCTTTCAGGATCTCCGGGTCGTTCAGCGCTGCCCAGACGGCGTCGCGCGGAGCGGCAATACGTTCTTCACCGGTCATATCCATGATCGATCCTCCCTCAGAGGTTCAATTTATCGCAATCGGAAAGCGCTTTGCCAAGTGGGGGAGGGATGGTATGGGAGCCGCTTGTTTTCCGGCGCTGCCGGCACCCCATCCAACCGACGACGGACGACCATCGTGAAGGACAGACCCCGCCGGCCGAAGAGCGGCCCCGCCGCGCCCGTGAAGGGTTTTGCGCCCGCCAAAGCGCGTGCGCAAAAGGCCCCGGCCGCCAAAGCCGCCACGCCGAACAAAGAACAGCGCCCGGCCCCGGAGGCGCCCGCCCGTCCGCTGATGCGCCGCGAGGGCGCAAAGCCGGCCGAGCGCCTACCCGTCATCCTGGAGACTGCCGGCTCCGACCAGTACCGTCTGATCGACAGCGGTGCCGGCGAGAAGCTGGAGCAATACGGCCCCTACCGCATCGTTCGCCCCGAGGCCCAGGCGCTCTGGCAGCGCAGCCTGCCTGACGGCATCTGGAACAAGGCCGATGCACTCTTCACCGGCGATACGGACGAAGACGGCATGGGCCGCTGGAAATTTCCCAGGACCGCCCTTGGCGAGACCTGGCCGATGCAGCTGCTCGGCGTCGATTTCCACGGCCGCTTCACCGCCTTCCGCCATGTCGGCGTCTTCCCCGAACAGCTCGCCCACTGGAGCTGGATGAAGGAGAAGGTCGAGACGGCGGGCCGTCCGGTCAAGGTGCTGAACCTCTTCGGCTATACCGGTGTCGCCTCGCTCGTCGCGGCTTCCGCCGGTGCGGAAGTTACCCATGTCGACGCCTCGAAGAAGGCCATCGGCTGGGCGCGCGAAAATCAGACTTTGGGCCGCATGGACAAGCTGCCGATCCGCTGGATCTGCGAGGATGCGATGAAATTCATCCAGCGCGAGGAGCGCCGCGGCAGCAAATATGACATCATCCTCACCGACCCGCCGAAATTCGGCCGCGGACCGAACGGCGAGGTCTGGCATCTCTTTGATCACCTGCCGCTGATGCTCGACATCTGCCGCGAGATCCTGTCGCCCAAGGCGATCGGTCTCGTGCTGACGGCCTATTCGATCCGCGCAAGCTTCTATTCCATCCACGAATTGATGCGCGAGACGATGCGCGGCGCCGGCGGCACGGTGGAATCAGGCGAGCTCGTCATCCGCGAGAGCGGCACGGACGGCAAGGAAGCCGGCCGCGCGCTCTCCACCTCCCTCTTCAGCCGATGGATCAGCGCATGAGCCAGGAACACCATGGGAGCCGCCGTGTCGGTCAGGTGAAGGAGGTCACGAGCCTTTCGAACCCCATCGTCAAGGATATCAAGGCGCTCGCCAACAAGAAGGACCGCGACGAGACGAGGAGTTTCATGGCCGAGGGCCTGAAACTCGTCATCGACGCGCTGGAACTCGGCTTCGAGATCAGGACGCTGGTCTATGCCAAGAACGTCAATGACAAGCCGCAGGTCGTGCAATGCGCGACGAAGACGGTGGCGCGCGGCGGTCTGGTGCTGGAAGTGAGTGAGAAGGTGCTCGCCTCGATCACGCGGCGCGACAATCCGCAGATGGTCGTCGGCATTTTTTCGCAGCGCTGGACGAACTTGCGCGATCTCAGGCCCACAAACGGCGAGACCTATGTGGCGCTCGACCGCGTGCGCGACCCCGGCAATCTCGGCACGATCATCCGAACGGCCGATGCGGCGGGCGCCAGCGGCGTCATTCTCGTCGGCGAGAGCACCGATCCCTTCTCGATGGAAACCGTGCGCGCCACCATGGGCTCGGTCTTCGCCGTGCCACTGGTGAAGACCAGCGTGGCCGATTTCCTCTCATGGAAGAAGGGCGCGGGCGTCTCCGTCGTCGCGACCCATCTCGCCGGCGCCGTCGATTACCGCACCATCGATTACAAGAAGAAACCCGTCGTGCTCCTGATGGGCAACGAGCAGTCCGGCCTGCCGGAAGAGCTCGCCCGCGAGGCCGATGCGCTCGCCCGCATCCCGCAGGTGGGGCTAGCGGATTCGCTCAATCTCGCGATCGCCACGGGCGTCATGCTCTTCGAGGCGCGCCGCCATCTGCTGACGCTGGATGCGCGCGCATGAACGACCGCATTCCCCTGATGTCGCGGCCGCTGCCGGTCGTCGTCTTCATCCTGCTCGCGCTTCTCCTTGACCAGGCCGTGAAGTTTGCCGTTGAGATGTGGCTGCCCTTCCAGGAGGCGGTGCATGTCGTGCCGATGCTGGCGCTCTACCGCACCTACAATTACGGCGTCGCCTTTTCCATGCTGTCGGGCATGGAGGGCTGGTTCATCGTAACGCTCCGGCTCTTCGTCGTCGGCTTCGTCATCTGGCTCTGGCGCCAGACGCCGAAGCAGCGCGGCCTTGCGCATGCGGGCTATGCCTTCATCATCGCCGGTGCCTTCGGCAACCTGATCGACCGCGCGCTGTTCGGCTATGTCATCGACTATGTGCTGTTCTACACCGAGACCTGGTCGTTTGCCGTTTTCAATCTCGCCGACAGTTTCATCACCATCGGCGCCGGCCTCGTCATCCTCGACGAGCTGCTTCTGCTGCGCCGCCGGGATCGCTAAGATTTTAACGACTTGCTGAAGCCGATTTGAACGGTCCGCGTGATAAGCGGATCGTTATGAGCGAACCCGTCAAGCTACAGAACCGGCTCCAGGCCGAATTTGCCGAAGCGCCGCGCCGTTCCACCCGCGCCCGTTCCGCGGAGGACGCGCCCGTCTCCCTCGACGTCGAGGCCGATATCGTCGTGCCGCGTCCGGAGCCGGAAAGCCACGCGACGATCCGCAGCGTGATTGCCGGCGTCGGCCTGCTTTCGGCGGCCCTCGTTCTGGCGACCGGCATGGTGACGGGCTTCTATATCGCTGCCATCGCACTCGGCCTTTCCGGCATCGCGGGGGCCGTTTTCCTTTATCGCACCCGCCGCCCGGCCGCTGCCGAGACGGACCATGACCAGTCCTGGGAGCGCAGCGAGACCTCGCAAATCCTTTCGGCCATTCATGACGTG
This sequence comes from Shinella sp. 20P9.1.1, assembly GCF_057798995.1. Lineage (NCBI taxonomy): Bacteria > Pseudomonadati > Pseudomonadota > Alphaproteobacteria > Hyphomicrobiales > Rhizobiaceae > Shinella > Shinella sp. 20P9.1.1. The sequence goes on from NZ_JBYOLC010000002.1 coordinate 117,897, forward strand.
CTCGGCGACATCGTCGTGATGCGCGCGCTCGACGGCCGTATCCTTCGTGCCAATGCCGTGCTGTCCGACCTCACCGGCCTCACCGATATCGAAGGAAAGACCTGCGAGGCCATCGGTCTTTCCTTCCGCTCGCAGGCGATCGCCCATCGCTATGATGTCGATGTGAACGGCCCCGCCGGAAAGCGCATCTATTCCTGGCACGACGTCACCGTGCGCGATCCCGCCTCCGGCGATCTGGTCGTGCATTCCATCGCCCGCGATGTGACGGAAGAGCGCCGTGCGGAAGGCGAGCGCGAACGCGCCCGCCAGCGCGCCGAGGAGGCGAGTGCCGCCAAGTCGCGCCTGCTCGCCACCGTCAGCCACGAAATCCGTACGCCTCTGTCCGGCATTCTCGGCATGTCGCACCTGATCGGCCAGACCCGCCTGACGGCCGAGCAGAAGAACTATCTGGCCGGCATCCGCCAGTCCGGCCATGCGCTGGTGCAGCTCGTCGACGACCTGCTGGATTTCTCGACCATCGAGGCGGGCCGCTTCCAGCTGCGCCCGTCGGAAGAACCGGTGCGGCCGATGCTGGAAAGCGTCGTTGAAATGCTGTCGCACCGCGCCCATGACAAGGGCATCGAGATCGGCTCGTTCGTTTCGCCCGATGTGCCGGGCCTCCTGACCTATGATGCGGCCCGCCTGCGCCAAGTGCTCTACAATGTCGTCGGCAATGCCGTGAAATTCACCCATACCGGCGGCGTTTCGCTGGAAACCACGCTGGAGCACGGTGCGGTCGTCATCCGCGTCACCGATACCGGCCCCGGCATGAATGCCGAGGAACAGGCGCGTATTTTCGAGGAGTTCGAGCAGACCGGAAGTGCGGCCCAGCGCAGCGGCGGCACCGGTCTTGGCCTTGCCATCTCGGCCCGCATCCTCAACGAGGCCAGCGGTGCGCTGACGCTCGAAAGCACGCCCGGCAAGGGCTCCACCTTCACCATCCGCATGCCCGTCGATGCGAAGAAGATGCCCGGTGTCTCGCGCAAGGGCGTGCTGAAGGGCAGCCTCGTCTTCCTGTTCGCTCCCGCCGGCCCGGCATCCAAGGCATTGGTGCGCACCATCGATGCGCTCGGCGGCACCTGCCATCTCGCCAGTTCCATCGACGAAGCCTTCGATCTCTTGCAGGGTCTTGCCGGCCGCAAGGCGGCGCTGACCGACATCATCGTCGACAACAGGCTTGCCGGCGCCTTCCGCCGCGAGCTCGCCGACCTCAACGTCATCAAAGACAGCCGCGCGCGCCGCATCTATCTCGTCAATCCGGAGGAGCGGACCGGCCGCGCCATCGGCAATGGCGAGGGCTACGATTCCTGGCTGATCCGGCCGTTGCGCGAGCGCTCGCTGGTCGAGGTGCTGCGTGGCCGCATGAAGGGCATCGAGGTGCGCGATGCGATCAACGATAACAGGCCGATCCTGAAGGACCTGCCGCTTGCGGTCGATCCGACGCCGGCACCCGTAACCGGTGCGCGCATCCTGCTTGCCGAAGACGATCCGGTGAATGCCATGCTGGTGCGCTCGGTGCTGGAGCGGGCGGGTCATCAGGTGCGCCACGTCCCGGATTATCCGGCCCTCGTCTCCGCCCTTGCCGGCGCCACCGATGCCGGGCCGTTCGCGGCCGATCTCATTGTCACGGACCTCGGTATGCCCGGCGGTGACGGCAAGGAGATGATCGCCCGCATCGTGCAGCGCGACTATGGCAATGCCCGCCTGCCGGTGATCGTGCTCACCGCCGACAGCCGCGCCGGACTGGCCGAGGAACTGCTGGCCGTCGGCGCTGAAGCCGTGCTCGCAAAGCCCGCTGATCCGATGCGGCTGATTGCCGAAATCGCCCGTCTCGGCCGTTCTGTGACAGTCTGATCTTCTCAAGCCGGACTTGCGTCATTATCTTGTTGCAGAATCGTGGTTAAACCCCACGAAGTTCCTGACAACGGGTATAATGCCATGACGCTCGACCTTGCCCAGACCATCGCTCCGGTGGAGATCGCCCAGAAGGCCGCCCCGGTCGCGGGACGTTCGGGAACGGACGTGCTCGGCCGCATCGGCAACCTGGAAACCCGCATCGCCCGCTCGGTCTCCGAGATCGACGCCGCCCAGGCCGTGCGCTACCGCGTGTTCGCCGAGGAGATGAATGCCCGCCTGTCCTCCGACGCCGTGCGCCGCAAGCGCGACATCGACGCCTGGGATATGGTCTGTGATCACCTGCTGGTGCTCGACACCTCCATCGAGGGCGACGCCGAGGAGCAGATCGTCGGTACCTACCGCCTATTGCGCCAGGATGTTGCGGCCGTTTCCGGCGGCTTCTATTCGCAGTCGGAATTCGATGTCGATGCGCTGATCGCCCATCATCCGGAAAAGCGCTTCATGGAGCTCGGCCGCTCCTGCGTGCTGCCGGCCTACCGCACCAAGCGCACGGTCGAGCTGCTCTGGCAGGGCAACTGGGCCTATGCGCTGAAGCATGGCATTGACGTGATGTTCGGCTGCGCCTCCTTCCACGGCATCGTGCCGGAAGAGCATGCGCTGGCGCTCTCCTTCCTGCACCACAATGTGCAGGCGAAGGACGAGTGGAGCGTGTCGGCCCGCCCGGAACTCTTCCGCACCATGGATCTGGTGCCGCCTGAAGGTATCGATGCCCGCAAGGCGCTTTCCGCCATGCCGCCGCTCATCAAGGGCTATCTGCGCCTCGGCGCGACTGTCGGCACGGGCGCCGTCGTCGACCACGGTTTCAACACGACGGATGTGCTGATCGTGCTGCCGATCGGCAAGATCTCCGGCCGCTACCTCAACTACTACGGGGCGGACGCGGGTCGTTTCGCCAGCTAATCATTTTATGAAGGTCAGCACAGTCTGATTTGCCGCCCGTTCCCGACCTCGGGGACGGGCGGTTTTATATGCCATAAACGTTCAAACCCTGCCGCGGCTGCGGCAGGGTTTGAAGACGCTGGGCTGGAAGACGGAAAGATCAGCCGGAATTGTAGGCGGCGAGCGTCGCCATGTTGACGATGTCGCTGTCCTTGGCGCCCATCGAGACGATCTGCACGGATTTGTCGAGGCCGACGAGCAGCGGGCCGATGACCATGGCGCCGCCGAGTTCCTGCAGCATCTTGGTCGCGATCGAGGCCGAGTGGAAGGCCGGCATGACCAGCACGTTGCCGGGGCCGGAAAGGCGGCAGAACGGATACTGCTCCATGATGCGCGGATTGAGCGCCACATCGGCCGCCATTTCGCCGTCATATTCGAAATCGACGCGGCGGCGGTCGAGGATCTTGACCGCTTCGCGCACGCGCTCCGAACGCTCGCCCGAGGGATGGCCGAAGGTCGAGTAGGCGAGCATCGCGACGCGCGGCTCATAGCCGAGACGGCGGGCGAGGCCGGCGGCTTCCTCCGCGATGTCGGCCAGTTCTTCCGACGACGGCATGTCGTGCACGGCGGTATCGGCGACCAGAACGGCACGGCCGCGGCAGAGCGCCAGCGACGCGCCGATGACCCGGTGGCCCGGCTTGGCATCGATGCAGCGGCGCACGTCTTCGAGTGCAGTCGAATAGTTGCGCGTCAGGCCCGTCACCATGCCGTCGGCATCGCCGAGCGCCACCATGCAGGCCGCGAAGTGGTTGCGGTCGTTGTGGATCAGGCGCTGAGCATCGCGGTAAAGGAAACCCTTCCGCTGCAGGCGGGCGTAGAGATAGTCGATATAGACATTGTTGCGCTTGGAAATGCGCGCGTTGACCAGCTCGATGCCGGGACGATCGAGGTCGATGCCGGCGCGTTCGGCCGTCTCGCGCATATGCTCCTCGCGGCCGAGCAGGATGGCGGTGCCGAGCTGCTCGTTCACATAGGAGATGGCGGCGCGCATCATCTGCTCTTCTTCGCCCTCGGCGAAGACCACGCGCTTGGGCTGGCGGCGCACGCGGGCATAGATCTGCTGCAGCGTCGAGGCGATCGGGTCGCGTCGGGCGCGCAGGTCGCGGGCATAGGCGTCGAGATCGGTAATGTCCTTGCGCGCGACGCCCGTCTCCATCGCCGCCTTGGCGACGGCGACCGGAATGGCCGAGATGAGACGCGGATCGAACGGCACGGGGATGATGTACTGCGCGCCGAAGCGTGGACGCACGCCCTGATAGGCGGCGGCGACATCGTCGGGCACGTCTTCCTTGGCGAGCTTGGCAAGGGCCTCGGCTGCGGCGATCTTCATCGCGTCGTTGATGGTCGAGGCGCGAACGTCGAGCGCGCCGCGGAAAATGTAGGGGAAGCCGAGCACGTTGTTGACCTGGTTCGGATAGTCCGAGCGGCCGGTCGCGACGATCGCGTCGTCACGGATGCGGGCGACCTCTTCCGGCGTGATTTCCGGATCCGGATTGGCCATGGCGAAGATGATCGGGCGCGGCGCCATGGAGCGGATCATCTCTTCGGAGAAGGCGCCCTTGGCGGAGAGGCCGAACACGACATCGGCGCCGACCATGGCTTCGGCGAGCGAGCGGCGGTCGGTCTTGACGGCGTGGGCGGACTTCCACTGGTTCATGCCGTCTTCACGGCCCTGGTAGATGACGCCCTTGGTGTCGCAGAGAATGACGTTGTCGGGTGCAAAGCCCATCGACTTGATGAGTTCGATACAGGCGATAGCGGCGGCGCCCGCGCCATTGCAGACAAGCTTGGTCGTCTTGAAATCGCGGCCGGTCAGTGCCAGCGCGTTGATGAGGCCGGCGGCGGCGATGATGGCGGTGCCGTGCTGGTCGTCGTGGAAGACCGGGATGTCCATCAGTTCGCGCAGGCGCTGCTCGATGATGAAACAGTCGGGCGCCTTGATGTCCTCGAGGTTGATGCCGCCGAAGGAGGGGCCGAGATAGCGCACGCAGTTGATGAACTCGTCGACATTTTCCGTGTCGACTTCCAGGTCGATGGAATCGACGTCGGCAAAGCGCTTGAAGAGGACGGACTTGCCTTCCATCACCGGCTTGGAGGCGAGAGCGCCGAGATTGCCGAGACCGAGAATGGCGGTGCCGTTCGAGATGACGGCGACCATGTTGCCGCGCGTCGTGTAGTCATAGGCGGTTGCCGGGTCTTCGGCGATGGCCTTGACGGGCACGGCGACGCCGGGCGAATAGGCGAGCGACAGGTCGCGCTGCGTCGCCATCGGCTTGGTCGGCGTGATCTCGAGCTTGCCGGGACGGCCGTTGGCGTGGAAATCCAGCGCTTCCTTGTCCGTGACGGTTGCCCTCTGGCGATCTGTTTTGTCGGTTCCCGGCATAATCCCCCCTTCACACTCTTGTGGGCGATAAGCCCATAGCTGCGGACAGCTGTTGTTTTCTATATCGCCGCATGGCTAGGGTGACACCTCTTTTTTGGGAAGAACAGACCCCTCGTTTTAGAAGAAACAGAATCTCCGTGAACGATCAGATCGTGCGCCCGAACGATATCCTCTCGACATCAGAGCTTGCCAGCGACGAAAGCCGCGCCTCGGCGACGCCGATGATGGAGCAGTATATCGAGATCAAGGCGGCCAATCCCGACAGCATGCTGTTCTACCGCATGGGGGATTTCTACGAGCTGTTCTTCCAGGACGCGGTGGACGCGTCGCGGGCGCTCGGCATCACGCTGACCAAGCGCGGCCAGCATATGGGTCTCGACATTCCCATGTGCGGCGTGCCGGTGCATGCGGCGGACGACTATCTCCAGCGGCTGATATCAGTCGGTTTCCGTGTCGCCGTCTGCGAGCAGGTCGAAGACCCGGCCGAAGCGAAGAAGCGCGGCTCCAAGTCGGTCGTGCGGCGCGATGTCGTGCGTCTGGTCACGCCGGGCACGCTGACCGAGGAAAAGCTGCTGTCGCCCTCGGATGCCAACTATCTGATGACCGTCTCGCGCATCCGCGGCGGGGCTGAGCCCTCAATGGCGCTCGCCTGGATCGATATTTCCACCGGCATCTTCCGTCTGTCGGAGACCGCGCAAAGCCAGCTCCTCGCCGATATCCTGCGTATCGAGCCGCGCGAGCTGATCGTGCCGGATACGCTGTTCTACGATCCGGAATTCCGCCCCGTGCTCGATGTGCTGGGACGTGTTGCCGTGCCCCAGCCGTCGGTGCTGTTCGACAGCGCGACGGCGGAAGGCCGCATCGCCCGCTATTTCGGCGTCTCGACGCTTGATGGTTTCGGCAGCTTTTCACGCGCCGAGTTCGCGGCGGCTTCCGCGGCTATCGCCTATGTCGAGAAAACCCAGATCGCCGAACGCCCGCCGCTCGGCCGGCCGGAGCGTGAAAGCTCGGCCTCGACGCTGTTCATCGATCCCGCGACCCGCGCCAATCTCGAACTGGTGCGCACGCAGTCGGGCGAGCGCAGCGGCACGCTCCTGAAGGCCATCGACCGCACCGTCACGAGCGGCGGCGCGCGGTTGCTCGCCGAGCGCCTGATGTCGCCGCTGACCGATCCGGAGGCGATCAATGCCCGCCTCGATTCGATTTCGACGCTGGCCGATCGCCCCTCCTTCAGCGAAGACCTGCGCCGGGCGCTGAAGCGCCTGCCCGATATGCCGCGTGCCTTGTCGCGCATCGCGCTCGGCCGCGGCGGCCCGCGCGATCTTGGCGCGATCCTGCAGGGCCTTTCGGCTTCCGCCGAGATTGCGGCGCTGATGGCGGTCGAAACTCTCGATGGCGAACTTGCCGCTGCCCGCACGGCCATTGCCGCCCTGCCGATCGATCTCTCGCACCGCCTGTCCTTCATGCTGGCCGACGAGCTGCCGCTTTTGAAGCGCGACGGCGGCTTCATCCGCGCGGCGGCGGATGCGGAGCTGGACGAGGTTCGGGCGCTGCGCGACCAGTCCCGCCGAGTCATCGCCGGCCTCCAGCTGCAATATGCCGAGGAGACCGGCGTCAAGTCGCTGAAGATCAAGCACAACAACGTGCTCGGCTATTTCATCGAGGTCTCCGCCGGCAATGCCTCGGCGCTCACGGATGGCGACGAGGCGAAGGCCCGGTTCATCCACCGCCAGACCATGGCGGGCGCCATGCGCTTCACGACGACGGTGCTGTCGGAACTCGAAACCAAGATCGCCAATGCCGCCGACCGTGCGCTCGCCATCGAGCTCGCCGCCTTTGATGGCCTGGTCGAGGCCGTCGTTTCCGAGGCGGAAGCCATCAAGGCCGCCGCCCGCGCACTCGGCGTCGTCGATGTCTCGGTCGGTCTTGCAGCACTCGCCGAAGAGCAGGCCTATTGCCGCCCGGTGGTCGACAATTCGACGATGTTCGCCATTGTCGGCGGCCGCCATCCGGTCGTCGAACAGGCGCTGCGCCGCCAGAACGCCGCCGCCTTCGTCGCCAATTCCTGCGACCTGTCGCCGACGGACAGCAAGGGACATGGCGCCATCTGGCTGCTCACCGGCCCGAACATGGGCGGTAAGTCGACCTTCCTGCGCCAGAACGCGCTCATCGCCATCCTGGCGCAGATGGGGTCCTATGTACCGGCCGAAAGCGCCCATATCGGCATCGTCGACCGTCTCTTCTCACGCGTCGGCGCGTCCGACGATCTGGCGCGCGGCCGATCGACCTTCATGGTGGAAATGGTCGAGACGGCGGCGATCCTCAACCAGGCGACCGAGCGCTCGCTCGTCATCCTCGACGAGATCGGTCGCGGCACCGCCACCTTCGACGGTCTCTCCATCGCCTGGGCCTCCGTCGAGCATCTGCATGAGGGCAACCGCTGCCGCGGCCTCTTCGCCACGCATTTCCACGAGCTGACGGTTTTGTCCGAAAAGCTCGGCCGCCTTTCCAATGCCACGATGCGCGTCAAGGAGTGGGATGGCGACGTGATCTTCCTGCACGAGGTCGGCCCCGGTGCGGCGGACCGATCCTACGGCATTCAGGTCGCGCGCCTTGCGGGCCTGCCGGCCTCCGTCGTGGCGCGGGCGAAGGATGTGCTTGCGAAGCTCGAGGATGCCGACCGCAAGAACCCGGCAAGCCAGCTCATCGACGATCTGCCGCTGTTCCAGGTTGCGGTGCGCCGCGAGGAGGCGAAGCGCGATGCCGGCCCGTCGAAGGTCGAGATGCTCGTGAAGGACCTCAATCCCGACGACATGACGCCACGCGAGGCGTTGGACGCGCTCTATGCGCTGAAGAAAGAACTTGGCAATCGGTAGCGGCTAGAATCATTGTCCTCGCGTGCCGAAAGGGTCTATAGGCATGCGAACCGAACGGGCGTTGGACGGGAAGCAGGCCGGCATCTGATGGAACACAAGCTCTTGGCACCGGCCGAGTCCGGCCTTCTCGACGTGCCGGCGCTGCGCGCCAAATGCGAATTCATCGCCAGCACCAATGCCGAGTATCGCGACCGCATGCGCGGCGCGCTTCTGGCGGAGTTCAAGAAGGTCAATGCCGCCGGTCGCGAACGCGCCCGCGAACTGCTCTTCGTGGATGGCAGCGGCCTGCAATGCGCCGCGCGCATTTCCTGGCTGCAGGACCAGCTCATTTCGGTGCTGCATGATTTCGCGCTGAACCACGTCTTCAGCGCCGGCCAAGCGCCGCCTGCGACCCGCATCACGGTGACGGCCGTCGGCGGTTATGGCCGCGGCACGCTCGCACCCGGCTCGGATATCGACCTGCTCTTCCTGCTGCCGGCCAAGCCCGCCGCCTGGAGCGAGCCGGCCATCGAGTTCATGCTCTACATTCTGTGGGATCTCGGCTTCAAGGTCGGCCACGCCACGCGCAATCTGGAAGAATGCATCACGCTCTCGAAGGGCGATATGACGATCCGCACGGCGATCCTCGAAGCGCGCTATATCGGCGGTTCGGCCTCGCTGTTCGAGGAGCTGGCGCTGCGCTTCGACCGCGAGATCGTGCGCGGCACCGGCCCGGAATTCATCGCGGCAAAACTTGCCGAGCGCGACGAGCGCCACCGCAAGGCAGGCGACACGCGTTACCTCGTCGAGCCGAACGTCAAGGAAGGCAAGGGCGGCCTGCGCGACCTGCACACGCTGTTCTGGATCGCCAAATATTTCTACCACATCAAGGACCCGGCCGAACTGGTGAAGCTCGGGGTGCTCTCGCGGCAGGAATACAAGCTCTTCCAGAAGGCGGACGATTTCCTCTGGGCCGTGCGCTGCCACATGCATTTTCTGACGGGCAAGGCGGAAGAGCGGCTGTCCTTCGACATCCAGCGCGAGATTGCCGAATGCCTCGGCTACCAGCCGCATCCCGGCCTCTCGGCTGTCGAACGCTTCATGAAGCACTATTTCCTCGTGGCGAAGGATGTCGGCGACCTCACGCGCATCTTCTGCGCGACGCTGGAGGACCAGCAGGCCAAGGAGGCGCCCGGCATCACCGCCGTCATCAGCCGCTTCACCCGTCGCACGCGCAAGATTGCGGGAACGCTGGATTTTCTGGAGGATCGCGGCCGCATCACGATCGCCGATCCCGATGTCTTCAAGCGCGATCCGGTCAACATCATCAGGCTCTTCCATATCGCCGATCTCAACGGCCTGGAATTCCACCCGGACGCTCTGAAGCTGGTGACGCGCTCGCTCGGGCTGATCAACGGCGCGGTGCGGGAAAACGATGAGGCGAACCGCCTCTTCCTGTCGATCCTCACCTCGCCGCGCGATCCCGCCCTTCTCCTGCGCCGCATGAACGAGGCCGGGGTGCTCGGCAGGTTCATCCCGGAATTCGGCAAGATCGTCGCGATGATGCAGTTCAACATGTATCATCACTATACGGTTGACGAGCACCTGATCCGGTCTGTCGGCGTTCTCGCCAATATCGACCAGGGCCGCGAGAAAGAGGCGCATCCGCTGAGCTATCAGGTGATGCCCTCGATCGAGGACAAGATTCCGCTCTACGTCGCCGTGCTGCTGCACGATGTCGCCAAGGGCCGGCCGGAGGATCATTCGGAGGCCGGCGCCAAGGTCGCCCGCAAGCTTTGCCCACGCTTCGGCCTGACGCCGAAACAGACGGAGCTGGTCGTCTGGCTGATCGAGGAACATCTGACCATGTCGATGGTCGCTCAGACCCGCGACCTCAACGACCGCAAGACCATCGTCGATTTCGCCGAGAAGGTGCAGTCGATGGAGCGGCTGAAGATGCTCTTGGTGCTGACCGTCTGCGACATCCGCGCCGTCGGTCCCGGCGTGTGGAACGGCTGGAAGGGCCAGCTTCTGCGCACCCTCTATTATGAAACGGAACTCCTGATCTCCGGCGGCTTCTCCGAGCTGTCGCGCAAGGAGCGCGCCCAGGCGGCGCGACAGATCCTGTCGGATACGCTGCCGGTCGACTGGAGCCAGAAGGACCGCAAGACCTATACCAAGCTGCACTACGATCCCTACCTGCTGACGGTGTCGCTGGAGGACCAGGTGCGCCATGCGGCCTTCATCCGCGAGACCGACAAGGCGGGGCACACGCTGGCGACCATGGTGCGCACGCATTCCTTCCACGCCATCACCGAAATCACCGTGCTCTCGCCCGACCATCCGCGCCTGCTGACGGTCATTGCCGGCGCCTGTGCGGCAGCCGGCGCCAACATCGTCGATGCGCAAATCTTCACGACGTCGGACGGAAGGGCGCTCGACACGATCCTCGTCAACCGCGAATTCCTCAACGACGCCGACGAGACGCGCCGCGGCGGCACGATCGGGCGGATGATCGAGGACGTGCTGTCGGGCCGCAAGCGCCTGCCCGAGGTGATCGCGACGCGCACCAAAAGCCGCAAGCGCAGCCGTACCTTCACCGTCTCGCCGGCGGTGACGATCTCCAACACGCTGTCGAACAAGTTCACCGTCATCGAGATCGAGTGCCTCGACCGTCCGGGCCTCTTGTCCGAGGTCACGGCCGTGCTCTCCGATCTCTCGCTCGACATCGCCTCGGCGCATATCACCACCTTCGGCGAGAAGGTCATCGATACCTTCTACGTCACCGACCTCGTCGGCCAGAAGGTCACCAACGACAACCGGCAGGCCAATATCGTCGCCCGGCTGAAGGCCGTGATGGCCGACGAGGCGGACGAGCTGCGCGACCGCATGCCGTCGGGCATGATCGCGCCGGTTCCCGCCACACCGAAAAGGGTCAAGGCACAACAATGAGTCTGGTGAAAAAATTCGCGACGGTGGGCGGCGCGACGCTTGGCAGCCGCGTGCTCGGCTTCGCGCGCGAGACGCTGATGGCCGCCGCGCTCGGCACCGGCCCGATGGCCGATGCCTTCTATGCGGCCTTCCGCTTCCCCAATCTCTTCCGCCGTCTCTTTGCCGAGGGCGCCTTCAACGCCGCCTTCGTGCCGCTCTTCGCCAAGGAGATCGAGGCGGGTGGTCTCGACGGGGCGAAACGCTTTTCAGAAGAGGTTTTCGGCGTCCTGTTCTCGGTTCTCCTGATGCTGACCATCGCGATGGAGCTGCTCATGCCGCTCATCGTCGCCTGGGTCATCGCGCCCGGCTTCGTGGACGATGCGGAAAAGTTCGACGTGACGGTGAAACTCGCCGTCGTCATGTTCCCCTATCTCATGTGCATGTCGCTGACGGCGATGCTGTCGGGCATGCTGAACTCGCTGCACCACTATTTCGCCGCCGCCGTCGCGCCCGTCTTCCTCAATGTCGTGCTGATCGGCGCGCTGGGTTACGGCCTCTGGGAGGGCGCGTCGCCGCTTCAGGTGGCCTGGTATCTCTCCTGGGGCGTGCTGGTTGCCGGCCTCTTGCAGATGGCGGTGCTCTATGCCGGTGTGCGCCATGCCGGCATGAAGATCGGCTTTCGCCGCCCGCGCATGACGCCGAACGTCAAGCGCCTGCTCTGGCTCGCCTTCCCGGCGGCGATCACCGGCGGCATCACCCAGATCAACCAGCTGATCGGCCAGATGATCGCCTCCACCAAGGACGGCGCGATCTCCGCCCTGCAATATGCCGACCGCGTCTATCAGCTGCCGCTCGGCGTCGTCGGCATCGCCGTCGGTGTGGTGCTCCTGCCGGAACTGGCGCGGGCGCTGAAGGGCGGCCATGAGCGCGAGGCCGGCAACCTGCAGAACCGCTCGATGGAATTCGTGCTGTTCCTGACGCTGCCGGCCGCCGGCGCGCTCTGGGTCATCTCCGACGAAATCGTGCGCGTGCTTTACGAGCGTGGCGCGTTCAGCCCGGAAACCACCTCCGTCGTCGCCGGAACGCTTGCCATCTACGGTCTCGGCCTGCCGGGCTTCGTGATGATCAAGGCGCTGAACCCCGGCTTCTTCGCCCGCGAGGACACCAAGACGCCGATGCGCATCACCATGCTGTCGGTTGTTATCAACTGCATCCTTGCTGTCTCGCTCTTCCCGCTGTTCTACGAGCGCGGCATTGCGACCGCCGAAACCGTCTCAGGCTGGATCACCGCGCTGCTGCTCTTCGTGACATTGGTGCGCCGTGGTCACTGGCCGCTGGAAAAGGCGCTCGCCTGGCGCGTCGCGCGGCTCTTGATCGCCACGGTCGTCATGGCCGTCTCGCTCGAATATGCCTCCGGCTATCTCGCCCATCGTCTGGCGCCGACATCGTCGCTCTTCGAGCAACTGACGGCACTCGGCATGCTGATCGGCTTTGCCATGGTGGTCTATTTCTCCGTCGCCTTCCTGATCGGCGGCGCCGATCTCGGCATGCTCAGGCGCAACCTGAAGCGCGGCCGCGGCAAGCCGCCGCCGGCGGAGGCCGAATGAGACAGCGCATCGCCCTCGTCTCGCTGCTGGTGCCCGACTACGATGCGGGCATCGCCTTCTATTGCGGCAAGCTCGGCTTCGATCTCGTCGAGGATGTCGCGCTGGACGCCGACAAGCGCTGGGTCGTGGTGCGTCCGAAAGGCGCCGGCGAAAGCGGCCTGCTGCTCGCCGTCGCCGATGGCGAACGACAACAGCAGGCGATCGGCAACCAGATGGGCGGCCGCGTCGGGTTCTTTCTGCATACGGACGATTTCGACCGCGATCACGCAAGCTTTGCCGCTGCGGGCGTGCGTTTTCTCGAAACGCCGCGCGACGAGCCCTATGGCAAGGTCGCCGTCTTCGAAGACGCCTTCGGCAATCGCTGGGACCTTCTGGAGCCGCGGGCCTGAGGCCCCTTGATCGCCGCCCCGGCGGCGTGCATAAGCGCGTCCTATCGTTTTAGGAAAGCAGGCCCTCCACCCGCCTGAAGGAACATCGTCATGAGCGCATTCAAGCCTCTCGTCTTCTCCGGCGTCCAGCCGACCGGCAATCTCCACCTCGGCAACTATCTCGGCGCGATCCGCAAATTCGTGGCTTTGCAGGCCGATAACGACTGCATCTACTGCGTCGTCGACCTGCATGCGCTGACCGCGCAGCTGGTGCATGAGGACATGCGCAACCAGATCCGCTCGATCGCCGCGGCCTTCATCGCCTCGGGCATCGATCCGAAGAAGCACATCGTCTTCAACCAGTCCGCCGTGCCGCAGCATTCCGAGCTCGCCTGGATCTTCAACTGCGTGGCGCGCATCGGCTGGATGGAGCGCATGACCCAGTTCAAGGACAAGACCGGCGGCAAGAATGCCGAGCAGGTCTCGCTCGGCCTGCTCGCCTATCCGAGCCTGATGGCGGCGGACATTCTCGTCTATCGCGCGACGCATGTGCCCGTCGGCGACGACCAGAAGCAGCATCTGGAACTGACCCGCGACATCGCCCAGAAGTTCAACATCGATTTCGGCAATCATATCCGCAATGCCGGCACGGGCGTCGATATCGTCGTCGGCGAAGAGCCGATTCATGCCTATTTCCCGATGGTCGAGCCGCTGATCGGCGGCCCGGCGCCGCGCGTCATGTCGCTGCGCGACGGCACGAAGAAGATGTCGAAGTCGGACGCGTCCGATCTCTCGCGCATCAACCTGCTCGACGATGCCGACACGATCTCCAAGAAGATCCGCAAGGCCAAGACTGACCCGGACGCGTTGCCGAGCGAAGTCGAAGGCCTGAAGGGCCGTCCGGAAGCCGAAAACCTCGTCGGCATCTATGCCGCGCTGTCGGACAAGACCAAGGCGGAGGTGCTCTCGGAATTCGGCGGCCAGCAGTTCTCGGCCTTCAAGCCGGCGCTGGTCGATCTCTCGGTCAACGTTCTCTCGCCGATCACCGACGAAATGCGCCGCCTGATGGACGACACGACCCATATCGACGCGATCCTCCGGGACGGCGGCGAGAGGGCGCGGGCGCGGGCCGAAAAAACCATGAAGGAAGTCCGCGACATCATCGGTTTTGTGCAGTAAGGTCGCCTCGAAACGTCTTTGAGAGAAGGGGGCCGTATGGTTTCTCGACGACTTTCCCGTATGGAAGGCCACCGCCGGAAATTTCTGGCTGTTATCGACGACACGCCGGAATGCCAGCGCGCCGTCCACTATGCGGGGATGCGGGCGAAGAATTCCAACGGCGCCGTGGTTCTGCTCTATGTGATCGCCAATGGCGATTTTCAGCAATGGCTGGGGGTCGAGGAGATCATGCGGGCGGAAGCGCGCGACGAAGCGGAAGCCGTGCTCGCCAAGGCGGGGCAGGCGCTGCGCGAAGCCATCGGCATCGAGCCGGAAACGGTGATCCGCGAGGGCGTCGCCTCGGAAGCGATCAACGGCCTGATCGAGGAAGACCGCGATATCGCGATCCTCGTTCTGGCCGCCGGTTCGGCCAAGGAAGGGCCGGGACCGCTGGTCAGTTCGCTTGCCAGCCGCGCACAGGCCTTCCCGATCCCCGTCACGGTCATCCCGGACCAGCTGAGCGACGAGGAACTGGACGCGCTGAGCTGACCTGCGGTCTTGAAGAGCGGCGGCAAAACGCCTATCTTCTTTTGAACCATTCTAAGATTTTGGCCGACGAAGACGCCTGGCCGGACGGAGACGACCATGTTCATCCAGACCGAATCGACGCCGAACCCGTCGACCCTGAAGTTCCTGCCCGGCAAGGTGGTGCTCGAAACCGGCACCGCCGAGTTCCGCGACGAGACGGAAGCGCGCGCCGCTTCGCCGCTCGCCGCCCGCCTGTTCGGCGTGCCCGGCGTCACCGGCGTGTTCCTCGGCTACGATTTCATCACCGTCACCAAGGACAGCGCCGACTGGCAGCACATGAAGCCGGCGATCCTCGGCAACATCATGGAACACTTCATGTCCGGCCAGCCGATTCTCGCCAGCGGCGCGCTCGGCGGCAGCGACGAGGACGAGGGCGAGTTCTTCGAAGAGGGTGACGAGACCATCGTCGCCACCATCAAGGAACTGCTCGACACGCGCGTGCGCCCGGCCGTGGCGCAGGACGGCGGCGACATCACCTTCAAGGGGTTCCGCGACGGCGTCGTCTATCTCAACATGAAGGGTGCCTGCTCCGGCTGCCCGTCCTCGACGGCAACGCTGAAGCACGGCGTACAGAACCTTCTTCGCCATTTCGTACCGGAAGTGCAGGAAGTTGAAGCCGTCGTATAAGGCCCGCTCCGCCCATCGCAGGTGCCCGGCATGATCGTCCTCGCGATCGATACGGCGGGCGCCGCCTGTTCGGCTGCCCTCTATGATTCCAATCGGGATGTCGTGCTCGGCGCTGCCGGCGAGGATATCGGCCGCGGCCATGCCGAGCGGCTGATGGACTTCGTCGACGGCGCGCTCGCCGCCGCCGGCCTCGACCTTCCCGCAATCGACCGTATCGCCGTCACCATCGGCCCCGGCTCCTTCACCGGCATCCGCGTCGGCGTCGCTGCCGCGCGCGGCCTGGCACTGGCGCTCGGCATCCCCGCCGTCGGCGTCAGCACACTCTCGGCGCTGGCCGCGGATCGTCAAGGCCCGCTGCTGGTGGCCATCGATGCCAAGCGCGACGAGGTTTACTGGCAGGCGTTTGCGGCCGATGGCAGCGAAGCCACGCCGCCGGCCATCGCCAGTGTCGAAGACGCGCGCGCCATTGCGCTGGCGCATGACGGGAATATTATCGGTTCGGCTTCGGCCCTGCTGCGCGAGGGCGCGATTGCGGAGACGGACGGCGTTTCCACTACCACCGTCGCGCGCCTCGGTGCCCGCCTCGATCCACAAAACCATCTGCCGAAGCCGCTCTATCTGCGCGGTCCCGATGCCAAGCCGCAGGCGGGTTTCGCGATCCGCCGAGCCTGATGCCATGTCCCTGAGCGACTATTTCACCCGCAAGCCCATCTTCGAGATCTTTCCGCTGGAGACCGCCGATGCCGGTCTCGCGGCGACGTTGCATCAGTTGCGTTTTCCTCAGCCGTGGAACGACGGCGAATTCCATTCGCTGCTGTCGCAGGACCCGGTTTTCGGCTTTCTGGCGCTGAAGCAGGGCGGGCTCGGCCGGACCGCCGGCGGCTTCGTTCTGGCCCGCGCCACGGCGGGCGAGGCGGAAATCTTGACGATCAGCGTCGATCCGCGCTTCGGCCGCTCCGGCCTCGGCTGGCGCCTGATGCTGGCGGCACTGCGCGAGGCGAAGATGCGCGGCGCCGAAGACATTTTCCTCGAGGTCGACGAGGTCAACCACGCCGCGCGTGGTCTCTACGGCAAGCTCGGCTTCCTCAAGGCCGGCGAGCGCAAAGCCTATTATGCCGCCGCCGATGGCAGCCGCTCGGCGGCGCTTGTCATGCGGCGCGATCTTCGCTAGTCCCCTATCGGGGGGCGACAAGAGAAGGGCAGACGGGATGGCGGACGCGGAAAAATCGCTGGAAGAGCTTTGTGTCGAGCGCGGTATGCGCATGACCGAGCAGCGCCGGGTGATCGCGCGCGTGCTCGAATCCTCCGCCGATCATCCCGATGTCGAAGAACTCTATCGCCGGTCCTCCGCCGTCGATTCGCGCATTTCCATCTCCACCGTCTACCGCACCGTCAAACTCTTCGAGGATGCCGGCATCATCGAACGGCATGATTTCCGCGATGGCCGCTCGCGGTACGAAACGGTGCCGGACGAACATCACGACCATCTGATCGACCTGAAACACGGGCAGGTCATCGAGTTCCACTCGCCCGAGATCGAGGCCCTGCAGGAACGCATCGCGCGCGAGCACGGTTTCAAGCTCGTCGGCCACCGGCTGGAACTCTACGGCATTCCGCTCAAGGAGGGCGAGTGAGGTGGATTATTTCGCCTTGTGAACGCCCGCCGGTGATGCCTTGATCACCTGGCTGCGCATTGCTTTCGGCGCCATCGTCCTTCTTGCGGTCACGCTCCTCCTGTTGCCGGTCCAGCTAATCGGCCTGCGTTTCAACCTGAAAATCCGCCGCCGCCTGCCGCGGCTCTGGCATCGTGTCGCCTGCTGGGTACTGGGCCTGCGCGTGCGCGTGCATGGCGCGCCGGAGCCGAAGCGCCCGCTGCTTTTGGCGGCAAACCATGCCTCGTGGAAGGATATCCTGGTGCTCGGCTCGGTGGCCGACGTCGCCTATATCGCCAAGGCCGAGGTGCGCGGCTGGCCGGTTTTCGGCCTGCTCGCCCGCCTGCAGGCGACGATCTTCGTCGAGCGCGAGCAGCGCCAGAAGACGGGCGATCAGGTGAACGAGATCGCCGAGCGCCTGACGGCCGGCGAGATCATCGTTCTCTTCCCCGAGGGAACGACCTCCGACGGCAACCGCCTCATGGAAATCAAGACCTCGTTGTTCGGCGCCGCCGCCTCCGCCGTGCCGCATGCTCCCGATGGCGTCGTGTTCATCCAGCCGGTCTCGATCGCCTATACGGGCGTGCACGGCATGGCGATGGGCCGCTTCCACCGGCCGCTCGCCGCCTGGCCGGGTGATATCGAACTCGGGCCGCATCTGCTCGGCGTGATGCGCGAGGGGGCTGTCGACGTCGATGTCGATTTTGGCGAGCGGGTCGAGTATTCGCGGGCGAGCAATCGCAAGCAGGTGAGCCGCGAAGTCGAGACGCGCATCCGCGCCATGCTGGGCGCGCGGCTGCGTGGCAGATAGAGCTTCAAATTCCGGCATATTTCCACTATGGAAGCGGCCATGAGCGAACAGTCCCTTCCATTGCCCGAGGCCCCGGCGGCCACGCCGAACACCCGCAAAGTCTTCGTGAAGACCTACGGCTGTCAGATGAACGTCTACGACAGCGAGCGCATGACGGATGCGCTGTCGAAGGACGGCTATCAGGCGACGGACGTGCTGGAGGAGGCAGACCTCGTTCTTCTCAACACCTGTCATATCCGCGAGAAGGCGGCGGAAAAGGTCTATTCCGAGCTCGGCCGTCTGCGCGAGATGAAGAAGGCGCGCGCAAAGGACGGCCGCGATATGGTGATCGGCGTCACAGGCTGCGTCGCGCAGGCCGAGGGCAAGGAAATCCTGCGCCGGGCACCCGCCGTCGATCTCGTCATCGGCCCGCAGACCTATCATCGCCTGCCGGACGCGCTGCGCCGCGCCAAGGGCGGCGAGCGCGTCGTCGAGACGGATTACGCGATCGAAGACAAATTCGAGCATCTTCCCGCGCCGGAAAAGGCAAAGACCCGCGCCCGCGGCGTCACCGCCTTCCTCACCGTGCAGGAAGGCTGCGACAAGTTCTGCACCTTCTGCGTGGTGCCCTATACGCGTGGCTCGGAAGTTTCCCGCCCCGTTGCGCAGATCGTCACCGAGGCCGAACGCCTCGTCGAGGGCGGCGTGCGCGAAATCACGCTGCTCGGCCAGAACGTCAATGCCTGGCACGGCCTCGGTCCGGATGGGGCCGAATGGAGCCTCGGTGATCTGCTCTGTCGTCTTGCCGAGATCGAAGGCCTTGCGCGCCTGCGCTATACGACGAGCCATCCGCGCGACATGGACGACCGGCTGATCGCGGCACATCGCGACTTGCCCAAGCTGATGCCCTATCTGCACCTGCCGGTGCAGTCCGGCTCCGACCGCATCCTCAAGGCCATGAACCGGCGCCACACGGCGGCCGAATATATCGCGCTGATCGCGCGCATCCGCGCCGTCCAGCCGGACCTCGCCATTTCGGGCGATTTCATCGTCGGCTTCCCCGGCGAGACCGACCAGGACTTCGAAGACACGATGCGTCTCATCGAGGCGGTCGGTTATGCACAGGCATTTTCCTTCAAATATTCCATCCGCCCCGGCACGCCGGGCGCAGAGATGGAGGGTCATGTGGCGGAGAATATGAAGGCCGAACGCCTTGAAAGATTGCAGGCTTTGCTGTTTCGCCAGCAGCGCGAATTCGCCAAGGGCTGTATCGGCAAGGAGATCGACCTGCTTCTGGAAAAGCCCGGCCGCATGCCCGGCCAGCTCGTCGGCCGCTCGCCCTGGCTTCAGCCTGTGAATGTTGATGCAAAAGCGTCGGAAATCGGTGACATTATACGGGTACGAATCACCGATGCCGGGCCCAACAGCCTCTTCGCGGAAGCGATCGGGTGACGGGCGGATCGCAAGGAGCTTGACCGCTTGAACGGACACGAACTGATGACGTCCTCGCCGCGCCAGTCGAAGAACCAGACCGACGTAAATCAATTCGTGCTCACGTTCGAAAACAATCGATACGCAAGCGAGCTCTTCGGCCAGTTCGATCAGCATCTGAAGCTGCTCGAAGAGCGCCTGCATATCGATGCGCGGGCGCGCGGCAATTCCGTTTCCATCTCCGGCGATGTGGTCGCCACCGGCCAGGCCCGTCGCGCCCTGGATTATCTCTATGACCGCCTGCAAAAGGGCGGCTCGATCGAGCTGTCCGACGTGGAGGGCGCAATCCGCATGGCGATTGCCGCCGACGACCAGCTTTCGCTGCCGACCATGGAGCGCAAGGCCAAGCTCTCCATGTCGCAGATTTCCACCCGCAAGAAGACCATCGCCGCCCGCACGCCGACGCAGGATACCTATATCCGCGCGCTGGAACGGTCCGAGCTGGTCTTCGGCGTCGGCCCGGCCGGTACGGGCAAGACCTATCTTGCCGTCGCCTATGCCGCCCAGCTTTTGGAGCGCGGCGCGGTCGACCGCATCATCCTGTCGCGCCCGGCCGTCGAAGCCGGCGAGCGTCTGGGCTTCCTGCCCGGCGACATGAAGGAAAAGGTCGATCCCTATCTGCGCCCGCTCTATGACGCGCTCTACGACATGATGCCGGGCGACAAGGTCGAGCGCGCCATCGCCGCCAACGTCATCGAAATCGCACCGCTCGCCTTCATGCGAGGCCGCACGCTCGCCAACGCCGCCGTCATCCTCGACGAGGCGCAGAACACGACGTCGATGCAGATGAAGATGTTCCTGACGCGTCTGGGTGAAAACGGCCGCATGATCGTCACGGGCGATCCGAGCCAGGTCGACCTGCCGCGCGGCGTGAAATCCGGCCTCGTCGAGGCGCTGCAGATCCTCAAGGGGGTCGAGGGCGTCTCGGTTGTGCGCTTCAAGGATGTCGACGTGGTGCGCCACCCGATGGTCGCCCGCATCGTCCGGGCCTATGAGGCGACGACCGCCGTGCAGGACGAAAGCGAGCAGACCGACCGCTGAGCGGTCGACAAGCAATTCCAGCAAAAGTGTGAAGCGGTTTTGCGTTCGGAATTGCGTAAAAAAGAAATCTAATGAGCGAACTTGATATCCAGATTTCCATCGAGGAGGGCGAATGGCCCTCCGAAGAGCGCCTTGCCGACATGAGCGAGCGCGTGCTCGGTGCAGCCGTTGACTATCTGCGCAAGACGGAAAAGCAGCCTTTCCCGAAGACCAGCGCGCCCGAGGTTTCCCTCGTCTTCACCAATGACGCTGACATCCGCGGCATCAATGCGGAATGGCGCAGCCAGGACAAGCCGACCAATGTTCTGTCTTTCCCCGCCTTTCCGCTAACGCCGGGAAAAATGCCGGGTCCCATGCTCGGCGACATCATCTTCGCTGAGGAGACGCTGACCCGCGAGGCGGGCGAACTCGGCAAGTCCTTCGACGACCATCTCACGCATCTGATGGTGCATGGATTTCTGCATCTCTTCGGCTATGATCACATGGACGACGAGGAAGCGGAAAAAATGGAGGGGCTCGAGACTCGCATTCTTGCCGGGCTTGGCCTATCTGACCCCTACGGGGATGACCCCGATTAACCAGTTTGGACCAATGAGCGACTTCAGAAATCAGTCGGCAACGACGGAAAAGCACGAGGCGGACGCCTCAAGTCAGGACGAGGCGGGCAGTAGTAGCAGCGCGCCGAAGCAGGAGAACGGCGGCCGGACATCCTTCTGGTCCCGCGCGACTCGGCTCTGGCGCATGACGGGTGCCTCCACGCTGCGCAAGGACCTCGCCGAGGCCCTGATGACGGAAGACACCGGCGGCGAGCCGGCCTTCCTGCCCGAAGAACGGGCCATGCTGCACAACATTCTCCGCTTCCGCGAAGTGCGGGTCGAGGACGTCATGGTGCCGCGCGCCGATATCGAGGCCGTCGATCAGGACATCACGATCGCCGAGCTGATGGTGATCTTCGAGGATTCCGGCCGCTCGCGCATGCCGGTCTACAATGAAAGCCTCGACGATCCGCGCGGCATGGTACACATCCGCGATCTGCTTGCCTATGTTACCAAGCAGGCCCGCAACAAGCGCCGCAACGGCGCCAAGGCCGCGTCCGCCAATGGCGAGAAGCCGGCCCGTGCGCCAAAAGCCGAATTCGACCTCGGCCGCGTCGATCTGTCGAAAACCGTCGCCGAAGCCGGCATCATCCGTCAGGTTCTCTTCGTGCCGCCGTCCATGCTGGCTGCCGACCTGATGGCGCGCATGCAGGCCGACCGCACGCAGATGGCGCTTGTCATCGACGAATATGGCGGCACGGATGGTCTCGCCTCTCTGGAGGACATCGTCGAGATGGTTGTCGGCGATATCGAGGACGAGCATGACGACGAGGAGGCGATGATCCAGCGCGTCAGCGACGACGTCTTCATCGCCGACGCCCGTGTAGAACTGGAAGAGCTGGCCAAAGCCATCGGTCCGGATTTCGACATTCGTGAACAGCTCGAGGATGCCGATACGCTCGGCGGTCTGATCTTTGCGTCGCTCGGCCGCATTCCGGTGCGCGGCGAGGTCGTTCAGGCAGTGCCGGGCTTCGAATTCCACGTGCTTGATGCTGATCCGCGCCGTGTCAAGCGCGTGCGCGTCACCCGCAAACGCGCTGGCTCGGTACGCCGCCGCGAGCGCCGGCCGGAAGGCGAAGGCACGAATGCTGCCGCCGACCGTCAGCAGACACTTGAACAGCAGACCGGCAAGGCGAACGCCGACTGACGCCATCTGCCTGATCCCTAAAATGATCTGCGCCTTGTCCTGTGTTACGGCAGGACAAGGCGTTGGTTTTTTGGAAGACTGGCGCGGCTGATTCGGGGACATCAAAAAGGGGACGGCATGGAGCGGCTCGCGGGCACGGTCATGCTCCTGTCTGGGACGAGACGGGCGCTTGTGGCATTTTTCGCGGGTCTGATCGGGGTGCTGGCGCTGCCGCCCTTCGGCTTCTTCGCTGCGCTCTTCGTATCCTTCACCCTGCTCGTCTGGCTGCTGGACGGCGCAAGTGCTGCGCCAGAAGCCGGTTTCATCAGGCGTCTCGCGCCCGCTTTCCGTATCGGCTGGTTCTTCGGCTTCGGCTATTTCGTCGGCGGGCTCTGGTGGCTCGGCAATGCGCTTCTGGTGGAGGCCGACGACTATGCCTGGGCGGTGCCACTCGCCGTTCTCGGCCTGCCGGCGTTCCTCGCGCTCTATTATGGCCTCGCCGCCGCCATCGCGCGTCTCCTCTGGTCGGATGGCATGGGGCGCATCGCCGCGCTTGCCTTCGCCTTCGGCGTGGGGGAATGGCTGCGCGGCACGCTCTTCACCGGCTTTCCCTGGAATGCGGTCGGCTACGGCGCCATGCCGGTGCCGCTCCTCATGCAGTCGTCAAGCGTTCTCGGCATCGCTTCCATTAATGCACTCGCCGTCTTCGTTTTCGCCACCCCGGCGTTGATCGGTACGCGGCGCGGCCGCATGCCGGGCTTGGCGCTCGCCACGCTGCTTTTTGCCGCCCATATCGGCTACGGCTACCACGTTCTTCATTTTGTCCCGCCGCCGCAGGGCGAGGCCACCGTCGTGCGCCTCATCCAGCCGGTCATCGATCAGGCGCTGAAGCTCGACGATTCCGCCCGCGCCGAAATCTTTGAAAAGCATCTGAAGCTGAGCGCCGAAAAACCCGCAGAGAGCGGCAAACGGCCCGATATCGTCGTCTGGCCGGAGACCTCCATTCCCTTCATCCTCACGGACAATCCCGACGCGCTGGTGCGCATTGCCGATGTGCTCGAGGACGACCAGATATTGATTGCCGGCGCGGTGCGTACGGAAAGTGCGGGCTCCGGCAAGGCGCCGCGCTACTACAATTCCATCTATGTCATCGACGGCAAAGGCCAGATCATCGCCGCCGCCGACAAGGTGCATCTCGTGCCCTTCGGCGAATACATGCCCTTCGAGGATGCCTTCGCAAGCCTCGGCGTTGCGGCCGTCGCGGCCATGCCCGGTGGCTTTTCCGCCGCCCGGGAGCACCAGCTTCTGACCGCCGCCGGCAAGGGCTTCTACCCGCTGATCTGCTACGAGGCGATCTTCCCGTCCGAGATCAATGACGCGGCAGAACAGGCCGCGGCGCTGCTCAACATTACCAACGATGCGTGGTTCGGCAACACGCCTGGCCCCTACCAGCACTTCCTGCAGGCGCGCCTGCGCGCCGTCGAGCGCGGCCTGCCACTGATTCGCGCCGCCAATAACGGCATTTCGGCCGTGGTGGACAGTCGGGGGACTATCGTAACGGGTATATCATATGATACGCCCGGATTTGTTGATGCAACTCTCCCGGGAAGAATTCAGGTTGCCGACAAGGTGAAACGGCAGGTTTGGTCGTTTCTAGCCGTGCTTGCTGTTCTATTTGCGGCCGCGGCGATTTCTCGTATTGGTTTTAGAAACAGGATGAATTGACCCAAAACCCCTAAAATAGCATAGTGCAACCCGCCGGCCGTTCTCCTGTATTGTGGTAGCCTTTAAGAGGTTGCGCATACAACGTGACGTTAAGTCTTCGTTAAGGCTGCCGGAAGGGTGGGGCCATTCCGCGTTAGGACGAAAGTGATGATGGAAAACAAAAAGAAGCCGAATCCGATAGATATTCATGTCGGAAGCCGGATCCGGCTTCGCAGGACCATGCTTGGCATGAGCCAGGAGAAGCTGGGCGAAAGCCTCGGCATCACCTTTCAGCAGATTCAGAAATACGAGAAGGGCACGAACCGCGTCGGCGCCAGCCGGCTGCAGAACATTTCGAGCATTCTCAACGTACCCGTCTCCTTCTTCTTCGAGGATGCGCCGGGCGATCAGTCGGATGCTCAGGCCGGCCTCGCCGAGGCGTCGAGCTCCAATTACGTGGTCGATTTCCTGTCTTCTTCCGAGGGCTTGCAGCTCAACCGCGCCTTCGTGAAGATCGGCGATCCCAAGGTGCGCCGCAAGCTTGTCGATCTCGTCAAGGCGCTGGCCGCCGAAGCCGAAGTCGAGTGATCCCATCCATTGTTGCATGAGATGAAGGGGCGGCGGGCAGGCCGCCCTTTTCCGTTGCGTATCCTGATTTTCGACGGGGCGGATCGCCCGGAAATCCGGGACATAAAGACATTCTTATGTCCTTGTGTGCTTGTCTTTCCCCGATGAACTGAATAACAACGTCGAAGTCCATTTTCTTTGAGGGGAATTCCCGCATGCGCAGCAGCTATCTCTTCACCAGCGAGTCCGTCGCCGAAGGCCATCCGGACAAGGTTTGCGACCGTATCTCCGACGAGATCGTCGATCTGGTCTATCGCGAAGCCGTGAAGTCGAAGGTCGATCCGTGGTCGGTCCGTATTGCCTGCGAGACGCTTGCGACGACGAACCGCGTCGTCATCGCCGGTGAAGTGCGCCTGCCGCCGAGCCTCCTGAAGAAGGACAAGGACGGCAAGGACGTCATCAATCCCTCCAAGTTCAAGTCGGCCGCCCGCAAGGCGATCCGCGACATCGGCTACGAGCAGGACGGTTTCCACTGGAAGACGGCGAAGATCGACGTGCTCCTGCACTCGCAGTCCGCCGACATTGCCCAGGGCGTCGACAACGCCGCAGACAAGCAGGGTGACGAGGGTGCCGGCGACCAGGGCATCATGTTCGGTTACGCCTGCCGCGAAACGTCGGAACTCATGCCGGCGCCGCTTTATTATTCGCACCGTATTCTCCAGCTCCTCGCCGATGCCCGCAAGAAGGGCGAGGGCGATGCCGGCAAGCTCGGCCCCGATGCCAAGAGCCAGGTGACCGTGCGCTACGTCGACGGCAAGCCGGCCGACGTCGCCTCCATCGTGCTCTCCACCCAGCATCTCGATGACAGCTGGGATTCCAAGAAGGTGCGTCAGGTCGTCGAACCCTATATCCGCGAAGCCCTGCACGACATCAAGATCGCCGACGATTGCGTCTGGTACATCAACCCGACGGGCAAGTTCGTGATCGGCGGCCCGGATGGCGACGCCGGCCTCACCGGTCGCAAGATCATCGTCGATACCTATGGCGGTGCTGCCCCGCATGGCGGCGGCGCCTTCTCCGGCAAGGACACGACCAAGGTCGACCGTTCGGCCGCCTATGCCGCGCGCTACCTCGCCAAGAATGTCGTGGCCGCCGGTCTTGCCGATCGCTGCACGATCCAGCTGTCCTACGCCATCGGCGTCGCCCAGCCGCTGTCGGTCTATGTCGATCTGCACGGCACGGGCAAGGTCGGCGAAGACGCCGTGGAAGCCGCGATCCGCAAGGTCATGGACCTATCGCCGTCGGGTATCCGCCGTCATCTCGACCTCAACAAGCCGATCTATGCCAAAACGTCCGCTTACGGCCATTTCGGCCGCAAGGCCGGCCGCGACGGCTCGTTCTCCTGGGAGCGCGTCGATCTCGCCAAGGCCCTCAAGGACGCCGTGAAGAACTGAGACCCGATATGAGCGATGCCGAGCACCCCACCCGCGCCAGCGAGGCCTTTTTCGGCCGGCGCAAGGGAAAACCCCTGCGCGAGCGGCAGGTGCAGCATCTCGAAACTCTGCTGCCGGAGCTGAAGGTCGATCTGTCGACCGAGGCTCCGGTGGACATTACCACGCTCTACGGTTTCAAGCCGGAGCGCATGCGCCTCGAAATTGGTTTCGGCGGCGGCGAGCATCTCATCCACCGCGCGCTGGAAACGCCCAAGACCGCCTTCATCGGCGTCGAGCCCTTCGTCAATTCCATGGCGAAGCTGATCGGCCGCGTCGAGGAAACGGGCGCACAAAATATCAGGCTTTACGATGACGATGCGACGGAGCTGCTCGACTGGCTCCCGGTCGATTCGATCGATCAGATCGACCTGCTCTATCCGGATCCGTGGCCGAAGAAAAAGCACTGGAAGAGGCGGTTCGTCTCCAAGGTCAACCTGGACCGCTTTGCCCGGGTTCTGAAGCCGGGCGGGCTCTTCTGCTTTGCGTCCGACATCGACACTTATGTCAACTGGACGCTGATGCACTGCGGGGCTCATCCCGCTTTCGTGTGGACCGCGGAAAACGCGGCCGATTGGCTCACACCCTATGCCGGCTGGCCGGGCACGCGCTACGAGGCCAAGGCCAAGCGCGAAGGCCGCAAGTCGGCCTATCTCACCTTCCGCCGGCTCTGACGGAAGGCCTGATCTTCAGACTTAGTGCAGGCTGACGGTACGCAGCTCGTCCTCGGCAGCCTTGTAGAAGGTGCTCGAACGGTTGTCGGTCAGGAGGATCGGCGTGCCGTCGGCGCCGAACAGGGCCCACAGGTCCAGGCTCGGATCGATTTCCGGGGCTTCCGGGAAGACGCGCGACACTTCGTCGGCCTTCATCTTCCTGATATATCCGACTTCGCCCGCGCCGAGATGCGCAAGGTCTGCCTTCGAGACGGTGTTCGGGGTTGCGATTTTCAGTCCCATCTTTGCCTCCATGGCAATGCCGGCAAGTGCCGGCCGCTGGGCGCCCGCGGCCACAATGGCGCTCGGTGCGTCAGCGATCAGGTTACGCTCGAGACGGTCCGGCGGTTGTTCCCGCAGGAACGGCTCATGATCTAGTCTGATACGGAAATGTTAATTTTCTTTACCATTCGAACCGGCTCGGGCCGGACGAGGTCCACCGACAGGAGACCGTTCTTCAATTCCGCGCCCTGCACGCGCATGCCGTCGGCAAGGACGAAGGTGCGTTGGAACTGGCGGGCGGCAATGCCGCGGTAAAGATAATCCCGCTCGCCGCTGTCGACCTGGCGGCTGCGAATGACGAGCTGGTTCTCCTCCGTCGTCACGTCGAGTTCCTCTTCGGAGAAACCCGCGACGGCGAGCGTGATGCGCAGGCGCTCGGGCGCGCCGGTATCGCCGTTCGGGCGCAGACGTTCGATATTATAGGGAGGATAGCCATCGTTGCCCTTGGCGATGCGCTCGAGGGTCTTTTCCATGGCGTCAAAACCCAGCATCAGCGGGCTGGCGAAAGGGGTCATGCGTGTCATCGTCTAGTCCTTGGCTTTCAAGCGACTGTGGCGGGACCCGGCTCGGCATCCCGATGGCTGCAATATGGTGATTGCGCGCCTGTGGCGCAAGACGCTTGCGAACGGCGATTTCGCAAATATAGTCGCCGCTTCGCTCGCGCGAGACGCGCCACGAATCATAAGAAACACGGGATGGAAACGGCATGTCCGAGCCACGGAAAATCATTATCGACACGGATCCGGGGCAGGACGACGCCGCCGCGATCATGCTGGCGCTCGGCAGCCCGGAACTCCAGATCCTCGGCATCACCACGGTGGCCGGCAACGTGCCGCTGTCCCGCACCTCGACCAATGCCCGCATCATCCTGGAATTCTGCGCGCGTACCGACGTGAAGGTCTTCGCCGGCGCCGACAAGCCGATTGCCCGCCCGCTGATCACCGCCGAGCATGTGCACGGCAAGACCGGCCTCGACGGACCGGAGCTGCACGAGCCGCAGATGCCCTTGCAGACGCAGCATGCCGTCGATTTCATCATCGAGACGCTGCGCAGCGAGCCCGAGGGCAGCGTGACCCTCTGCACGCTCGGTCCGCTCACCAATATCGCGACCGCCCTGCAAAAGGCGCCTGACATTGCCGGCCGCGTGCGCGAGCTCGTCATGATGGGTGGCGGCTTCTTCGAGGGCGGCAACATCACGCCGGCCGCCGAATTCAACATCTATGTCGACCCCGAGGCCGCCGCTGTTGTCTTCCAATCCGGTATCCCGATCGTCATGATGCCGCTCGACGTCACCCACAAGGTGCTGACGCTGAAGAGCCGTGTCGCCAAACTGCGCGAAATCGGCAATCGTCCGGCGACGGCCCTGGTCGAGATGCTCGAATTCTTCGAGCGCTTCGACGTGGAGAAATACGGTTCCGACGGCGGCCCGCTGCATGACCCGACCGTCATCGCCTATCTGCTGAAGCCGGAGCTTTTCGGCGGCCGCGATTGCAATGTCGAGATCGAGACGGCCTCGCCGCTGACGGTGGGCATGACCGTCGTCGACTGGTGGCAGGTAACCGGCCGCAAGCACAATGCGCGCGTCATGAAGGATGTCGATGCCGACGGCTTCTTCGCGCTGCTCACCGAGCGCGTCGGCCGCCTGTGATGCGTGGCCCGCGCAGCGCCAGCCCCGCCGTGGAGGCCCGTTTCCACAAGGAGATGATGGGCCTCTACGACCGCTTCGCCGAACTCGGCTTCCGCCCGGTGCTGCTGCGTCGCTTCGTGCTGTTGAACGGCGGCGTGGCCGCCGCGAAGGACCTCGTCTTCAAGCCCGGCACGACAGGGCTGGAGCGCCTGCTCGACGCGGACAAGGCCGAGCTTTCCATGGAAGCCCTGATGCTGCGGCCGGAATATCAGCCGCTGTTTTCCGAACTGGAGCTGAAGGAGGCGATACAGCGCCTCGCGAGCGCGACACGCTCAAGGTCGCGTGGCCGGCTGCAAGCACAGCCGACCGAACCAAAGTAGGGCGGGCCGCCTCAGCCCTGTGCGGCCTGCTCGGCTTCCATCTTCTCGTAGAACTTCACGATGATGTCCCAGGCCTCGTCGGCCGTCTCGACGAACTGCATCAGTTCGACATCGCCGGGCGCGATCGTGCCGAAGGCGGCGAGCGCGTCGAAGTCGATGATCTTGTGCCAGAAGTCCTTGCCGAACAGGATGAGCGGAACCAGCGCCATACGGCCGGTCTGCATCAGCGTCACCGTTTCGAACAGCTCGTCCAGCGTGCCGAAACCGCCCGGAAACACCGTGACCGCCTTGGCGCGCAGCAGGAAATGCATCTTGCGGATCGCGAAATAGTGGAAGTTGAAGCTCAGTTCCGGCGTCACATAAGGGTTCGGCGCTTGCTCGTGCGGCAGAACGATGTTGAGGCCGATCGAGGGCGCGCCGACATCGGCCGCGCCGCGGTTGCCCGCCTCCATCACGCCCGGCCCGCCGCCGGTGACGACGACATATTCCTTGTAGCCGAGCTCCGCCGAGCGCTCCGAGCAGAGCCGGGCGAATTTCTGCGCTTCCGTATAATAGACCGAGGCTGCCTCAAGATTGGCGCGCTGCGTCTCGTTGCGCGCCGCCCACGCCTCCTGGCCGGGGGCGGGGATGCGCGCGCCGCCGAACATCACGACGGTCGACTTGATGCCGCGCTCGGCGAGCATCATCTCGACCTTCAGGAGTTCGAGCTGCAGGCGCACCGGGCGCAGCTCCTCGCGGCACAGGAAATCGTCGTCCACATAGGCAAGCCGGTAGGCGGGATTGGCCGATTGCGGCGTCTGCGGCACCACGGCGGCGCGGTGCTTGTCCTGCGCGCTGTCGGCCAGCGGATCCCACACGCCGTCCTTGCGGCGCAGGCTCTTCTTCTTCAGTCTTGCCATGTCATGTCCTGCTTTCTTCGCCCACGGGATTACCATTTCGCCCGTGCGACAGTATCTGCCGGAAAGGGGCTTCATCTTTCCCGGCACTTGCTCTAGAGCATCTGCTGATTGATGAAATCGACCTTCCGGCATCCCGACAACAGAAAATAAGCGTCGAAGTTTAAGGAATTCCGATGAGCACGTCCAACCTGTCCGCATTGTCCGCAACCATCGACCGCGCCTTCGAGGAACGCGACAGCATCAACACCGGAACGCGCGGCGAATTCCGCGATGCGGTGGAGACGTCGCTCAACCTGCTCGACACCGGCAAGGTGCGCGTCGCCGAGCGCGGCGAGGACGGCAACTGGACGGTCAACCAGTGGCTCAAGAAGGCCGTGCTGCTCTCCTTCCGCCTCAACCCGATGGAAATCGTCAAGGGCGGCCCGGGCGAATCCTCCTGGTGGGACAAGGTGCCCTCCAAGTTCGACGGCTGGAGCGTCAACGAATTCGAGAAGGCCGGCTTCCGCGCCGTGCCGAACTGCGTCGTGCGCCGCTCGGCCTATATCGCGCCGAACGCCATCCTGATGCCCTCCTTCGTCAATCTCGGTGCCTATGTCGGCGAGGGCACGATGGTCGATACCTGGGCGACGGTCGGCTCCTGTGCGCAGATCGGCAAGCATGTGCATCTCTCGGGCGGTGTGGGCATCGGCGGCGTTCTGGAGCCCATGCAGGCCGGCCCGACGATCATCGAGGACAATTGCTTCATCGGCGCCCGCTCGGAAGTCGTCGAGGGCTGCATCGTGCGTGAGGGCTCCGTGCTCGGCATGGGCGTCTTCATCGGCAAGTCGACCAAGATCGTTGACCGCGCCACCGGCGAGGTGACCTATGGCGAAGTGCCGCCCTATTCCGTCGTCGTTGCCGGCTCTATGCCGTCCGACAAGACCATGCCGAACGGCCTGCCGGCACCCGGCCTCTACTGCGCCGTCATCGTCAAGCGCGTTGACGCCCAGACCCGCTCTAAGACCGGCATCAACGAACTGCTGCGAGACTAAGCCATGGCCACGGTCGAAGAGCAGGGGCCGAGCCTCACCTGGCTCTTCTTCGGCTGGTCCGGCCGCCTCAGCCGTGCGCCCTTCGCGCTCGGCTGGGCCTTCTGGCTGATGCTGCTTTCGGCCGCGCTGACGCAGATCGTCATGGTGCCCAAGGAGGACCCGTCCTTCCTGTTCTGGTCCTTCGTCTTCGTCGGCGTCGGCCTTGTCTCGACGGTCTCCTCCATCCTTTTGACGATCAAGCGGCTGCACGACATGAACCTGCCGGTGCCGCTGATCATCTGCCTGTTCATCCCCGCCATCTCCTTCTTCGCGCTCATCGCCTTCCTCGTTTGGCCGGGCACCAATGGCGCCAACGACTACGGCCGCGTGCCCAACCGTCCGAAGGACTGACGGCACGGCCGCTGGCCGCGCGTGACAAATCCCTGGCTGATCGCTACATCTCGATTCTCCTGTTCTCATGCCGTGACTGCGTGCTTCATGACCTCTGCCGATCCGATCCAAAACCTCGCCACGCTCATCCGCTGCCCTTCCGTGACGCCCGCCGAGGGCGGCGCGCTCACCGCACTTGCTGCCATGCTGGAGCCGCTCGGCTTCACGGTGGAGCGCATGGTCGCCACCGAGCCCGGCATGCCCGATATCGAGAACCTCTATGCCCGCATCGGCACCGAGGGACCGCACCTGATGTTCGCCGGCCATACGGATGTCGTGCCCGTCGGCGATGCGGCGGCGTGGACGCATGATCCGTTCGGTGCCGAGATCGCCAATGGAGAAATGTTCGGCCGCGGCGCCGTCGACATGAAGGGCGGCATTGCCTGCTTCGTCGCCGCCGTCGCCCGCCATATCGAGAAACACGGCCCGCCGAAGGGCTCGGTCTCCTTCCTGATTACCGGAGACGAGGAAGGCCCTGCCGTCAACGGCACGATCAAGCTTCTGCAATGGGCGGCCGAACGTGGCGAGCGCTGGGATGCCTGCCTCGTCGGCGAGCCAACCAATCCCGACCAGCTCGGCGACATGATCAAGATCGGCCGGCGCGGCTCCGTCTCCGGCATGGTCACAGTGCAGGGCGTGCAGGGCCACGCCGCCTATCCGCATCTCGCCGACAATGCCGTGCGCGGCATCGTCGCGCTGACCGATGCCTTGATGTATCCGCCCTTCGACGCCGGCACGGAGAGTTTTCAGCCGTCCAACCTCGAAGTGACGACCATCGATGTCGGCAACCGCGCGACCAATGTCGTGCCGGGCAAGGCGACGGCAAGCTTCAACATCCGCTTCAATGACACCTGGACGGCCGAGACCGTGATGGGCGAGATCGTGCGCCGGCTCGATGCCGCGGCCGCCGACGAGAAGCTGCGCCCCGGCCGCGCGCCGCTCAGCTATGACATCATCTGGGCCGAGCGACCGAGCCATGTCTTCCTGACGCGCAACAACAGCCTGATCGCCTCGATGTCGGGCGCCGTCGAAGCCGTCACCGGCCGCGCGCCGAAACTGTCGACGACGGGCGGCACCTCGGATGCGCGCTTCATCAAGGATTATTGCCCCGTCTTGGAGTTCGGTCTCGTCGGCCAGACCATGCATATGGTGGACGAGCGCGTGGCGGTCGCCGATCTGGAAACGCTGACCGTGATCTACGAAACGTTCATCGAACGCTGGTTCGGCGATGCCCGGGCTTGATGAGGTCCTGTATTATCTGACCGGCGTCTATCTGCTTCTTAAACAGAAGCAGGAAGGGTTCGGCTGGCTGGATTTGACGATGCGCGGGCTGACGCGGTCCTTCTGGGCCGTGCTCTGGTGCCTGCCCGCCTTCGCCGTCATCTGGGCGTCGTGGCGGCTCTACTATCTCGCCGGCATGCCGGCGGAGACATATGCCGGTGTCACCTTCTTCGTGAAGCTCGCCTTCATTGACCTTGTCGGCTGGCTGCTGCCGCTGGCGTTGCTGGCCGTGCTCGCCCGCCCCTTGGGCTATGGCAAATGTCTGGCGACCGTCGTGACGGCGAGCAACTGGATTGCGGTGCCCTTCGCCTATGCCGCGGCCGTTCCCTTCGCGCTCACTCTGGTCCTGCCCGCCAGCGCTCCCTTTGCCGGCCTGCTTCTCTACGCGATCTTCGGCGCAAGCGTCGTGCTCCAGTTCCGGCTGGTCTGGATGTGCGTCGGCAAGCAGACGCTACTCGCCGCGGCCATCACGGCGATTTTCGTGCTGCCGCCGATGATCGCCGGGCAGGAATTGCAGGGCCTACTCGGAACGCTGCCCGCTTAGTAGTCGACCGCCATGAAATAGAGCCCATCCGGCGGCGCCACCGGGCCGCAGGCCTTGCGGTCGTGGGCTTCGAGTGCGGCGCGCACATCGTCCGCCGTCCACTTGCCTTCGCCGGCGAGCTTCAGCGTGCCGGCGAACGAGCGGATCTGGTTGTGCAGAAAACTCTGCGCGGAGACCCTCATCTCGATGAGATCGCCGTTGCGCGTTACCTCCAGCCGGTCGATCGTGCGGATCGGGCTGTTCGCCTGGCACTGGGCGGCGCGAAACGTCGTGAAATCGTGCCGGCCGACCAGCATCTGCCCGGCTTCATGCATGGCCTCATGATCGAGGTCATTCGCGACGAACCAGGCGCGCTTCGCTTCCAGCGCCAGCGGCGCCTTGCGCGAAATGATGCGGTAGAGATAGTGCCGCTTCTTCGCGGAAAACCGCGCATCGAAATCATCAGGCACTTCGGCGGCGTCGAGAATAGCGACACGCTCACGCGCCATCCCGAGATGGGCGTTCAGTGCGTTTCGAAGCGTGTGTTCCTTCCAGGGCCGCGAAAGATCGGCATGGGCAACCTGCCCAATGGCATGCACGCCGGAATCCGTGCGTCCCGCGCCGCGAATGGAAACGGTCTCGCCTGTCAGCGACAGGATCGCCGCCTCGATGGCGCCCTGCACGGAGGGGCCGTTGTCCTGCCGCTGCCAGCCGACATAGGGCGTGCCGTCATATTCGATGCGCAGACGATAACGCGGCATCAGGCGAAGACCTGACCGGACGCGACCGGCGTGCCGCGCAGGAAGTCGCCGGCCTCGAGCGGCTTGCCGCCGGCCTTCTGCAAGCGCACGAGCCTCACCGTTCCGCCATCGCCGCAGGCAATGGTCAGATGGTCGTCGATCACCGTGCCGGCCGGGCTGGTCGTCGTTTCAGCGGCAAGGGCGCTTGCCAGAACCTTCACGCGCTCCGGCTTGCCGGCGATCGGCAATTCGAACCATGCGCCGGGGAAGGGCGAGAGGCCGCGGATATGGTTGTGCACGTCCCGAGCGGGCCGGGAAAAGTCGATGCGCGTCTCTGCCTTGTCGATCTTGGCGGCATAGAGCACCCCGTCGTCGGCCTGCGGCGTCAGCGGCAGGTCGCCGGCGTCGAGCTTGGCCATGGCCTCCACCATCAGTTTGCCGCCCGCCTGCATCAGCTTGTCGTGCAATTCGCCGGCTGTCATCGTATCCGTGATCGCAATACGACTGGTCATCGCGACGGGGCCGGTGTCGAGCCCCTTGTCCATCTTCATGACCATCATGCCGGTCTCGGCATCGCCGGCCATGATTGCCCGCTGGATGGGGGCAGCTCCGCGCCAGCGCGGCAAAAGCGAGGCATGGCCGTTATAGCAGCCGAGACGCGTGCCCGACAGGATCGCCTCCGGCAGCAGCAGCCCATAGGCGACGACGACGGCGACATCCGCATCAAGCGCGCGAAACGCCGCGCGATCAGCCTCTTCCCGGAAATTGACGGGCGTGTGGACAGGAATACCGAGCAGTTCGGCGGTCTGATGCACCGGCGATTTCACCAGTTCCAGACCGCGCCGGCCCGCGGGGCGGGGCGGCTGCGAATAGACGGCGACGATCTCGTGGCCGGCTTGCTTGAGGGCCGCCAGCGTCGGAACGGAGAAATCCGGCGTGCCCATGAAAATGATGCGAAGGGCCATCGGTCAGTCTCCGTGAAAGCAATTCCAGCAAAGGTGCAAAGCGGTTTTGCATCCGGAATTGCGTGAAAACAAAAGCCGCTGCTGCAAGTGGGCTCAGAGCGCCTTGCTGCCGCGCATCTTCGCGGCCTTGGTGAATTTGCGGATCACCATTTCGCGTTTCAGCTTGGAAATATGGTCGATGAACAGCACGCCGTTCAGGTGGTCGATCTCGTGTTGCAGGCAGGTCGCGAGCAGGCCGTCGGCCTCCGTCAGCTGTTCCTTGCCGTCGCGGTCGAGATGCTTGACGGTAATGCCGGCGGGACGCTCGACCTCGGCATAATAGTCCGGGATCGACAGGCAGCCTTCCTCATAGACCGAACGCGCATCCGTGGAGGCGACGATTTCCGGGTTGATGAAGACGAGCGGCTGCTTGTCCTCGCCGTCCTTCGACACGTCGAGCACGAGCATGCGGCGCGCAATACCGATCTGGATGGCGGCAAGGCCGATGCCGGGCGCATCGTACATGGTTTCGAGCATATCGTCGGCGAGCCTCTTCACCTCGCTGTCGATGGTCTCGATTGTGCTCGAAACCTGGCGAAGGATCGGATCGGGAAGGATAATCAGCGGCTTGATGGTCATGCGCCTCCTTAGCGCGGTTTTTTTGCGCTTTCAATCGGATTTGGCCTCGTCCTCGTGGCTGGATCGGTGAATTTGTTCACGTTATGATCTGGTTTCCGCGCCAATCCATGCTATGGTCGCGGCATGATTGACCCGACTTTCGATATTCTGCTTTCCTCCCTTCTCGCGCGGCTCGGCGGCCCCGGTCCGGTGCTGGTATTGCTTGCGGCTGTGTTTCTCGGCGTCTTCGGCCTGATATCGGCACGCCGCAGCCAGACGCGCCAGCGCGAAGAGGCCGCGATCGCGGAACTGCGGTTCACCGAGCTTCTGAAGGCGCAGACGGAAATGCAGGGGCGTGTCGCCGCCATGGCCGAGGTGTTCGGCGCCAAGCAGTCGGAGACCAACCAGGCGATCAACACGCGGCTCGACGGACTGACCCAGCGGCTCGGCCAGTCGATTTCCGAACAGACCCGTTCGACGCATGAGAACCTGCGCCGCCTGCAGGAGCGTCTTGCCGTCATCGACACCGCCCAGACCAACATCCAGTCGCTGGCGAAGGACGTCGTGGGCCTGCAGGCCATTCTCTCCAACAAACAGACGCGCGGCGCCTTCGGCCAGTCGCGCATGGAGACGATCATCGCCGACGCCCTGCCGTCGGGCGCCTACCAGTTCCAGGCGCAACTTTCCAACGGCGTGCGCCCGGACTGCACTATTCGCATGCCGAACGGCCAGCCGCCCCTCGTCGTCGATGCGAAGTTTCCGCTGGAGGCCTGGAACGCCATGTCGGACGGGCGTTCGCCGGAGGCGGCCAAGGTTGCCGCCCAGCAGTTTCGCCGTGACATGGAGACCCATATCCGGGACATCTCGGAAAAATACCTGATTGCCGGCGAGACGCAGGACACAGCCTTCCTCTTCGTGCCCTCGGAATCGATCTTCGCCAGCATCCACGAGACGTTCGAGGCCGTCGTGCAGAAGGCGCACCGCGCCCGCATCGTCATCGTCTCGCCATCGCTTTTGATGCTCTCCGTGCAGGTGCTCCAGGCGCTCCTGAAAGACCAGCGCATGCGCGAGCAGGCCCATGTCATCCAGGGCGAGGTCGTCAGGCTGATGGACGATTTGACGCGGCTCGACGACCGGGTGCGCAAGCTGCACGGCCATTTCACCTCGGCGCAGAAGGATGTCGACCTGATTCTCACATCGACGGAAAAGCTTGCGCGCCGCGGCGCGCGCATCGGCGAGCTGGAATTCGAGACGATTTCGGCACCTTCTTCACAGGCCGAGGCAACAGTTGAAAGCCGGTCGGGCCAGTTGCGCTTGAGGATAGTTGACGAGGACTGACCGCCTCAGGCAGTGTCCGGCGGAAACAACAGGGGCAGC
This sequence comes from Shinella sp. 20P9.1.1, assembly GCF_057798995.1. Lineage (NCBI taxonomy): Bacteria > Pseudomonadati > Pseudomonadota > Alphaproteobacteria > Hyphomicrobiales > Rhizobiaceae > Shinella > Shinella sp. 20P9.1.1. The sequence goes on from NZ_JBYOLC010000002.1 coordinate 154,610, forward strand.
TCTCATGATCACCGTCTTCGGCTCCATCAACATGGACCTCATCGCCACGCCAGAACGCCTGCCGAAGCCCGGCGAAACCGTCATGGGCACCAGCTTCACCACCGCTGCCGGCGGCAAGGGCGCTAATCAGGCGCTCGCCGCCCGCCGCGCCGGCTCTATGGTGCGCATGGCCGGCGCCGTCGGCGACGACCGCCTCGGCAGCCAGGCGCTCGCGCTGCTCGCCGATGCCGCCGTCGATCTCAACGGCGTGCGGTATGCCGCCGAGGCCACGGGCACCGCCCATATCCTGGTTGCCGACGATGATGGCGAAAACGTCATCGTCGTCGTACCGGGTGCCAACGCTACCGTCACCGATGAGGATGCCCGGCGGACCGTCGGCGCGATGACGCGCGGCGACTACCTCATGCTGCAATTCGAGATCCTCAACGGCTCCATCGAGGCGGCCCTTGTCGCCGCCAAGCAGAAGGGCGTCACCTCGATCGTCAACATCGCTCCTTTCGGCGCGGACGCCCGCCGCCTTGGCGCCATGGCCGATATTCTCGTCGCCAACGAGACGGAATTCGATCTCTATGTCGGCAAGGGTGAATTGTCGGACGAGGCGCGCGAGGCGACCCTGCGGGCGCTGCATGCCGAAAGCAGCCAGACGATCATCGTGACGCTCGGCGCCGATGGTGTCATCGCGATCCGCAAGGGTGAAATCTTCCGCGCCGCGGGCCTTGCCATCGAGCCGGTCGATACGGTGGGGGCGGGCGATACCTTCTGCGGCTATCTCGCAGCCTCGCTCGATGCCGGTCTCGCGTTCAAGGATGCGCTGCGCCGCGCCTCCGTTGCGGGCTCGCTTGCCTGCCTCAAGCCCGGTGCCCAGCCGTCCATTCCCTTTGCCGCAACCGTCGATGCGAAGATCTAGGCGCGCTACACAACTGTTACGTCAGTCGAAATTCGCAAATGGAAAACCAGGCGTCGTATTGCTTGCGGCGCCTGAGAATTCAATCGGTTGAGCCGTTTCGTAGCATCGACGCTTGGTTATTTATTAATATTTTATCGGTTACTGAAGTCCGCAGACACTGCGCCTTGAAGGCCGCGGACCGTCTCTGGCGATGGTCCTGCGCCCCGCCCTCCATGATGGAGACCCCCCTGCCGAATGTGCTTCTTCGCGGCCGTCCGCCGCGGACGTCTATCATCGTGAGGATTTCATGTTCAAGTTCAAGGCCAAGTCGCTCGCGACAAAGCTCATAGCGGTCACCGGCGGCACGATCGCCCTGGTACTGCTTGCGTCCAACACCGTTCTTATTCACCAGACCCAGAGCCGCGTTTCCGACCTCGTCTATACGCAGGCCGATACCGAAGCGAAGGCGATCGCCTCCGACATCGCAGCCGATATCGGCGCGCTCGCAGGCGCCGCGCGCGCCATGGGCGGTGTCATTGAGCAGGGCCATGCGGCCGGCTTCCTGGACCGCAAGGACGTCGTCGCCATCCTCAAGGCGAATACCGAGAAGAACAGCTTCGCGCTCGGCAGCTGGTTTGCCGAAGAGCCTAACGCCTTCGACGGAAAGTCGCGCGAGGCGGCGGAACAGCTGGAGACCGGCACGTTCAAGGACGGTTCGTTCAACCCCTACTGGACGAAGCGTAAGGACGGCTCGATCACGCTGTCGACTTTCGAATCCGACTACAAGGCAGACTGGTATGGGCTCGCGGCAAAGAGCGGCAAGGGCGCGATGAGCCAGCCCTATCAGGAAACCTCCACCGGCGACGGCCTGACGATGGCCTCCATCGCCTATCCGGTCAATGTCAACGGCAAGATGATCGGCGTCACCGGCGTCGACGTGTCGCTGAAGACACTCTATGAAAAGCTCAGCCAGCTGAAGCCCTTCGGCGAAGGCCGCGTCATGCTGGTCTCCCAGGGCGGCAAGTGGATCGTCGCCCCGAACGTCGACCTTCTCATGAAGGAATACGACTCGACCGGCGTCGAGGTTGTCAAAGAGGCGCTCGCGTCGGGCAAGGTCGGCCATATTCCGAACCTCACCTTCGATGAACTCGCCTCCTTCGACCGCGTCGTCTATCCGTTCGCGCTGCCCGACATCAACACGACCTGGGCCGTAATCGTCGATGTGCCGCGTGCCGCGATCAACGCGCCGGTGCAGGACCAGACCTACATGATGATCCTCGGCGGCCTGATCGTCCTCGGAGCGGTGCTCGCCGGCCTCTATTTCGCCGTGCGCACCTTCGTGCAGAAGCCGCTTGCCGGTCTCGTCGCCGACGTCGCAACGCTCGGTCAGGGCGTCTATACCCAGCCGATCGCCGGCCAGGACCGCTCGGACGAGACGGGCTCGGTTGCCAAGGCGCTGGAAGGCTTCCGCCACCAGCTCGCCGACACCAAGCGCCTGGAAGCCGAAGCCAACAGCCAGCGCCAGCTGACGGAAGCCGAACGCGGCCGCTCGGAAGCCGAGCGCGCAGAGTCGAGCGCCCTCCAGCGCGATATCGTCGCCCGCCTCGGCGACGGCCTCTCGCAGCTCTCCTCCGGCAACCTGACCTTCCGTCTGACGGGCGATTTCCCCGGCGAATACGGCAAGCTCAAGACCGACTTCAACTCGGCCATCGCCAGCCTCGAAGAGACGATCCAGACGGTGAACGCCTCGGTCGGCAATATCGGCGGCGGCACCGGCGAAATCTCCAAGGGCGCGGCCGACCTGTCGCACCGCACCGAACAGCAGGCCGCAAGCCTGGAAGAGACCGCCGCCGCCCTCGACGAGCTGACCTCGCAGGTCAATTCGAGCGCCGACAATGCCCGCGTTGCCGCCAAATCCGTGGAAACGGCAAGCAGCGACGCCAGCAAGTCCGGCGAAGTCGTGCAGAAGGCGATCGCCGCCATGCATGGCATCGAGCATTCCTCGGGCGAAATCTCCAACATCATCGGCGTGATCGACGAGATCGCCTTCCAGACCAACCTCTTGGCGCTCAATGCCGGTGTCGAAGCCGCACGTGCTGGTGAAGCCGGCAAGGGCTTTGCGGTCGTCGCGCAGGAAGTGCGTGAACTCGCCCAGCGTTCGGCCAAGGCCGCAAAGGAGATCAAGGCGCTGATCAACACCTCGGAAGTGCAGGTGCGTGAGGGGGTCGATCTCGTCGGCAAGGCCGGCGAGGCGCTGGAAAACATCGCTGACCAGGTCATCCAGATCAATGGCCTGATCCGTCAGATCTCGCAGTCGGCCTCTGAACAGGCTGTCGGCCTCAAGGAGATCAACTCGGCCGTCAACCAGATGGACCAGGTGACGCAGCAGAACGCGGCGATGGTGGAGGAAACCACCGCTGCCTCGATGGCGCTGAACGACGAGGCGCAGACGCTGAAGTCGCTGGTTGCCCGCTTCCGCGCCGGCGCCGGTGCGGCGGTTGCCCAGCCGGTGCAGCCGGCGGCCCGCCGCGATGTCCAGCCGCCGCGCAGCAGCTACCAGGCGCCGCGCACCACGGCCCGCGCCGTCCCGCAGGTCTCCGGCAACACGGCGCTTGCACAGGACAACTGGGAAGAGTTCTGAGCCCTCAAGGCATAGACGAACTGAAAGGCCGGCGGAAACGCCGGCCTTTTTCGTTTGCGATGCCGGCGCAAAAAGACGCCCCGGTTTTGAGGCCGGGGCGTTGTAGTCGGACGTGCTGTCGGGGAGGGTTTACCGCTTGTGATGCTTGCCGATTTCGTCCTGCGTCAGGAAGCCGTCGCCGTTACGGTCGCGCTGCTTGAATAGCGCGGCGGCGGCGGTTTCCATCTCGGCCTTGGTCAGCGTGTCGTTCTTGTCGGCATCGGCGCGCTCGAACATGCGCGCGCCCATGCGGTCCATACGGGCTTCGCCAAGGGCTTCACGGGCTGCCTTGCGGGCTTCATCGTCGCTCGACTTCACCTCGCGAAAAGCCTTGCGGGCATCGCGGAACGCCTCCCGCCTGGCATCCACCTCCGCCTTGGAGACTTCGCCGTTCTTGTCGGCATCGAAGCGTTCAAAGGTTTTCGTGGCCTGGGCCAGCATCTCGGTCTGCGAGACCTTGCCGTCGCCATCCGTATCGAGGCGCTTCAGCATGCGCTCGGCGCGCTCCTCGCCACCCTTTCCGTGGTGGCCCTTGCCGTGATTCCCCTTGCCCTTCATCGAGCCGGCATCCGCCGTATCCAGGGCGCCGTCCTTGTTGCCGTCACGGCGCGCGAAGATCGTGTCCGCCGCGGCGAGCACTTCGGCTTGCGAAAGCGAGCCGTTCTTGTCCGTATCGGCCCGGTCGAACATTTTTCCAGCGCCCGGCAGCATGAAGGGGCCGGCGGCGTGAAGCGCCTGGCGGGCCTTGTCCTTGTCGGCATCCGCGGCATCGCGAAACGCCTTGCGTGCCTCCTTGAAGGCCGCGTGGCGTGCCTTAATCTCGTCCTTCGTCACCTGGCCATTGCCGTCGGCATCGAAGGTCTTGAAGGCGGCGGTGGCATTGGCCTTGAACTCGTCGCTGGAGACCTTGCCGTCCTTGTTCGTGTCGAGGCGTTCGATCATCGCGGCATGGCGCTGGTGATGTTTGCCCTCGCCCTTGGCGGCGAAAGCCGGTGCCGCGGCACCCGAGAGAAGAAGGCCGGCGGCGACGGCGCCGAGAAGAAGTTCCTTTTTAGCCATGGTCGTTCCTTTCATCATCAGTCCCTTGCGAGACAAGATAGAGGGAACGCCGGCCGGGGCCAGTTACAAATTGGTAATTCAACCCTTTGGCCAAAAAGGGTTTTTTCCATGTCCGGAATATGTCGGGCTTAATTAGAGGAGCGCGTTGAGGAAGGCCGTGAGGTTCGACGTCGCATAGTCGATATGCTGGTCGTCCTCGCTGCGTTTTTCCCAGGCGTCGACGAATTCGTGGTTATCGTCCTGCGGCACGAGCAGCACGGTCTTCATGCCGAGCGCCTTGGGCACGACGAGGTTGCGCGGCAGATCCTCGAACATCACGGCATGCGGCGTATCCACGCGGTGCAGCGCCATGAACTTGTCATAGGTGGCACCCGCCGGCTTCGGCACATATTCGGCCGCCACGATATCGAAGACATCATCGAAGTGGTGGAAGATGCCGAGCGCCTTCGCCGCCATCTCTGCGTGTTTCACGCTACCGTTGGTGAAGATGAACTTGCGGCCCGGCAGCGCCTGGATCGCTTCGCCGAGCGAAAGATCGGGCGACAGCACGTCGTAATTGATGGCGTGCGCCTTTTCCAGGAAGTCGGCCGGATCGATCTTGTGGTGGATCATCAGCCCGTTCAGCGTGGTGCCGTGATCGTAATAATATTGCTTCTGAAGGGCACGCGCGTCTTCGCGCGTCAGACCCAGCAGGGCCGAAACATAGGCCGTCATGTTCTGGTCGATCTGGGCGAAGAGATCGATGTGATGCGGGTAGAGCGTGTTGTCGAGGTCGAAGACCCAGTCACGCACGGTGGAAAAATCGGCTTTGTTCGGAAGATCGCTCATAGGGCGTCTTATGGCACGGGGGACCGTCGAGGAAAACGGAATTTTCGCGGACGGACTTTGCAGATGATGGATTTGCGGCAACCCGCATGCTAGCGGCAGGGCATGGAACTCTGGATCCCCATCACCATCGCCGCTGCCTTCCTGCAGAACCTGCGTTCGGCCCTTCAAAAACACCTTCAGGGCAAACTCGGCACGCGCGGCGCGAGCTTCGTGCGGTTCGGCTACGGCTTTCCGCTGGCGATCCTCTATGCCGTGGTGCTGCACTGGGGTGTCGGACTCGACTTTCTCACGCTCAATGGGCGCTTTGCTTTCTGGGCGGTGGTCGGCGGCCTTGCGCAGATCTTCGCGACCATGCTGCTGGTCTATCTCTTTTCGCTCCGGAATTTTGCGGTCGGCACCGCCTATTCCAAGACCGAGCCGGTGCAGGCGGCGATCTTCGGGTTCGTGCTGCTCGGCGAGCGCATCACGTTAGGCGCCGTTATCGCCATCGTGGTCGGCGTCATCGGGGTGATGCTGATCTCGATTGCCCGCGCGCCGCTTTCCTGGCGCAATACCCTTGCGGCGCTGACCAGCCGCACCGCGCTGATCGGCATCGCTTCGGGCGCAGTCTTCGGCGTCTCGGCCGTCGCTTATCGCAGCGCGTCCCTGTCGCTGGACGGTCCCGGCCCGATCATGAACGCGGCCGTGACGCTTGCCTGCGTCACCACCTTCCAGACGGCCTTCATGCTGGTCTGGATGCTGTGGAAGGACAAGAACGAGATCGTGCAGGTCTTGAGAAGCTGGCGCTCGTCTGCGCTGGTGGGCATTGCCGGGGTGCTGGGCTCGGCCTGCTGGTTCACGGCGATGAGCCTGCAGCAAGTCGCCTATGTGCGTGCGCTCGGCCAGATCGAGCTCGTCTTCACCTTCATGGCCTCCTACTTCCTGTTCCACGAGCGCGTGAACCGCACGGAAGTGGTGGGATGCCTGCTGATCGTCTGCGGCATCCTCGGCCTGCTCTTCTGGTAGGATACCGGCGGCACGAGGCCGCCGGTGGACGAGATCAGGGCACGATCAGCGTGCCGGCGCCATGCTCGGTGAAGATTTCGAGCAGGACGGCGTGGGCGGTCTTGCCGTTCAGGATGACAACGCCCTGCACGCCGGCCTTGATGGCGTCGATGCAGGTTTCGACCTTCGGGATCATGCCGCCGGAAATCGTGCCGTCCCTGATAAGTTCGCGCGCCTGGGCGACGGAAAGCTCCTTGATGAGCTGACCGCTCTTGTCGAGCACGCCGGGCACGTCTGTCAGGAACAGCAAACGCGTGGCGTTCAGCGCACCGGCAATGGCACCGGCGAAGGTGTCGGCATTGATGTTGTAGGTGTGGCCGTCGCGGCCGGGCGCGACCGGGGCGATGACCGGGATCATCTCGGACTTGGCGAGCAGGTCGATCAGCGTGCGGTCGACTTCGACCACTTCGCCGACGAAGCCGAGATCGAGGATGCGCTCGATATTGCTGTCGGGGTCGACGACGGTCTTCTTCGCCTTCTCGGCGAAGACCATGTTGCCGTCCTTGCCGCACAGGCCGATCGCCCATTCGCCCGTTTGGTTGATGAGGGCGACGATTTCCTTGTTGATCGAACCTGCCAGCACCATTTCGACGATCTCGACGGTCTTCTGGTCGGTGACGCGGAGCCCCCCTTCGAATTTCGATTCTATGCCCATCTTGGTCAGCATCGCACCGATCTGCGGGCCGCCGCCATGCACGACGATCGGGTTGACGCCCGATTGCTTGAGAAGCGCGATGTCGCTGGCGAAAGCCTTGCCGAGTTCCGGATTGCCCATTGCGTGGCCGCCATATTTCACCACAATGGTCTTGTTCTCGTAGCGCTGCATATAGGGCAGGGCCTGGGCGAGAAGGCGGGCTTGGGTTTCGCTTTCGGATAGGGACATGGCGGCCTCGTGGAATTGGACGGCGCCTGTTTAACGCATGTTTTGTGACGATGGAATGATCCGCCGTCCACATTGCTGCGTAGGGCCAGAAAAAGACTTTGCTGACGAACGGGAGCCATGCGTGACCGGAAATGACATTTCCTACCTCATCGGCCGTGTGTCGCTGAAGGACCGTAAGGCCTTCTCCGCGCTCTATGAAAAAAGTGCGTCGAAACTTTTCGGCATCTGCGTCCGTATTTTGAGGGACAGAGGTGAAGCTGAAGAGGCCTTGCAGGATGTATATGTCAAGATCTGGCAGCGTGCCGACCGCTATGTCGAAAGCGAGACGAGCCCGATGGCCTGGCTCGCAGCCATTGCCCGCAACCAGTCGATCGATCGTATCCGGGCGCGAAGACCAGTGGCATCGGATATCGATGCGGCCTATGATATCGCCGATCCGCTCGCGAACCCGGAAGAGGATGCCGTGTTGCGGTCGGAGGGCCGGCGGATCGACAACTGCATGGATGAACTTGAGGCGGAACGGGCATCCGCCGTCCGGCGTGCCTATATAGAGGGCCTGAGCTATGAGGAACTCGCCGAAATCCACGGCGTGCCGCTGAACACGATGCGAACGTGGCTTCGCCGAAGCCTGTTGAAACTGAGAGAGTGCATGAGCCGATGACGGCGTCCGACAAAGAGATGAGAGACCCCCGCCGCGACGAGGTGATCGCCGGCGAATATGTGCTCGGGGTACTTTCGGCCGAAGACCGCCGCAAGGTGGAGGCGCGGCTTGCCCAGGATCGCCAGTTCGCCGCCATGGTGAACCGCTGGGAGGAAAACCTCTCGACCTTCAACGACGATTACGAGGCGCTGCAACCGCCGCCGCGTGCCTATTCCGCCATAGAGCAGCGCATCCTGGGCGCCGCGCCGCCGGATGCGGCCTTTTCCGGCAAGGTGGCAGGCGGGTTCTGGAATTCGCTGGCGCTGTGGCGTTCGCTTGCCCTTGCTTCGCTGGTGACGTCCATCGGGCTTGCACTGTCGATGAGCGCGCTGATGACGCCGCGCCCGATGAGCGGCGGCCGGCTGGTGGCGGATCTTGCGGGCGAGAACGCGGCGATTAATCTCGTTGCCCGTTACGACGAGGCCAATGGCGCACTGCGGATCACGCCCGTCGCCGCCGGCAAGGAGAAGGAAAAATCGCTCGAACTGTGGCTCGTCGAGGAGGGCAAGTCGCCGGTCTCGCTTGGCGTGCTGCCGCAGACGGGCGAGGGAGAGATGGCCGTTCCCGCCGTCATGCGCTCGCGCCTGGTTCAGGGCGCGGTGCTGGCCGTCAGCGTCGAGCCGTTTGGTGGATCGCCGACAGGCAGCGCCACCGGTCCCGTCATAGCCTCGGGTGCCGCCCGGTTCGAATGATCTCACGGATTGCCCCGCACAAGCCGCGCTCCGCGCGGCTTTTTTGTTTTGAAATCAGGTCTCTATAAAAAAGATCACCCGGTCTGAAACTCTTTTTCGAAAGGTCCCGTTGCTCGCAATGATCGCCCAATGGGCATCGCAACAGGGAGGCCCCGCATGTCGCGGGCCAAAAGAAGGACAATCCCATGACCCGTTTCACGCTTCGCGCCGCAGCTTTCGCCACGGTCTTCACGCTCGGCGCCTTTGCCGCCCACGCTGAGAACCCGATGGTTGGCGGTGCGCCGATGTTCGCCGAGAAGAACATCGTCGAAAATGCCGTCAATTCGAAGGATCACACGACGCTGGTCGCCGCCGTGAAGGCCGCGGGGCTCGTCGAAACGCTCTCCGGCAAGGGGCCGTTCACGGTCTTCGCGCCGACCAACGAAGCCTTCGAGGCACTGCCGGCCGGCACGGTCGATACGCTGCTGAAGCCCGAGAACAAGGACCAGCTCACCAAGGTGCTGACCTGCCATGTCGTGGCGGCCGATGCGATGTCGGACGCGATCGGCAAGATGATCAAGGACGATGGCGGTGCACACCCGGTCAAGACAGTCGGCGGCTGCATGCTGACGGCCAAGATGGACGGCGACAAGATCACGCTGACCGACGAGACAGGTGGCGTGGCAACCGTCACGATCGCCGACGTCAAGCAGTCGAACGGCGTCATTCACGTCATCGACAAGGTTCTGCTGCCGAAGGCCTGAGCCTCAAGGTTCCGCGTCGTTCATGAACCCACGCGGGATACCAGTCTTTCGCCAGCCCTGGCCGCCGGTCTCCCGGCGGCCTTTTTCATGCGGGGATCGACCGCCGGTCTTCCGGCGGCCTTTTTAGCGCTCGATGGCTGTCAGGATGGCGCCGCGCAGCTCGTCGAGGCCGCGGCCTTTTTCCGAGGAGGTGGACAGCACCTCCGGATAAGCGGCGGGACGCTTGACAATCTTCAGGCGCGTTTCCTCGATCAGGCGCGGCACGCCGGCGTCCTTGATCTTGTCGGTTTTTGTCAACACGACCTGATAGGAGACGGCGGCCTTGTCGAGCAGGGTCAGCACCTCCTCGTCGTTCTTCTTGATGCCATGCCGGCTGTCGATCAGCACATAGACGCGCTTCAGCGTCGAGCGGCCGCGCAGGTAGTCGAAGACCAGCTTGGTCCAGGCATCGACGTGCTCTTTCGGCGCCTGGGCATACCCGTAGCCCGGCATGTCGACGAGCGCCATTGGCGGCATATCGTCCTCGGCGCCCGAATAGCCGTCGGGCACGAAATAGTTGAGTTCCTGGGTGCGGCCGGGCGTGTTGGAGGTGCGGGCCAGCCCCTTGTGGCCGACCAGCGCATTGATCAGCGACGACTTGCCGACATTCGAGCGGCCGGCAAAGGCAATCTCCGGCGGGCCCTCGGGCGGCAGGAATTTCATGGCCGGCACGCCGCGGATGAAGATCCACGGCCTGCCGAACAGTGGCTTGTCGCCCGGTATGGTCGTCTCGGTCATTGCTTCGGCCTTTGTTGTCAGGCCCCCGGCTTCCCGGTTTTGGCTGCGAAAGTCAAGCGCGGCGCTGCCGCCAGAGCTCTACGCCGAGATAGCAGATGAGCGCGGTCAGCACGATGATGCCGCCGATGACCGTATAGGTGCTCGGGATTTCGCCATGGATAAGCGCTACCCAGAGCGGCCCCAGCACCGTCTCGGCGGTGCCGAGCAGGGCGGCGAGCGCGGACGGGATGAGCCGGGCACCCGTGACGAAGAGAGCGAGGCCGAGGCCGAAATTCAGCGCGCCGAAGACGATGAGAATGCCGAGCTCGCTGGCCGTGACGGCAAAGCCGGAAGCCTGACTTGCCGCCGTCGTGCCGGCGATGACGGTACCGAGGAAGACGGCGGGCGTCATGCGCACATGGGCGAAGCGGCGGGTGATGATCGTCGCGCTGGCAAAGGCGAAGGCGATGAGGAGGGCAAGCGCATCGCCGATCATCGAGGTGCCGCCGCCGAGCGATTCCGAGACCATGATCGCGACGCCGCCGATCACGGCCGCAATGGCGATCCAGGTATGCGTGACGACCTTTTCGCGAAACAGCATCCAGGCCATCAGCGCCGCGATCAAGGGAACGCCGGCCTGGATCAGCATGACATTGGCGACGGTCGTATAGGCGAGCGCCAAAATGAAGGAGGTGGAGGCGGTGGCAAAGCAGATGCCGACGGCAATGCCGGCAAGCCCCATGCCCCTGAAGAGCTGGACGGTGCCGCGCGGCCCGTCACGCACCAGCATGAAGCCGAGGAGGAACAGCGCCGCGAAAAGCGAGCGCCAGAAGACGACCGTCCAGCCATCCTCGATGTGCAGGAAGCGCGCCAGCGTGCCGCCGAAGCTCCAGGCAACGGCTGCACCCAGCACCAGGGCTGCGCCGAAACCCTGTCCACGGCTTTCCGGGAGCGTGGGGGTGACCGGAAGGGTGGGGGCGGAGGACATAGGGCGCTCGCAGAAAAGGGATTGTCGCGAGCATGACAGGGATGCGCCCGCACCGCTTCCATGCCAGCGACGAGGCGATGTCGCAAGCGGGCTGGCGTGCAGGTTGAGGAGGATGCCTAGGCCCAAAAACAAAACCCCGGCACTGGGCCGGGGTCTGTGTCTCAATCCTGAAACCGTCAGGACGATGGTTTGGCTTTTTTGCCGAACAATCCCTTGATGTTGTCGAAGAGTTCGATCTTCACGCCGTGACGCTTCATGATGATCGCCTGCTGGATGATCGAGAGCGTGTTGTTCCAGGCCCAGTAGATCACGAGGCCGGCCGGGAATGTCGCCAGCATGAAGGTGAAGATCAGCGGCATCCAGGTGAAGATCATCGCCTGGGTCGGATCCGGCGGCGTCGGGTTCATGCGCATCTGCAGGAACATGGTGACACCCATGATGAGCGGCCACACGCCGATCATCAGGAAGTGCGGCACGTCGTAGGGCAGAAGGCCGAAGAGGTTGAACAGCGACGTCGGATCGGGCGCGGAGAGGTCGTGGATCCAGCCGAAGAACGGGGCATGGCGCATTTCGATGGTGACGTAGATCACCTTGTAGAGCGCGAAGAACACCGGGATCTGCAGAAGGATCGGCCAGCAGCCGGCCAGCGGGTTGATCTTCTCTTCCTTGTAGAGCTGCATCGTGGCCTGCTGCAGCGCCATGCGGTCGTCGCCGTGCTTGGCCTTCAGCTCTTCCATCTTCGGCTGCATCTTCTTCATGTTCGCCATGGAAGCGTACTGCTTGCTGGCGAGCGGGAAGAACAGGCCCTTCACGACGATCGTGGTGATCAGGATTGCGATGCCGAAATTGCCGAAATAGCGGAAGAAGAAGTCCATCAGCTGGAACATCGGCTTGGTGAAGAACCAGAACCAGCCCCAGTCGATCATCAGGTCGAAATGCGGGATCGAAAGGGACGTCTTGTAGCCGTCGATGACGGGCACTTCCTTGGCGCCGCCGAAGAACAGGTTCTTGACGTCGGTCTTCTGGCCGGGCGCGATGGTGATATCGTCCTGGCGGTAGTCCGCCTGGTAGCGCGGGCGGCCATCCGTGAAGTAGGAAAAGCGCGTCTCGTAGGGCGTGGCCTGCGGGGGCACGAGCGCGGTCGCCCAGTACTTGTCGGTGATGCCGAGCCAGCCGCCGGTCGCCTTGCCGGGCGCAACCGTCGTGTCGTCCTCGGTCGTCTTGTACTTCACCTCGTGCAGGCCGAGATCGCCGAGCACGCCGATGAAGCCTTCGTGCAGCACGTAGACCGAGGGCGTCGAAGGCTTGAAGAAGCGCGTCGTGCGGCCGTACGGCGAGAGCGCGATCGCCGCATCCGTGCGGTTCTCGATGCTGTCGTCGATGGTGAACATGTAATGTTCGTCGACCGAGATGGTGCGGGTGAAGACGACGCCCTTGTCATTGGTGAAGGTGAGCTTCACGGGGGTCGTCTGCGTCAGCTTGCCGGTGCCGTCCTGCGTCCAGACGGTCTGCGGGCCGGGAACGGTGCCCGTCGCGTCGCTGCCGACATAGCCGACTTCGGCGAAGTAGCCATGTTCGGTCTCGGCCGGGCTCAAAAGCGTGATGATCGGGCTGGTCTTGTCGACGGTCTCGTGGAATTCCTTGAGCTTCAGGTCGTCGAAGCGGGCGCCGGTCAGGCTGATCGAGCCGGCGAGCGAGGGCGTGTCGATCTCGACGCGGGCGGACTTGGCGATCGCGGCATCGCGCGTCTCGGTCGTCGTGCCCGTGGCCGCGCCGCCCGGCAGGGTGCCGTTGGTCGCGGTCGTCGTCGTTGCGGTGCCGTCGGCAGCCGTCGTCGTCTGCTGCTTCTGGGTGGCCTGCTGCGCTTCGAGCGCGGCGCGGTCCTTGTCCAGCTTTGGGTTCACATAGAGGAACTGCCACGCGACGAGGATCAGCACGGACAGTGCGATCGCCACGAAATAATTGCGGTTGTTTTCCATCACTCTTTCCCGGGAGCAGCAGGGCGCTGCTGCTTTTGTTTCTGCCGCGTCGCGATCCGGTCCTTCAGACCGGCCTGCAAGGTTTCGAAGGACGCGCCGAGCACATCCCTTCTGGCGACAACCACATAGTCGTGTCCGGGCTCCATTGCAAACCCGGCCGATAGCCGCACCGCCTCTTTCAGGCGCCGGCGCATGCGATTGCGTTCCACGGCATTGCCGTGCTTCTTGGTAACGGTGAAGCCGACGCGGGGCGGTTCGTCCGGCATCTGCCGGTCGCGCACTTCGAGAAGGAACAGCGGTCCCTTGCGCTTCTCGCCCTCGCGCACAGAAAGAAATTGCGGACGGCTTTTCAGCCGTCCGACAGCAGATTGTCTAACTTTTTTCGTCATATGCCCGTCGCCTCTGTTCGGGCAGACACGGCCTTAGGCCGAGAGGCTCGCGCGGCCGCGTGCACGGCGTGCGGACAGGACCTTGCGGCCGCCCTTGGTAGCCATGCGGGCGCGGAAGCCGTGACGACGCTTGCGAACAAGCTTGGAAGGTTGGTAGGTACGCTTCGTCATTTATTTAATACCGCGGTGTGCGGCCCTTCTTGGGTTTTGCTTTACGCAATCAGCGTTGAAAGTCCGACATAGGCTTGCCCTCGCGGGAAGCCAGGCTGTCCGGACGTGCGCGGCTTATAAGGGCAAAGACGATCAAAAGTCAATTGCGGCTTTGACGCAGCTCCGCGTGTCACATTTGTTAAGATCGCGGCCATCTGCGGTTGCGTATTGCTTGCCTTTTGTCACTTTCAGCTAACGTTACGTCAGTCTTTATTCCTGATTTTCCTCAATATTTTTTACATTAGCAATTTCAGGCGGGACTTAAATGCCTGCTATTCGGGCGGTTGTATCAAAATCTAATTAACCTTTAGCGTTTACCGTCCTGTCCATGGGGGAAGGCGGCCAAGTCGTTTTCCTGGTGGTTGCTTGTGCCTTTGGAGTGTGACGTGAAGATACGCGGCAAGATTTATCTCATCGTGGGCGTGATGGGCTTCATTTCCGTCCTCATCGGCGCCATCGCCGTTCATGTGGTCTCGGAATACAGTGAAAAGCTGCATCAATACGAGAACGCCGCCGACCGCGCCTTCCTCGGCGAGCACCTGAACCGTCAGGTCACCGCCGTCGTCATGGAAGCGCGTGGCGTCTATGCCGCCAAGGATACCGACGGCGCCAAGAAATTCGCCGAAGGCATCGCCAAGGAACTCGACGGGATCGATGCGACGCTCAAGGAATGGCAGCCGCTCGTTCCCGACGCGCAGAAGGCCGCCTTCGACGCCGTGGTTTCGCGCGCCGCCGAATTCCGCACCTTCCGCATGGAAACGGCCCGCCTCGGCACGACAGAATCGATCGCCGCTGCCAACGAGCAGGGCAACAATGAGCTGAACCGCGCCAACCGCAAGGCCTTCCAGAAGGAGATCGACGCCGTCGTTCAGACGGACAACGAGAACCTGACGACCATTAAGGATGACATCGCCTCGTTCGAGACCCTGATGCTGACGCTCGTGCTCGGCACGGTTGGCGCCGGCCTTGTGCTGGGTGGCGGCATCGCCTTCTATATCGCGACCAACGAACTCAGCCGCCCGATCCAGAAGGTCACCGACACGATGAACCGGCTTGCCGGCGGCGATCTCGAGACGGAAGTGCCCTATGCCGGCCGCCAGGACGAGATCGGCGAAATGGCTGCGGCCGTAGCCGTCTTCCGCCAGAACGCCATCACCGTGCGCGACCTCAACGCCCAGGAACAGGTGCTGCGCGAAAAGAGCGCGGACCTCCAGTCCTCCATCGCGACCGTCGTGCATGCGGCCGCCGCCGGCGACTTCTCCTCGCGCATCAGCAAGGATTATCACAACGAGGACCTCAACCGCTTCGCCCGCTCGGTCAACGAACTGGTCGGCGGCGTCGAGGAGGGCATTGCCGAAACCCGCCGCGTCATCGGCTCGCTGGCCGACGGCGACCTGACGCAGACCATGAACGGCGCGTTCCGTGGCGCCTTCGCCGAGCTTCAGCAGAACGTCAACGCGACGCTCGCCACCCTCCAGCGCACCATGCGCGAAGTGCGCGGCTCGACGGATGCCATCAATGCCAATTCCGGCGAACTGCGCAGCGCCTCGGACGATCTGTCCAAGCGCACAGAGCAGCAGGCCGCCGCGCTGGAGGAAACCTCCGCCGCGCTCGAAGAGATCACCGCCGCCGTCAAGAATTCGACGGAGCGGGCCAACGAGGCGACCTCCATGGTCGGCGAGGCGACGCAGAGTGCCAAGCAGTCCGGCGCCATCGTCCGCAACGCCATCGACGCCATGGGCCGCATCGAGCAGGCCTCCAGCGAGATCAGCCAGATCATCTCGGTCATCGACGAGATCGCCTTCCAGACCAACCTTCTCGCGCTGAATGCCGGCGTCGAGGCCGCCCGTGCGGGTGAAGCCGGCAAGGGCTTCGCGGTCGTCGCACAGGAAGTGCGCGAACTCGCCCAGCGCGCCGCCAGCGCCGCCAAGGACATCAAGGGCCTGATCACCAAGTCGGGCAGCGAAGTGGCCGTCGGCGTGAAATATGTGCAGGAGACGGGCGCGGCCCTCTCCGACATCGAGAGCCGCGTCGTCACCATCAACGACCGTATCCATGCCATCGCCACCGCCGCCCGCGAACAGGCGACCGGCCTGCAGGAAATCAGCACCGCCATCAACCAGATGGACCAGGTGACACAGCACAATGCCGCGATGGTCGAGGAAACCTCGGCTGCGACGCACAAGCTGAAGGGCGAGGCCGACAGCCTGGCCGATCTCGTCGCCCGCTTCCGCACCGGTGATGCCGCTCAATATGTGGCACCCGCCCGCGCCGAGAGCCGCCCGGTCGAATCGCCGGCCCGCCGCATGATGGGCAATGTTGCCCGTGCCTTCGGCGGCAACCGTGCCGTGGCAACGGCCGCCGTCGCCCAGGAAAACTGGGAAGAGTTCTGATCCTCTCGGGATCGTTCGAAGTGCAACGCGGCGGTGGCGACACCGCCGCGTTTTGCATTTTGAACCGGCGTTGGAAAAATCGCCGCAATCTCTTATAATTACCGCATTGGCAGGGCGGGTGGCGCAGGGATGCGCTTCCGGCCCGCTGCCATTTGCCGAGCACTGTGCCGCCGGGAGTCGAGACATGATGGATAGAGACGCATCCGCGTCCTTGACCGGGACGCCGGTGCCGGCGGCCGGATATCTGTCCGGCCTGTCCGGCAGGCTGCTGCTGCTCACCGCCGCCTTCGTGATGATCGCCGAGGTGCTGATCTTCGCCCCCTCGGTCGCCAACATGCGCCTGCAATGGCTGCGCGACCGGCTGAACACGGCGGCCGCCGCCAGCGTCGTCATCGAGGGCCTGCCGGACCAGGAGCTGCCGCGCTCCGTGCAGCAGGAAACGCTGATGGCGACCGGCGCCAAGGCGATCGTGCTCAAGAAGGCGGATGCCTCGCGCATGGTGGCCGCGCTCGACATGCCGCCGAGCATCGACGCGCAATACGACCTTTCCGACGTCTCGCTGCCCACCGCGATCTACGACGCCTTCGACACGCTGCTTTTCGGCGGCAAGCGCGTCATCCGCGTCTATGGCCCGGTCGGCGAGACGAGCACGCGCATCGAGCTTCTGCTTGACGAGCAGAAGCTGCGCCGCGCCATGCTCACCTATGCGCGCAATGTGTTCATCCTCTCGATGATCATCTCGCTGGTCACGGCAAGCCCGATCTTCTTCGCGCTCAACCGCCTGCTGATCCGCCCGGTGCGCCGGATGACGGAAAACATCCAGGCCTTCACCGCCGATCCCGCCAATCCGGCGCGCGTGCTGGTGCCGTCAGGCGGCCGCGACGAGATCGCCGTCGCCGGCATCCACCTGGCCGCCATGCAGCAGACGCTGCAACGCACGCTGAAGGAACAGAAGAACCTCGCCGATCTCGGCCTAGCCGTGTCGAAGATCAACCACGACATGCGCAACATCCTGGCGTCGGCGCAGCTGATGTCCGACCGCCTCTCCGACGTGGACGACCCTGTCGTCAAGCGCGTCGCGCCAAAACTGCTGCGCAGCATCGACCGGGCAGTGGGCTATACGAACGAAGTGCTCTCCTATGGCCGCATGCGCGAGCCGGAGCCGCGCCGCCGCTTCGTGGCGCTGCGCCCTCTCGTGCAGGAGGTCTCCGAAGTGCTGGCGCTCGATACGCGCGGCGATATCGCTTTCGTGGTGCAGATCGAACAGGCCCTGGAGGTCGATGCCGATAGCGAGCAGCTCTTCCGTGTCATCCACAATCTCTGCCGCAACGCCGTAGAGGCGCTGGCGCAGGATATCGGCGCCGAGCCGCGGGCCGTCGTGGTGACGGGCCTGCGCACCGGTGCTGTCGTTTCCATCGCCATCGACGACAACGGCCCCGGCATGCCTGCCAAAGCGCGCGAAAATCTCTTCGCCGCCTTCCGCGGCTCCGTGCGCTCCGGCGGCACCGGTCTTGGCCTCGCCATCGCCCGCGAGCTGGTGCTCGCCCATGGCGGCACGATCGCGCTCGTTGAAAAGGCGACCCCCGGCACGCTCTTCCGCATCGAGCTGCCCGACCGCCCCGTCCCCCTCGACGCCTTCCGTCACCGCGCCTGATTTATCGGGGCTTTGCTGGCCGGATATGACGGCGCGATGAAAAAAGTGTATTTTTTCTGAGAAAGACGCTTGCAATAACCCGGAGTACCCTTTAGTGAACCGCCTCACAGACGGGCACCAAACGCCCCGCTGTCAGCGCACCCGTAGCTCAGCTGGATAGAGCACCAGACTACGAATCTGGGGGTCAGGAGTTCGAATCTCTTCGGGTGCGCCATTTCTCGTCCTGAACGATCTGGTTGATTGCGTTCTGCTTGAGCAGGTTGCTGGTGCGCCGTTTCGGCGCTTTTTTGCGTTTCTCCTTTCCCCTTGAAATCCACGCTCCCGTGATGCGATCAAAAAAATCGCAATCGGCAACTTTTGGCCGTTTACAATAGTAATACAATATGATGTTTTACACGGGCTGCTGAGGAGCAGCTTTCTTTGGGAGGACATCATGAAATTCAAAATCGCACTCGCAAGTGCCACGATCCTTGCTGCCTCGATGTTCAGCGCCGCATCCGCCGCCGACCTGACGATCGGCTTTTCGCAGATCGGTTCGGAATCCGGCTGGCGTGCGGCCGAAACCACGCTCACCAAGCAGCAGGCTGAAAAGCGCGGCATCGACCTGAAATTCGCCGATGCGCAGCAGAAGCAGGAAAACCAGATCAAGGCGCTGCGTTCGTTCATCGCGCAGGGCGTCAATGCCATTCTGATCGCCCCCGTCGTCGCTACGGGCTGGGATGAAGTGCTGCAGGAAGCCAAGGACGCGGAAATCCCGGTCATCCTGCTCGACCGCACGGTCGATGCCTCGAAGGACCTTTACCTGACGGCCGTCACCTCCGACCTCGTCCATGAAGGCAATGTCGCCGGCAAGTGGCTGGTCGATACCGTTGCCGGCAAGCCGTGCAACGTCGTCGAATTGCAGGGCACGACGGGTTCGTCGCCGGCCATCGACCGCAAGAAGGGTTTTGAGGAAGCGCTCGCCGGCAAGGACAACCTGAAGATCATCCGCAGCCAGACCGGCGACTTCACCCGCACCAAGGGCAAGGAAGTCATGGAAAGCTTCCTGAAGGCGGAAGACGGCGGCAAGAACATCTGCGCGCTCTACGCCCATAACGACGACATGGCCGTCGGCGCCATCCAGGCGATCAAGGAAGCCGGCCTGAAGCCGGGCAAGGATATCCTCGTCGTCTCCATCGACGCCGTTCCGGATATCTTCCAGGCCATGGCGGCCGGCGAAGCCAACGCCACCGTGGAGCTGACGCCGAACATGGCAGGCCCCGCGCTCGACGCGCTCGACGCCTTCCTCAAGGACGGCAAGGAGCCGCCGAAGTGGATCCAGACGGAATCGAAGCTCTACACCCAGGCTGACGATCCGCAGAAGGTCTACGAGGAGAAGAAGGGCCTCGGCTACTGATCTCCTCCCGGGAGCTCCGCGTCCAGCTCCTAACTTGACGCGGGGCATCTTCCCCCTAGCATTCGGCTGACACGGTTTCTCGCCGGATCGGCCGGCTCGCCTGCCGTCTCCCCTTGGGACGGCGGGCGGCAGACGTCACACGGGTGGGATCATGCAGGCGAGTACCTTCATTCTTTCGGCAACGGCGATCGACAAGATCTTTCCCGGTGCCCGGGCGCTCGACGGCGTCGATTTTTCGCTGCAGCGCGGTGAGGTGCATGCGCTGCTCGGCGAAAACGGCGCGGGCAAGTCGACGCTCGTCAAATGCCTGACCGGCGCCTATCGCCGCGATGGCGGGCGCATCCTGCTCGATGGCGCGGATGTCGATCCGCAGAGCACGCTGGAAGCCCAGAATCTCGGCATCGGCACGGTCTATCAGGAGGTCAACCTCCTGCCGAACCTCACGGTCGCCGAAAACCTCTTCCTCGGCCGCCAGCCGAAGCGCTTCGGCTTTATCGACAGCCGCGAAATGAACCGACGCGCGCGGACGCTGCTCGCCGAATACGATCTCGATATCGACGTGACCGCCGAGCTTGCCGCCTATTCGGTGGCGGTGCAGCAGGTCATCGCCATTGCCCGTGCCGTCGATCTCTCCGGCAAGGTGCTGATCCTCGATGAACCGACGGCCAGCCTCGACGCACATGAGGTGGCGATGCTGTTTCGCATCGTGCGCCGCCTCAAGGAGCGCGGCCTAGGCATCATCTTCATCACCCACTTCCTCGAGCAGGTCTACGACATCTCCGACCGCATCACCGTGCTGCGCAACGGAAAACTCGTCGGCACGCGCGTCACGGCGGACCTGCCGCGCCGCGATCTCATCGCCATGATGCTCGGCCGCGAGCTGGTGCAGGAGGTGGCGGCGGAGCATGGCGCGAAGGGCGAGGGCGGCGAGGTCCGTTTCCGCTTTCGCAATTTCGGCCGCAAGGGCCACATCCAGGCCTTCGATCTCGATGTGCGCAGGGGCGAGGTGGTCGGTATTGCCGGTCTGCTCGGCTCGGGGCGCACCGAGACGGCGGAGATTATGTTCGGTGCCGAGCGGGCCGACAGCGGCACGGTGGAGGCCGATGGCCGCACGCTCGACCTCTCCTCACCGCGATCCGCCATTCGCGAAAAATTCGGCTTCTGCCCCGAGGATCGCAAGATCGACGGCATCATCGGAGATCTCTCTGTGCGCGAGAACATCGCGCTCGCCTTGCAGGCAAGGCGCGGCTGGGCGCGACCGATCAGCCGCGGCGAGCAGGACCGGCTCGCCGACGACTACATCAAGGCGCTCGATATTCGCACGAGCGACCGGGAGAAGCCGATCAAGCTCTTGTCGGGCGGCAACCAGCAGAAGGCGATCCTGGCGCGCTGGCTTGCCACCAATCCGGATTTCCTGATCCTCGACGAACCCACGCGCGGCATCGATGTCGGGGCGCATGCGGAAATCATCCGCCTCATCGAGGAGCTCTGCAAGAAAGGCATGTCGCTGATCGTGATCTCGTCCGAACTGGAAGAACTCGTCGCCTATTCGAGTCGCGTCATCGTGCTGCGCGACCGGGCGCATGTCGCCGAACTCATGGGCCACCAGGTGACGACCGATGGCATCGTCGAGGCGATCGCCGCCTCGGCCGGGAGGACGGACGCATGAGCAAGACACTCAAGGCCTATGCGGTCAGGCTCTTTCCGCAGGTCGCAGCACTTGCCGTCATCCTGTTGATGGTCTCCATCGCCTTTCCCGGCTTCTTCCGGCTGGAAATGCAGAACGGCCGTCTTTACGGCAGCGTGATCGATATCCTGAACCGTGGCGCGCCCGTGGCGCTCCTTGCCATCGGCATGACGGTCGTCATCGCCACAAAGGGCATCGACCTCTCCGTCGGCGCCGTCATGGCGATCTGCGGGGCGGTGGCGGCGGCGGCCATCACATCAGGCCATTCGCTCGCCATGACGCTGCTGATCACGCTCGGCACCGGCATTCTCTGCGGCCTGTGGAACGGCATCCTCGTCGCCGTGCTCGATATCCAGCCGATCATCGCCACGCTCGTGCTGATGGTCGCCGGACGCGGCATCGCGCAGCTGATCACCGAGGGTGCCATCCTCACCTTCAACGATGCCGGGCTGATCTTCATCGGCAGCGGTTCGCTGTTCGGCCTGCCCATGCCCGTCGTCATCTGGCTCGCCTTCGGGCTGCTGGTGGCGCTGCTGGTGCGGCGCACGGCGCTCGGCATGCTGATCGAGGCGCTTGGCGTCAACCGCCGCGCCTCCATGCTCTCGGGCGTCTCGACGGGCGTGCTGCTGATAGCGGCCTATGTGCTCTCGGGCCTTTGCGCGGCGCTTGCCGGCATCATCGCCGCCGCCGACATCCGCGGCGCGGATGCCAACAATGCCGGCCTATGGCTGGAACTCGATGCGATTCTCGCGGTCGTCGTCGGCGGTACGTCGCTGCTCGGCGGGCGCTTCTCGATTGCCGCCTCGCTCATCGGCGCGCTGATCATCCAGTCGGTCAATACCGGCATCCTGCTCTCGGGCTTCCCGCCGGAATTCAACCTCATCATCAAGGCGGCGATCATCGTGCTGATCCTCGTCATCCAGTCGCCGCGTGCGCAGTCGGCTTTCGTCTTCCTTTCCCGTGCCCGCGCATCGGACAAGAAGACGGCCGGGGAGGCGAAATGAACCCGCGTTACCTTCCGCTCACCGCGACGATTGCGATATTCCTGATCGCCTATGCCGTCTGCATCGCGCAATATCCCAACATGCTGTCGACGCGCGTCATCGGCAACCTGCTGACGGACAATGCCTTCCTCGGCATCGCCGCTGTCGGCATGACCTTCGTCATCCTGTCGGGCGGCATCGATCTCTCGATCGGCGCGGTCATTGCTTTTACCGGCGTCTTCCTCGCCGTGCTGCTACAGGCGACGTCGATCCACCCGCTCGTCGCTTTCGTGCTGGCGCTCGCCATCACCACGGCCTTCGGCGCACTGATGGGGGCGATCATCCACCACCTGGAAATGCCGCCCTTCATCGTCACGCTCGCCGGCATGTTTTTGGCGCGCGGCATGGCCTTCGTGCTGTCGATCGATTCGATCCCGATCAAGCACCCGTTCTACGCCACGCTGAAGAGCCTCTATTACAAGCTGCCCGGTGGCGGGCGCATCACGCTGATCGGGGGGCTGATGCTGCTGGTCTTCGCGCTCGGCATCCTGATTGCCCACCGCACCCGCTTCGGCGCCAATGTCTATGCACTCGGCGGCGGTGCGCCGACGGCGCGGCTGATGGGTGTGCCGATCGGGCGCACGACGATTGGAATCTATGCGCTGTCCGGCTTCCTCGCCGGCCTCTCGGGCATCGTCTTTTCGCTCTACACCTCGGCCGGCTATTCGCTGGCGACGGTGGGCGTGGAACTCGATGCCATCGCCGCCGTCGTCATCGGCGGTACGCTGCTCACGGGAGGCTCCGGCTTTATCGCGGGCACGCTGGTCGGCATCCTTATCCAGGGCCTCATCCAGACCTACATCACCTTCGATGGCTCGCTGTCGAGCTGGTGGACGAAGATCCTGATTGGCCTGCTGCTCTTCGCCTTCATCCTGTTGCAAAAGGGGCTGATCCACGTCACCGACCGGCGGAGGCGGCATGCCTGATTTCCTGCGCACGCCGCCTCCCGTTCGCCCTCTCTGTTCCTAGACGGAGGGCGAAGCGGTGCGGAAAACAGGTCTGCTCGAAACCATGATGAAGGGAGCGGTGGCGCGCACCAGCCACTCGCAGGTGGTGGGCGAGCTCGGAAGGGCGATCATCGCCGGCGAGTTTCCGGTGGGTTCGACCCTGCCGGGCGATGCGGAGATGGAGGCGCGCTTCGGCGTGTCCCGCACCGTCATCCGCGAGGCGATGAAGACGCTCGCCGCCAAGGGCCTCGTCGTGCCGCGCGCCCGCATCGGCACGCGGGTGACGCCGAAGGACCAATGGAACCTCTTCGACAGCGATATCCTCACCTGGCACTTCGCCGTCGGCGTCGATGATGTCTTCCTGATCCACCTCAGCGAAATCCGCCTCGGCTTCGAGCCGCAGGCCGCAGCCCTTGCCGCGCGCCACGCGACGGAGGCCGATATCAACCAGATGATGCTGCTCGCCGTCGCCATGGGTGATCCCGAGCACACGCCGGAGACGCTGGCGCTGGCGGACCTGCGCTTCCATCTCGCAGTGATGGACGCCGCGCGAAACCCCTTCATGCGCACCGTCGGCAGCCTGATCGAGGCGGCGCTGGCCGGCGTCTTCAAGCTCAGTTCGCCGGCTTCCGACCGCATCAAGATCGGCGATGTCGCGGCAAACCACATGCGCATCGTCGAGGAAATCCGCCGCCGCGACGAGGATGGTGCACGCCGAGCCATGGAAAACGTCATTCGCGTGGGCCGCGCCCGCATCACGGATGCGCTGGGCAACCGACCCGCCGGACCGGCGTGACCGATATGCCACGCCGTGGCGTCGTCGATGGCCCAACCCCTCGGCTTCTCTTCTAAACCGCGCGCCACTCCGCTAAGCAGGGCCATCGGTGCGCCGCACCGGCGAAACTTTGGAAGCGGAAGGAAGCGGGACATGATGCACCGCGAAATGCCGCGCGTATTGCGTCGCGTGATTGTCGCCGGGGTCTTTTTGCTGGCAGGCTGTGCCGGCCGGCCCGAGGGCGTGCTGGTGCCGAGCGGCGAGACGCCGCCGGGTGTTTCGACCGTCGATCTCCTCGTCGCGACCACGCGCGCGCCGTCCGAGCAGCCGGGCGTGCTGTTTTCCGGCGAGCGGGGCTCGGATCTCCAGCTGCGCGACATCGCAATCTCCATTCCGCCGGATGACAAGCGCAAGGTCGGCCAGGTGCAATGGCCGAAGAAACTGCCGGCCGATCCGCTGAAGGATTTTTCGACCGTCAGCGTGAAGACGATCGACAAGGAGAAGGCCGGTAGCGCCTGGCTCGACCGCAACCTGCCGAAAAGCCGACGTGTGCTGATCTTCGTGCACGGCTTCAACAACCGCTACGAGGATGCCGTCTATCGCTTTGCGCAGATCGTGCATGATTCCAAGACGGATGCGGCTCCGATCATCTTCACCTGGCCATCGCGCGCCAGCATCTTCGATTATTCCTACGACAAGGAAAGCACCAACTATTCGCGCGATGCGCTGGAAGAACTGCTGAGTGCTGCGGTCGCTTCGCCGAAGGTCGGCGAAATCACCATCATGGCCCATTCCATGGGCACGTGGCTGGCCGTCGAGACGCTGCGCCAGATGGCAATCCGCAATGGGCGCGTACCCAAGAAAATCCAGCAGGTCATTCTTGCCTCGCCCGATCTCGACGTCGACGTCTTTGGCCAGCAGCTGCGCGCGCTCGGCAAGGAGCGTCCGCAATTCACGCTGTTCGTCTCGCGCGACGACCGGGCGCTGACGCTGTCGCGCCGCATTTCCGGCAATGTCGACAGGCTTGGCCAGATCGATCCGTCGCAGGAACCCTATCGCTCCATGCTGGAAAAGCAGGGCATCACGGTGCTCGACCTGACGGCGCTGAAATCCGGCGACAGCCTCAATCACGGCAAATTCGCCGAAAGCCCCGAGGTCGTGCGCCTCATCGGCAACCGGCTGATCGACGGCCAGACGGTGACGGATTCCGAAGTGGGCTTCGGCGACCGCCTCGGCGCGGTGGCGCTGGGCACGGCCGAGACGGTCGGTAGCGCGGCGAGCATCGTCGTCTCCACGCCGATCGCCGTCTTCGATCCGGTCACGCGCAAGAACTACGACGACCAGTGGCGCCGCCTCGGTCGGTCGGTCGAGGATACGACGGTCACGGCGGCCGGGCAGTAGGGCGGCGAATGAAAAAGGGCGGCCCCGCAGGGAGCCGCCCTTTCGATTTTCCTCTGCGTCCGGCTTAGCGGACCCAGATCACTTCGCGCGAGCTGCGATCGACGAGCACCGGGCGCTGGTCGACATAGATGTAGCCGTAATTCGGATTTTCCGGCACTTCGACGATCTGTACCGTATCGGGGATCACTGCACCGGCCTGGACGGGACCTTCCAGCACGACGGGCTCGACCGGGTGGCGTTCCACATAGGTGATGGTCGCCTCGGGAATGTCACCCGAAATGCTCGCCGTCGTCTCGACCTCCGGCGCGTAGATCACCTGGCGGCTGTCGGAGCGCACGATGACCGGGCGGTTGTCGACATAAACATAGGCGAGATCCGGATGCTCGGGGATCGGCGTCAGCGTCACGGTATCGTTGAAGCGCGTATCGGCGGTCAGCTGGCCATCCAGCACGACCGGCGGCGTCGGGTTTTCCATCACATAGACACGGGCGTCATCGGGAACCGCCGCTTCCGCGCCGATGACGAAGCCGACGGCGCCGCCGACGACAGCACCGACCGGGCCGCCGACAACGGCACCTGCGGTCGCGCCTGCGGCACCCATCGCAGCACCGCCAAGGGCTTCCTTGTCACGGTCGTCGGCATGGGCGACGGAGGCGCCGATGAGGGCCAGAGCGGCGCCGGCCATAAGAAACTTACGCATGTCTTTCTCCTTCGAAGATTGGGTTTCCCACCCCTTCGGCGGAGACAACGTGACACCCCCAAGTCGGTTCCATGGGAACGGCGCGAGGGCATCACGATGTGTAACGCGCGGTAACCGTCGGCCTCAGGCGATTTCTGATTCCAGCTTGGCGATTTCGTAGTCCTCGTGATGCACTTGCAGGCCTTCTTCCGTCACCACGACGATGCCGTAGGCGGCGGGCTCGTCGACCGAAAGCGAGGCGTTCGGCGCGTCGAAGGGCATGGGCTGCTGATGCACCGGGCTCTTGAAGATCGAGAAGGGAATGCCGCGATGCGAACCGCCGATCGTGCGGTGCACATGGCCGGCGAAGATATGGCGGACATTGCCGTGCTTCAGCACCAGGTCGTAGAAGGCGTGTTCGTTGGAGAGCCGGATCGCATCCATGCCGGTAAAGCCCGTCTTGTGCGGCGGGTGGTGCATGAAGAGAAGGACGGGCAGGGCGCCGGCGCTCGCCAGCGTCTTGTCGAGCCAGGCAAGACGCGTCTCGCAGAGATAGCCGGCATGGCTCAAAGGATAGTCGTAGGGCGGGGCGAAAAGCGTGTCGAGCAGCACGACACGGCAATCGGGAAAATCGATCGCCTGCTGCACGAAGCCGTTCTCATCCGGCTGGACATGGGTGAAGGTTTCCAGGAAGCGGTCGCGGTAATCGTGGTTGCCGATGGTGATGGCGGCCGGCGGCACGAGTTTGGCGAGCAGGCCGTGCAGGCGCTCATAGGAGAGCGTGTCGGCGCGGTGCGTCAGGTCGCCGGTGAAGACGACCCGGTCGGCATCCGTATGGTAGCGATTGACGTGTTCGATACCGGCAAGCAGCCGGTCATAGGGATCAAGGCCGATGATCTTCGTGCCTTCGGGCACCATGTGCAGGTCGGTAAAGACAATGAGCTTGGTCATGAAAGGGTCTCGCGGCGGGGCTGTTTCGGGCGCAGAATGAGGACTGCGCCGGATGCATTCGTAGAGTTGTCAGGGAAAAGTGGGAACCGGTTTTCCCGAAAGGACAAACGAAAACAAAAGAAGCTAGACTACGTCCGGTTCAGTCTGAACCGGACGTAGTCTAGCGTGCGAACCTGTCGTATGAAAAGCAGTTGGAACGCGTGACGATCTGATATATCAGAAGGGCGAAGCAGCCGGCGGGCTGGCCAAACGGAGCATAGCGACATGAGATGGAAGCGCACGATCCAGCTGCTGGACGTTCATTGCGAGGGTGAGATCGGCAAGGTGGCGATCGGCGGCGTGCCGAAAATCCCCGGCAACACGATCGCCGAGCAGCTCAACTACATCAACACGGTCGATGACAGTCTGCGCCGCTTCCTGTGCCTGGAGCCGCGCGCGGCCGCGACCGGCTCGGTGAACCTGCTTCTGCCCGCCAAGCGCCCGGAGGCCGATGCCGGCTTCATCATCCTGCAGGCCGACCAGGCGCATGCCTCCTCGGGCTCCAACTCGATCTGCATCACCACGGCGCTCCTGGAATCCGGCATCGTCGAGATGAAGGAGCCGGAAACAGTCGTCGTGCTCGATACCGCTGCCGGTCTGGTCAAGGCGACGGCGACCTGCCGCGACGGCCGCTGCGAGAAGGTCAAGCTCACCATGGTGCCGTCCTTCGTCGAGGCGCTGGATGTCGAGATCGACACGCCGCATTGGGGCCGCGTGCGTTTCGACATCTCCTATGGCGGCATTTTCTATGCGCTGGTCGATGTCGATCAGATCGGTACGAAGATCGAAAAGGCCAATGCCCGCGCGCTGGTCGATGCCGGCATGGCGCTGAAGGATCTCATCAACAAGTCGATGAAGGTCGTGCATCCAGAGATTCCGGAAATCAACGGCATCGCCTATGTCATGTTCCGCGACCGCGACCCTGACGGCACCGTGCGCACCGCCACCACCATGTGGCCCGGCCGCGTCGACCGCTCGCCCTGCGGCACCGGCAATTCAGCGAACCTCGCCACGCTGCACGCCCGCGGCCTCGTCAAGGTCGGCGATACGTTCCGCTCGCGCTCGATCATCGGTTCGCAGTTCGAGGTGGGTCTGGAGGCTGAGACTGTTGTCGCCGGCCGCACGGCGATCATCCCGACCATCACCGGCCGCGGCTGGACCTTCGGCCTGCACCAGATCGCGCTCGACCCGACCGATCCGCTGGCCGACGGTTTCGCCATGACCGACACCTGGGGCCCGCAGGCCGGCGAAATTCGCTGAGCCGATCGAAACCTTTCTTCCGTCGGCCGGGCCAAACCTCTCCTCCGTCATGGTCGGGCTTGACCCGACCATCCACGCCGCGCGCTCAACGCTCGCAGTAGTGGGTCCTCGGCTCAAGGCCGAGGATGACGTTTCGGGTGGGGGAAGGTGTTCTCATATTACTTTGCGGCGTAGTGCTTTTCGATGGCGCCAAGGGTGATCGGGTCGATCTCCGCCGTATCGGCGTCCTCGATCAGGTCCTGGTCGGCCAGCACCTGCTTGATGGCGAGGCGCGCATCGGCAGACAGCTGGTCCGGCTGGTCGCGCAGGATGACCTCGAGATCGACGTCGCGCATCTCGAAGGCGGCGACGAGGCTGGTCACGGCCTGCTCGATGTTCTTGACGATGCCTGTGCCGCTCTGCTGCATCAGGCCGATCTTGAGCTTGCCGAAACTGTCGCCCTTGTCGGCCGCCTGCTCGAAATAGCCGGCGGCGGCGGTGAGGTCCTGGGCAACACCTTCGCCCGATTCCAGCATGAGGCCGAGATTGATCATGGCATCGATGCTGCCGCGCTCGGCGGCAAGCTTGTAGTAGGCGGCGGCCCGTGCATTGTCCTCGGCAACGAGGCTGCCGTCGTCGAGCAGCACGCCGAGATTGAAGGCGGCAGTCTCGTCGCCGCTGGCGGCGGCCTTGTCGAACCAGCGGACGGCTTCCGCACCGTTCACCTCGGTGCCGATGCCATCGCGATAGGCGACGGCGAGATTGTAGGCGCCAAGCATGTCGCCCAGTTCGGCGGCCTTCTTGTAATGGCTGAATTCGGCGGCCGGATCGCCGCGTTTTCCAAGCATCGCACCGTAGTTCACCATGGCGACCGTATGGCCGAGCGCGGCTGCTTCGGCATAGAGCTTCATGGCGTCGAGATCCTGGCCGGCGCGCTCCAGGGCGCGCGCCAGCTGGAAGGCCATGTGGGGGCTGCGAAGGGAATTATAGGCTTCGCGGCAGGCCGAGAGCGCGGCGCCGATCTCGATGTCTTCAAGCGCCACCGGCGCGAAGGTTGTGTTGCGGGTCATGTCGTAGCGGCTGCCGGCGGCGGCATCGCATTTGGCATCGATGGTGTTGGCACGGGCGCCATCGGCACCGGCCAGAAGGACCGCGAAGAAAAGGGCGCGGCCAGCCGTCTTCAGCATATTGGATCGCATGTTCATGATCCGTCTCCCTTCGTTGATGGGGGCACCTTAGACGAACGGTGCAAAACGGCTGTTTCCGCGGGAACAGTGGGATGACGGGAGGCGGCGCATAAGGGTAGTCATTGCTGGCGGTGTGCACGGTGGATGTAGCGCGGCGCCCGGGTTCAATTCATCCAGGCGGGCATCCTGTCCCGCGAAAGGTGTGTCATGCCAACGCTCGATACGTTCCGCCCCGTCACCCTCAGCCGCAGGCTGTTCATCGCCGGCAGCACGCTGGCGCTTCTCGGCGCCGGCCTGCGCGCCACGCAGGCCAATACCATCATAGGCAAGGCCGTCGAGATCACCGGCGATGTCAGCCGCAAACATGCGGAACATCAGGAAGGCCTGAAGGCCGGCGCGAGCCTGATGGACCACGACTTCGTGAAAACCGGCAAGGACAGTTTCGCCGAACTGGCGCTCGGCGAGGATACCAGCCTGATGCTCGGCAGCGAGACGGAGCTTCTGATCGACACCTTCATCGCCGGCCAGGGCGGCATCATCGAGCTCGGCACCGGCCAGATGGTCTTCGACCGGCCGGAGGGCCTTGCCAAGATCGACCTCACCATGCGCACCGCCTTCGGCATGATCGGCGTGCGCGGCACGAAATTCTTCGCCGGGCCAAGCCGGAAGGCCCCCTTCGCCGTCTTCGTCGAGCACGGCCGCGTCGAGGTCACCGGCGGTGGCGTAACCAGATCGGTTTCCGGCGGCGAGGGTGTCGAGATCAGCGCACCGGGTGCGGCCCCCGGCGACGTCATCCAATGGGGCGAGGCCCGCATCCGCGAGGCCTATGCCAGCGTCGGCATCCGCTAATCCAGCGTAAACAGGTCCATCGTGCCGAAGCCGCGAATCTCGTGGTTGCCGATGGCGCGTAGTGTGCGGCTGGTTTCACTGGCGGCGCGTGGGCCGACGCAGATCTGGGTGCCCAAAAATTTGTTGGCATCCTGCAGGCGGGCGGCGAGGTTCACGGCGTCGCCATGGGCCGTATAGTCGAGCTTGCCGCCGATGCCGACTTCGCCCAGCACCGCCATGCCCGTCTCGACGCCGATGCGCGTGCGTCCGAAATCCTTCTCCAGAAAAGTGGTGCGACGGCGCATCTCTTCGGTCAGGCTGCGGATTTCGTCGGCGCAGGTGAGCGCCTTGTCGACATGGCGGTCGAGATCGTCTGGCGCGTTGAACAGCGCGTGCACGGCGTCGCCCACCACCTTGTCGACCATGCCTCCATGGCGCGCGACCAGCGCGTTCACTTCCGAAAAGTAGATGTCGAGCAGCTTGACGAGATCGTGCGGGCCGATTTTTTGTGCGAGCGCCGAAAAGCCCTCGATGTCGGTGAAGAGGGCCGTCACCTGCCGCTCCTCGCCGGCCACGCGCGCCATGTCCGGATTGTCGATGTAGCGCGAGACGACCGATTGCGGCAGGTATTGCCCAAAGCGCTGGCGCGCCGTCGCTTCCGCACGGCGGATATGGGTGAATTGCAGGAGGCCGGTGACAAGGGCTGCCGTGGCAACGACCAGCGAGACGCCGATCGCATCGGACAACAGCGCCGTGCGCATGTAGAGCAGTACCGACGCGCCGAAGACCAAACCGACAAGGGTGACGCCCGCAACTGCCGCAAGGAGCGGGCGAAGCCGCGTCGCCGCCAGCGCCGCCGCCGCGCCCATGAGGAAAGCAAAGCCTGCCTCGACGGATGCAAGGCCGGGATCGCGCATCGGGATATGGTCCGTCAGGATGGCATTGGCGACGTCGGCATGGATCTGCACGGAGGGCTCGAGCGGCATCGAGGCGCTGGCGCGCAAACCGCCGAGATTGGGCAGGCTGCTGCCGATCAGCACGACCTTCCCGGCAATCCTGTCCGGTGGGACTTTGCCCGTGACGACATCGGCGGCGGAAAAAGTTCTGGCACCGATAGCGGCCGCGTTGCTGGCAACGAAGCGTAAGCTGCCGTCTTCATCGAGCCTGAGGATGCGCGCATCGTGGCGCAGCCAGACGGGATTGCCGCCGA
Source organism: Shinella sp. 20P9.1.1 (assembly GCF_057798995.1). Lineage (NCBI taxonomy): Bacteria > Pseudomonadati > Pseudomonadota > Alphaproteobacteria > Hyphomicrobiales > Rhizobiaceae > Shinella > Shinella sp. 20P9.1.1. The sequence goes on from NZ_JBYOLC010000002.1 coordinate 185,876, forward strand.
GAATGGGCGTGCGGGCACCGGCCGCAAGCCGTGCGGCCTCCACGCCGAGCGCCGGATAGGCGGCATTGCCGACGATCACGTAGGCCTGCACGCGCCGCACCACGGCATCCTCGTCGCCGACGAGGAAGGAGGCCGACGCTGAGATCGCCTTGTCCTGCAGGAAGGGGCAGGAGCTTTCCGTGCCGTCGATGAACCAGAGATCGGGCACGGTGACCGGCTTTTGCAGGGCGAGCGCCGGCACGGGATGCGGCGCGCCGTCCGTCGCCTCGCCGATTAGGAAGCCCAGCACGGTCGGCACCTTGGCGATGGCGCCGGAGAGCGCGGCATTGGCCGGTTCGTCGGCCGTGCAATCGGTGCTGAAGACGAAATCGAAGGCGATGGCGGTGGGTTTGGCGGCGGCGAGGCGGTCGATGAGAGCGGCGGTCTGGCTGCGCGTCCACTCGCGGCCCGGCACGCTCTGGAAGGCCTTGCGATCGATATCGACCACGACGATCTCATCGGTTTTTGCCGCCGGTATGGCCTGGGTCAGGGCGTCGAAATAGAATTCGCGTTGCTGCTCCAGCGCCGTTTCGCCCATGAAGTACAGGGCAAGCGCGCCGGCAAGGCTGGCGAGGAGGCCGGCGGCGAGCGGTCTGTATTTCTTGGCGATCATGATCGGCCGCTCCCGTTCCGGGCCGCCGGCCTGTTAGTCGTCATCCGGCTCGGCGATGTTCTGCAGCCGGCCGATATGGCAATGGATGATGCCGTCGTTGCGGCGGATCGCGCCGGCCTCTTCCAGCGCCAGGATCGACCGGTTGATCTTCGGCCGGCTCGCGCCGACGATGCTGGCGATCTCGCCCTGGCTGAGTGAAAGCTGAAGATTGGCGCTGTCGGGCAGTTCGTCGCCATGGATATTGCGCAGGGTTGCCAGAAAGAAGCGGGCGACGCGGGAATCGAGATCGTAGAGCGCGATGGTTTCCAGCTGCTCGGTCGTCTCGCGCAGCTTGGTGCAGAGATAGTGGATGATCGCGTGCGCGGCCGTCGGGTTGCGGGTCAGCACGTCGAGGAAATCGCGCTTGGCGATGACATAACCTTCGGTCGGCGTGACGGAGGTCGCGTCCGCCGAGCGCGGCTGGCCGTCGAGGATCGCCATTTCGCCGAGGATCGAACCGGCCTCGAGCTGGCGCAGCGACAGTTCTTTGCCCTGCGGCGTGATCAGCGACAGCTTGATGCGGCCGGAGACGAGCACGATGAGATAGGTGCCCTCGTCGCCGCGCTGGAAGATGACCGTTCCCGCCGGCCAGCGGCGCCAGGTCGCGATAGATGCGATCTCGCCGATCGTTTCCTTGCTGAAGCCCTCGAAAATCGGAAAAGAACGCCAGAACGCGGCACTCTTGTTGATCTCGTTCATATCCGGTTTCCCCCGGCCGCCCCTGATACGATGAAGACGGGCCGCTCAACCGAAATCTTCGCCCAGCCGGTGAGCGCTTGCAACAGAAAAGAACGGACAGTTTGGGCTGGTCCCGTCCTATTGGCAGATCCGCACACGTTTGGTGACGGTCTTGCCTGTGCGGTCTTCCGTGCGCATGCGCTTGGTTATGCAGGTCTGCTGGTAGTGGCCGTAGTAGCCCTGCTGGGCATAGGCATAGGAGGCGCCGGCCTGGCCGGGGGCACTGAAGGCGAGAGCTGCGGAAGCGAGAACCAGGGCGAGAACAGTGTGGCGCATGGAAGATCCGAAGAAGGGAGGCGGGGTGTTGTCTCCTTTTCGCACAGGGCCGCGCCGGTTTCTGTTCCGGCGGGAACAGGCGATCGTTCACTAAATGAGAACGATCTGTCTTCTGATGTGCTGACTAGTTTGACGACGGAAAGCTGGTATCTCTCTGCCAACGCAAACGCCAAGCCTCAGGAGCTTCCCATGCCGCAGAACGTAGTCGTCCTCGTCGGACGCATTCTTCTCTCCCTCATGTTCCTCACTGCCGGCTTCCCCAAGCTGATCGATCCCTCGGGCACCGCCTGGATGATCTCCAATGCCGGCCTGCCGGCCGCCACCGCACTCGCCTATCTCGCCGGCATCTTCGAAGTCGTCGCCGGCCTGTTCATCCTTGTCGGTTTCCAGACGAAGATTGCCGCTTACCTGCTCGCTGCCTTCTGCGTGTTCACCGCTCTCGTCTTCCACAGCGGCGCGATCAACAACCCGGACTTCCCGGAAGGCGCCAACGGCCTCCTCACCGTCTTCAACGGCCTGATGATGTGGAAGAACATCACGATCGCCGGCGGCTTCCTCGTGCTCGCCGCCTTCGGCCCGGGCTCCATCTCGGTCGATGCCCGCCGCGGCGCCTAAGCCAACGGCAAAATCCGGTCCTCTCGAAACCCTCCCCGGCCTCCGGGGAGGGTTTTTCGTTGCGCGAGTGCTGGAAAGCCGCGGCTCTTGCTGCTATGCGCACGAGGACAAAATCATGCGGGAGATGCCGATGTTTTCCAATTCCTTTCCGGACCGAGACGTGATGGCGGAGCTGATGGCCCGCATGCTGTGGGAGATCAAGGCGGTGCATTTCCGCCCCGAGGAACCCTACAAACTCGCCTCCGGCATGGCCTCCCCGGTCTATATGGATTGCCGCAAGCTGCTCTCCTATCCGCGCATCCGCTCGGCCATCATGGATTTCGCCGCCGCGACGCTGACCCGCAATGTCGGCTTCGAGCGCATCGACGTGATCGCCGGCGGCGAGACGGCCGGCATTCCCTTCGCAGCACTTCTAGCCGATCGCCTCGGCCTGCCGATGATCTATGTGCGCAAGAAGCCCAAGGGCCATGGCCGCAATGCGCAGATCGAGGGCGTGATGCCTGAAGGTGCGCGCGTGCTCGTCATCGAGGATCTCGTCACCGTCGGCGGCTCGATGTTCACCTTCATCGACGCCATCCGCGCGGCCGGCGGCGTGGTCGATCACGGCATGTCGCTGTTCTACTACGGCATCTTCAAGGAGGCCGAAGCCCGCTACGCCAGTGGCGGCGTCAAGCTGCACCATATCGCCACCTGGAGGGATGTGCTGGCCGTCGCGCGCGCCGAAAAGCTGTTCGACGATGCGACGCTCGCTTCCGTCGAGGCGTTCTTCGATGCGCCGCTCGTCTGGTCGGCCGCCCATGGCGGTGTGTCGGAACTGCCGACGTCGTAAATGGCGCTGGCGCTTTGCGCCAAGATCGCTTAAATCGATTGAAAATCGGTGGGAGGAATGCTGATGATCCTATGTTGTGGTGAAGCGCTGATCGACATGCTGCCGCGGACGACGACGCTCGGCGAGGACGCCTATGCGCCCTATGCCGGCGGCGCGATCTTCAACACGGCGATCGCGCTCGGCCGCCTCGGTGTTCCCACGGGCTTCTTCACCGGCCTTTCCGACGACATGATGGGCGACATCCTGCGCAGGACGCTCGGCGAAAGCGGCGTCGACTACAGCTATTGCGCAACGCTGTCGCGCCCGACCACCGTCGCCTTCGTCAAACTGGTGAACGGCCACGCCACCTACGCCTTCTACGACGAGGGCACTGCCGGTCGCATGATCACCGAGGCCGAGCTTCCTGATCTCGGCGACGATTGCGAGGCGCTGCATTTCGGTGCGATCAGCCTCATCCCGGAGCCCTGTGGCTCGACCTACGAGGCGCTCCTGAAGCGCGAGCACGATAAGCGCGTGATCTCGCTCGACCCGAACATCCGCCCCGGCTTCATCAAGGACAAGGATGCCCATATGGGCCGCATCCGCCGCATGGCTGCGATGGCTGACATCGTCAAGTTCTCCGATGAGGACCTCGCCTGGTTCGGCCTCGAAGGCGACGAGGATGCGCTCGCCCGCCACTGGCTGCACCATGGCGCCAAGCTCGTCGTCGTCACGCGCGGCGCGGAAGGCGCGGTAGGCTACACCGCTGCGCACAAGGTCACGGTGCCGAGCGAGCGCGTGACGGTCGTCGATACGGTCGGTGCCGGCGATACGTTCGATGCCGGCGTGCTCGCCTCGCTGAAGATGCAGAACCTGCTCACCAAGCAGCAGGTTTCGGCCCTCTCGGAAGACCAGATCGCCAAGGTGCTGGCACTCGGCGCCAAGGCCGCTGCCGTCACCGTTTCCCGCGCCGGCGCCAACCCGCCGTGGGCGAAGGAAATCGGGCTGGCGTAAGCCGCTCGGCCCCTTCATTCGCCTGTCATCGCCGCATGGTCAAAGGGGCCATGTTCGATCACACCGCATCAGATTCGCTCGCTCCGGCCCGTCCTGATGGACAGTCCCCGACCATTCTCGTCGTCACGGATGCCTGGCGTCCGCAACTGAACGGCGTCGTGCACACGCTGGAAGAGCTTGCCCGCTCCATAGCGGAAGAGGGGGTCGAGGTCGTCTTCCTGACGCCGGAAAAGTTCGCGACGGTGCCGCTGCCGTCCTATCCGGAAATCCGGCTCGCGCTGACCTCGAAGCGCCAGATGCTGGCCGAGATCGAGGCGATCGCACCCGACTATATCCACATCGCCACCGAAGGACCGCTCGGCATGGCGGCGCGGCGCGCCTGCCTGCAGCGCCGGCTGCCCTTTACCACCGCCTATCACACGCGCTTTCCCGAATTCATCAGCGCGCGTCTGCCCATCCCCGAAAGCTGGAGTTACTGGTGGCTGCGCCGCTTCCACAATTCCGGCCAGGGCATGATGGTGGCGACGAAATCGCTCGGCGCAGAAATGGCGGCGCGCGGTTTTACCCGGATCAAGCGCTGGTCGCGCGGGGTCGATACGAAGCAGTTCGATCCGGGCAAACGCCGCGATCTCGGCCTGCCGCGGCCGATCTTCCTCAACGTCGGGCGCGTGGCGGTGGAAAAGAACCTGCCGGCTTTCCTCGCGCTCGATCTGCCGGGCAGCAAGGTCGTGGTCGGCGATGGGCCGGATTTGGCCATGCTGCGCCAGCGCTATCCGGATGTGCATTTCCTCGGCCGCAAGACCGGCGAGGATCTTGCATCGATCTACGCCTCGGCCGACGTCTTCGTCTTCCCGAGCCGGACGGACACGTTTGGCAATGTCATGCTGGAAGCTTTGGCGAGCGGTGTGCCCGTCGCCGCCTTCCCGGTGACGGCGCCGCGCGACGTGCTGGGCGAAGCGGGAGTGCTGTCGGAAGACCTGCGGGAAGCCGCGCTTGCCGCGCTCGACATTCCCAAGGAAGTCGCTCTTGGCCGGGCGTCGACCTACAGCTGGCGCGCCTGTGCTCTCGAATTCCTGGGTAACCTGACGCGCGTGCCGCGCGATGCTTTCGCGGCACGCCGTCTCAGCCTGCGCTAGGCTTACTTCGCCGCCTTCAGCAGCGCGGCAACCAGACCGGCCGTCGAGCTGTCGTGGCCGGCAGCGCTTTCCTTGCCTTCGACGACCGGCAGCAGACCCGTCGCCAGCTCCTTGCCGAGCTCGACGCCCCATTGGTCGAAGGAATTGATATTGAACAGCGCGCCTTCGACGAAAACGCGATGCTCGTAGAGCGCGATCAGCCGGCCGAGCGCAAAGGGCGTCAGGCTGTCATGCACCATGGTGATCGACGGGCGGTTGCCGTCGAAGACGCGGTGCGGCGCAATCCTGTCGGCCTTCGCCTCGTCCATGCCCTTGGAGGTGAGCTGGGCTTTGGCCTCTTCCAGTGAGCGCCCCTTCATCAGGGCTTCCGACTGCGCCAGGCAATTGGCGATCAAAAGCTGGTGCTGGTGGCGGAGATTTTTCTCGTGGCCGTTGGCCGCGATCATGAATTCCGTGGGGATGACCGAGGTGCCCTGATGGATGAGCTGGTAGAAGGCGTGCTGGCCGTTGGTGCCAGGCTCGCCCCAGACGACCGGGCCGGTCTTGCAGGCGACGGGCTTGGAATCCATCGTCACGGACTTGCCGTTCGATTCCATGTCGAGCTGTTGCAGATAGGCGGGGAAGCGCGACAGGCGCTGGTCATAGGGCAGGATGGCGCGCGACGGGTAGTTCAGCACGTTGCGGTGATAGTAGCCGATGAGGCCGAGCAGGACGGGGATGTTCTCCCGGATCGGCGCCTCGCGGAAATGGGTGTCGATGGCATGGCCGCCGGCGAGGAATTCGCCAAAACTCTCCTTGCCGATGGCGATCATCAGCGGCAGGCCGATGGCCGACCAGATCGAATAGCGCCCGCCGACCCAGTCCCAGAAGCCAAAGACGCGCTCCGCGCCGATCCCGAAGGCCGAAACCTTGTCGAGCGCCGTGGAGACCGCGCAGAAATGGCTGCCGACGGCGGCGTCACCGAGCTTGTCGGCGATGAACTTGCGGGCCGTTGCGGCATTCGTCATCGTCTCGATGGTCGTGAAGGTCTTCGAGGCGACGATGAAGAGGGTGGTTTCAGCTTCGAGCGTCTTCAGTGTATCGGCGATATGCGCGCCGTCGATATTGGAGACGAAGTGCAGGCGCGGGCCGTCGTGGTAGGGCGCGAGCGCCAGTGTCGCCATGACCGGGCCGAGATCGGAACCGCCGATGCCGATATTGACGACGTCCGTGATCTTCTTGCCCGTCGCACCCTTCAGCGCGCCGGAACGGATGCCGTCGGAAAAGGCGCCCATGGCGTCGAGCACGGCATTGACGTCAGGCATGACGTCCTTACCATCGACGATGACCGTCGTGTTGGAGCGGTTGCGCAATGCGGTGTGCAGCACAGCGCGCTCTTCGGTGATGTTGATGATCTCGCCCGCGAACATCGCGTCGCGCTTCTTCTCGACGCCGGCTTCCTTGGCGAGCGCTTCCAGCGCGTCGAGCACGGCGTCGTTCATCGCGCATTTGGAATAGTCGAAGAGGAAATCGCCAAGCGTGGTGCTGTAGCGGGAGAACCGCTCGGGATCGGCCGCGAAGGCCGCCCGGATGTCTGTGGCGTTGGTGTCGCGGACGATGGATTTCAGCTTTTCGACAAGCGCGTTCATCGGCGTCTTCCCTTGCTTTGGACGATGCCGCTAGCTAGTCGCTTTGGCACCGTCAAATCAAGACCGAAAACGCGCCTGCGGCTAAAAAATTAAATCGATTTAGGAGCGGTTGTGCCGGGGCTGCGCTCAGCCCCGGAGATCCTTGCGCAATATCTTGCCGACATTGGATTTCGGCAGGTCGGTGCGGAACTCGATGAAGCGCGGGCGCTTGTAATTGGTGAGGTTCGCCGCGCAATGGGCCTTCACGTCGGCCTCCGTCAGGGCCGGATCCTTCTTCACCACGAAGAGCTTCACCGCCTCGCCGGAATGCTCGTCCGGCACGCCGATCGCCGCGCATTCGAGAACGCCGGCAAGCGACATCGCCACCTCTTCCACCTCGTTCGGGAAGACGTTGAAGCCGGAGACGAGGATCATGTCCTTCTTGCGGTCGACGATCTTGGTGAAACCATCCGGCGTCATGAAGCCGATATCGCCGGAGCGGAAGAAACCATCCGGCGTCATCACTTTCGCCGTCTCGTCCGGCTGCTGCCAATAGCCGGCCATGACCTGCGGACCGCGAATGCAGATTTCGCCGACCCCGCCCAGGGCAAGCGTGTTGCCGTCGTCGTCGCGGATCGCGATCTCGGTGGAGGGGAGCGGCAGGCCGATCGTGCCGGTGAACTCCGCCCGGTCGAAGCGGTTGGCGGTCGCCACCGGCGAGGTCTCCGAGAGGCCGTAGCCTTCGATGATGGCGCAGCCCGTCATCTTCTGCCAGCGTTCGGCGACCGGCCGTTGCACCGCCATGCCGCCGCCGAGCGTCAAAAGCAGGCCGGAGAGATCGAGCTTGGCAAAGTCCGGATTGTTCATCAGCGCGTTGAACAGCGTGTTGAGGCCGGGGAAGATATGGACGCAATATTTGCCCAGTTCCTTGACGAAGGCGGGAATGTCGCGCGGGTTGGCGATCAGCACATTGTGGCCGCCGAGCGCGATGCCCATCAGCCCGTTCACCGTCAAGGCGAAGATATGGTAGAGCGGCAGCGCGCAGATGAAGACGAGCTGGTCCGGCCGCTGCTTCACATGGAAGATCGGCTCGATCCACAGCTTGATCTGCTCCATGTTGGACAAGAGGTTGGCATGCGTCAGCGTCGCGCCCTTGGAAACGCCCGTCGTGCCGCCGGTATATTGCAGAAAGGCGGTATCGCCGGGGGCGACGGCAACCGGCTTCAGCGTGCCGCGCGCACCCTCGGCCATCACTTGGCTGAACGGGATGTGCCCCGGCAGCGACCAGGCCGGCACGAGCTTCTTCACCCTACGCACGACGAGATTGACGATCAGCCCCTTGAGGCCGAGCATGTCGCCCATCGTGGTGACGACGACGTGCCTCACGGCGGTGCGCGAGACGACCTGCGCCACGGTGCTTGCGAAGTTTTCCAGCACGAACAGCGCCTTGGCGCCGGCATCCTTCAGCTGGTGTTCCAACTCGCGCGGCGTATAGAGCGGATTGACGTTCACCACCACGAGGCCGGCGCGCAGGATGCCGAAAATGATGACCGGGTTCTGCAGGATGTTCGGCATCATCACGGCGACGCGGTCGCCTTTTTCGAGCCCCCTGGCCTGCAGCCAGACGGCGATCTTTTTCGAGGCGGTCTCGAAATCGCTGAAATTCAGCGTCTTGCCCATGCTGGTAAAGGCGGGGCGGTCGGCAAATTGTGCGCAGCATCGCTCGACCAGCGCGCCGATGGAGGCATGCGCCAGCGGCGCGATGTCGCCGGCCATGCCTTCGGGATAGTTGGCAAGCCAGAAACGGCCGGCCGGCTCGGTGGAAGGGGCCTCTGATATGGCCGTCATGCGTGCTCTCCTCCTTGGGCGCGGGCATCGTCCGTCCCGCCGGCCCCGCAAGGTCCTCCAACCCGGCGATACGGACAAGATGATGCTTTTGGCAGGCGCCATCAAGGATTATCGCTATCTTACATTGACGTAAACGTCAACAAGCGCCGCGGGCGGAACAAATCGCTTTTTCGTGAGCGGAAAGCGCCGGACTGCGGCGTCTCACCGCGCCTTCCACCAAAAAACCGCGTATATGTTTAACATTCATCGGATACACCTTATCTAGGGGATCCCGGCCGGACGCCGGAGACAGTGGAGTGCATGAGTTTGCTGCATCAGGAACACCGCAGAAGTGAGCCCAGGTTTCTTGGTGCGGCGCGCACCGGCGGGGCTGCGCTCGTCTCGCCGATCTCGGCGGCGCGCTGGCTCTTGGTGCTCGTCGTCTTCGCCGGCATCTACTTCTTCCACGGCTTCGTGGTTCCCGTGCTCGCCGCCCTCGTCATCGCCTTTGCCAGTTGGCCGCTCTATACACGCCTGCTTGCGCAGGTGAACGGCAACCGCACGCTCGCCGCCTCCATCGCCATCCTGCTCATCCTCGCCTTCATCATCGGCCCGATCGTGATTGCCTCCACCTATGCCCTGCACGAGGTGCGCGACTGGGTCGGCTGGGCGGTGGAAACCAATCGCACGGGGGCCGCGACGCCGGAATGGATCCGCGTGCTGCCGGTCATCGGCGGCTGGCTGGACATGCAGTGGACGCGCTTCCTCGACCATCCCGGCGCCATCGGCGAGCTGACGCAGGTCGTCAGCGGCGCCAATATCGGCAATATCTACCGCGTGGCGCTGGCGGCCGGCGGCAAGGCCTTCAACCTGCTTCTCGCCGCGCTCTTCATGCTGATCGCGCTGTTCTTCATCTATCGCGACGGCCAGTCCTTCGCGGCCCAGGTGGACCGCCTCGGCGAACGCATCCTGCCGATGCGCTGGGAGCGCATTTCCCGCATCGTGCCGGCAACCATCAGTTCCACTGTAACGGGCATGACGCTGATCGCCATCGGCGAGGGCATCGTGCTCGGCGTCGCCTACTGGATCGCCGGCGTGCCGTCTGCCGTGACGCTCGGCGTCATCACCGGCATCATGGCGCTCTTCCCCGGCGGTGCGCCGCTCTCCTTCACGCTGGTCTCGGTCTATCTCGTCTCCAGCGGTTCGCCGGTCGCAGGCCTTGCGTTGCTCATCTGGGGCTCCGTCGAGCTCTTCATCGTCGACAAGACGCTGCGGCCGCGCCTCGTCGGCGGTCCGATCAAGCTGCCCTTCCTGCCCACCTTCTTCGGCCTCATCGGCGGCGTGAAGACCATGGGCTTCCTCGGACTTTTCATCGGCCCGGTGCTGATGGCGCTGCTCGTCGCCATCTGGCGTGAATGGATCCGCGAAGTGGAGGCGACCGATCCGCCGTCGCCGATCATTCTCGATCCCCATGCGGAGCCGCCCGCGCGGTCCGATCCGGAGCGCAATGCCGGCTGAGCCGGCAAGCGATACCCGCTAAATTGGCTGCCGCAATCGCTTGCAAAGGCAAGAGACGGAGCCATAGTGTTTCCGGCGCATTTTGCGCGACTTGAGGGGAAGACACCATGACATCCGCCAGACGGACAGCGCTTGCCGCGCTCGTCCTCACGACTGCTTTTGCAGCCTCGCAGACCTCGGCGCTCGCCTGGGGCTGCATCGCCGTGTCGGAAGAGGGCAGCTACGGCTATAGCTACAGCTATGACGACGAAGCCGATGCGCGCGAAAAGGCGCTAACGGAGTGCGCCAACCGCACGACCGAAGAAGCCGTGTGCGAAATCACCGAATGCGACGAGGACGATTGAGACAGCTCGATTGCGGAGCCCGCTAGAGTTTGTCAGGGAAAAGTGGGAACCGGTTTTCCCGAAAAGACAAACGAAAACAAAAGAATCTAGAGTATGTCTGGTTCAGCCTGAACCAGACATACTCTAGTGCGGGCTCCGTTTCTGGTCGCAATCCGGCAGGTTCGGCGCCCCGTCTCAGGAAATAGGATGCTGCGGCAACCGCCCGTTTCCGCCATCCCGGCAAAAGAGCGCAAAATCCCGCAGAAAAGCCTCCGCCGCGACCGGGGCGCTCACAAGGCGCTGAACGATGGCCTCGGGCGTTTCCTTCATGACCGGAAAACGGAAGAAAAGGCTTTCCGTGAAATTGGAGCTGATGGTCGACAGCACCGTCCTGAGCGCCGCCAGCATGTCTTCGCCGCGATGCGAGGCGTGGACGAGCGCGATCGGCTTGCCGACCACCTGGTCGCCCGAGACCAGCCAGTCGATGGCATTCTTCAGGCCGCCGGGAATGCTGCGCACATATTCCGGGCTGGACAGGATAAGTGCGTCGCATTCGGCAATGGCCTGCTGGAAGTGCCGGACGCTGTCAGGCAGATCAGCGCCTTCGAGATCGGGCGAGAAGACCGGCAAGTCTCCAATGCCGTCATAGACCTGTACGGCGATGCCGTCGGGGGCGATCACTTGGAGAGCGCGGAGCAGGGCTGTGTTGGTGGACAGTCGGCGGGCGCTGCCGGAAACGGCGAGGATCTTCATGGCGGAAGGCTAGCGCACGGCGCTGTTATCGGCAACGCAGGTCCGCCATTGCGCTCGAAAGAAAACGCCCAGCCGGAACCGGGCTCTTTTTGCGATGTCGCGGAGCCGGTCAGAACCGGCCGCGAAGACCGATCTGCAGGGACATGGTCTTGAACGATGCGCCGGATGCGTTTGCATAGTTCGTCACGCCACCGGTCGTCGTGTCGATAACCCGCGCGTCGCCCCGCTTGTTGAAGACATTCTCGAAATTGCCGGCGAAGTAAAGCGAAGCACTCGGCGTCAGCTGATAGTCGATCGCCGCATTGGCCATGACGACTGGTGCCGGCTTCATGTTACTGAAGAAATTGGTCTGGACCGCCCAATGATTGTCGATATCGTCAATTCCTTTGGTGACGCCCGCCTTGACGCCGCCAGACAGGGTCAGGCGATCGATATGCGCCGCGCCGTCCAAGCCGAGAAAGACTGTCGGGATTTTCTGCTGATAAGTGATCGTCTTGGTGCCTGCAAGGGAATCGCCGATCGTGTCGCGAAAACTGTCGGTGCTGTAGATGTACGATCCACCGTAGGAACTCCAGCGTACATCGGTATATTTGAAGCCGGCATTGATACCGAAAGTGCCGCGGTCGTCGCTGAAGATATCGCGGCCGATTTCCAGCGAGCCGTTGAAATACCGGTCGAGGCGCGTGTCGGGGCTGATGGATCGATCGCTCCAGCCATCCATGCTCTGGTCGTTTGTAAAGTCCGGATTCCAGTCGTAATCGACCATATGCCCGTTGCCGCCGAAGCCGACGTCGATCTTGCCCTTGACGGTCCAGTCGTTGCCGAGATCGGCATGGGCCGTGGCCGAATAAAGCACAACGCCCTTGGTATCCCAATCGAGCTGGCTGGCCTTGTTGGCGCCGTCCCAGACATATTCGTGCGCCTCGATGTTCATCAGGCCGACACCGCCCGACAGCCAGAAGCTGCCATCGGCGGAACTGGCAATCATATCCTCCGCATAGGCGGAAGATGCGCTCAATGCCAAAGCCATCGCGGCAAGCTTAAGAATTAGAATTTTCATATATACCATGCCCCTCGGTAAGACTTCCTTAACGTCTTGCCGTATCGCGGCCGGGGTGCCAACGGAACAATCGGGTCAAAACCGACAAAATGAAAAGGCGTGGCAAATCTGCCCCGGCGTTTCACAACGCTTGACCCGTATCATGAACAGCAAATGGGATGCATTTGGACGGCCAGCGTGATCTCGCGGCAGCAACGTGACGTCAATCGGTCGCCCGACCCCGATCTAAAACTATCGGCAGTCGCGTCCGGTGCCGCTTTTGACAGACCAGGAGGACGGCGTCCAGCCTTAAACATCGGGAGACGCGGCCTGCAAAGCCCGATGCTCGCGCGAGGAGGCTAAGCAAAGGGTATCTGTCGCATTTTGCGAGAGGCGGGACAGGGGCGGCACCACAGGCGCCGCCCCGAAAGTTTAACAAAGACGGATCAGCCGTTTGCTCTCAGCTTGGCGGCGCACAGGCTCCAGTAACCGCCGCCCTTCTGGATCCATTTCAGATCGTTGAGCGTGCCTGCTTCTTTGTTGGCGCGATAGGCATCCACGCAGGTATGAAGCCGGGCTTTTCCAGCGGCTTCACTTGCATATTTCTTATCGACGGCGCTCGGGAAGGTAACGCCCTTCGGCGCCTTCGCCGTCGATTTCGTCGGCTCTTTCTCAGGGGTCTTGGCGATGTCCGCTTCATCAGCGGCATCGGCAGCAGCCGCGTCCGCACCGCAGAATTTTGCGCGGAAGTCGTTCCATTTCACGTCGGCGGCACTGCCGTCCGCCTTCGCGGCTTTGTATTTGGCGCTGCATTCCTTCATCGTCAGTGCGGAGGCGGGCGAGCCGGCAGCGAGCGCTGTGAGAAGGGCTCCGGCAGCAATGAAAATCAGTTTCTTGGTCATGACATCACCTAGTTGAGGAGGACGTGCGATTTGGAACGATCAGGTGGGCAGGGTGCCATTCGGACTGGCCGTATCGACCATCTTTGGCAGATGTTCGGCCAGGATCTGGGGAAGCTGGCTGACGTCGACTCCAAAGGACTGCGCCAGATTGCGCAGGGTCTCGGAAGACAGCGCGGTTTTGATCTGGTCTTCGGAAATCGGCAGGTTCGAACCGGTCCCGATCCAAGAGGAGACCTGTTCTCCCAGCCCGGCTTGATTCAGCTGGCTGACGATACCGTTGAGGCCGCCGGCATTCTGCAAGACCTGCCCCGCCACTGCCATGAGATCGACCGGTTTTCCACTCAGTGCATCACCGACGATAGTCTGTAGTCCATCAAGTAATCCCATGGATTCTCCCTTTTAAAGTTTGATCGGCCCTTCGCCTACAAGAGGAAACTAAAATGTGATCAAACAAAGGCAAACGTGGCGAACCTGCAGGCCGGAAAACGCTTGTGAACCGTCATCTCAGATTTCCGTCAAAGTTGCAGCCTTGTGGGCCGATATTTCAACGGCAAGGAGAGGCGAGATGCCCCATGCTCAAAGGCAAGGGAAACAACCGCACGACAAGCCTGCGGGCGTCGAACATATTCGGATTCTGTCGCGGGATTTGATCGCGGAGCGCTTTGGCGCTTGCCGAACTATCGAGTGAATTGCTTGTAAAGAATGGTGCCGCTTACGTGACTCGAACACGTGACCCCGTCATTACGAATGACGTGCTCTACCAACTGAGCTAAAGCGGCACTTCTGTGGCCCCGAAGCGTGTCGGGACAGGAATGGGTGCGCTGATAACCGCAATGGGAACAGATTTCAAGCGGGTAGTTTCAACTTCCGCATTTTTCCCACGCGGTTTCTCTCTGCGCCGAGCTCAGCCGGCGCAAATGCGGGTGCGGGCGGTCTGGTATTCGCGGTCCAGGCGGGCGACGAGGTTTTCGACGGGGCCGATGGCCTTGACCGCGCCGATGCCCTGGCCGCAGCCCCAGATGTCCTTCCAGGCCTTGGCGCCGGTCGTTGCGGTTTCGAAGTCCATCTTGGAGGGGTCGGCTTCCGGCAGGTGATCGGCGTCCATGCCGGCGGCGGCGATGGAGGGTTTCAGGTAGTTGCCGTGGATGCCGGTGAAATAGTTGGAATAGACGATGTCGGCGGCGGCGCTGTCGACGATCATCTGCTTGTAGGCGTCGGCGGCCCGCGCTTCCTCCGTCGCGATGAAGGGGGAGCCGATATAGGCCATATCGGCGCCCATCGCCTGGGCGGCGAGGATCGCGCCGCCGGTGGCGATCGCACCGGACAGCAGGAGAGGGCCGTCGAACCATTCGCGGATTTCCTGGATCAGCGCGAAGGGCGAGAGCGTGCCGGCATGGCCGCCCGCACCGGCCGCAACGGCGATCAGGCCGTCGGCGCCCTTGCGGATCGCTGAGCTGGCATGGCGATTGTTGATGACGTCATGCAGCACGATGCCGCCATAGGAATGGATTGCGGCATTCACCTCCGGCACCGCGCCGAGCGAGGAGATGACGACCGGCACCTTATATTTCACGCACATCATCAGGTCGTGTTCCAGCCGCGTGTTGGAGCGGTGGACGATCTGGTTGACGGCGAAGGGGGCTGCCGGACGGTCGGGATGTTTGGCGTCGTGGGCGGCAAGGCCTTCGGTGATTTCCGCCAGCCACTCATCGAGCTGGGCTTCCGGCCGGGCATTCAAGGCCGGGAAGGCGCCGATGACACCGGCCTTGCATTGTGCAAGGGTCAGCGCGGGATGCGAGACGATGAAGAGCGGCGCGCCGACGACGGGCAGGCGCAGCTTGTCCTTGAGGATCGCGGGCAGGGCCATGGGAAAATCCGAATCCGATTTTTGACGTTTACGAAAACGTCAAAAGAATAGCAGCGCGAACCGCCCGTGAAAAGAGGGTCGGTGACGCGACGGCGCGTGTCGAGGCTTGTGTATCGCGGATGTTTGAGCCGGGGAGCAGGTCGCCTCCGCGCCCCGGCTGTTGGGAAACAATCTGCCCGGCCGAAGGTTATGACCTGCCCATCCGTTATCCCCATGCCCCGCTTATCCCCGGCGAAGGCCGCCGGTTTCGGCGGGGAGGCTTGCGCAACGTTGCGGTAAACGTTACGCAAAACCTAACAAAAGCCGGAAAGAAGGGCTCTTTCCACAGATGGATCATGGCCGCGTCGTCTGGCGGCTTCCGCAGAAGGGTCTCATGTGAGCGGACTGGAAACGGCAATCAGAAACGCGCTGGCGCGCTCTGAACGTGCGAATGCCGAAGTTCGCGCACGCATCTACCAGTCGGCGCGCAACGCGCTGGAGGCGGGCCTGCGCAAGCAGGAGATCAACGATCCCGAGACGATAACGGCCCAGCGCCACCGGCTGGAAGCGACCATCCACGAAATCGAGGCGGAAGAACGCGCCGCCACCACCCCGGCGCCGGTCCGTGACGTTCGCGTCGAGCCGGTCGTCGAAACGCGCCCACAGCCCGAATTGCGCGCCGAACGGGACATCAGGCCAGAGCCGATGCTCGATGCGGAGCCGAGGGCCGAGGCCCGCCACGCTACGGCGAGCGATATCGGCGCCATTCGCCCCGAGCGCGCCGACGGCTTTGCCAAGGATACCAGGCCCGCTACCGAAAGCGCCACCGTCAACGAAGCGTCGGATTTCAAGCCCGAGCGCGTGGCCAAGGCCCGCAAGCGCCGTGGCCGCCTGTTCTCCTTCCTGCTGGTCGTCGCAACCCTGATCGCAGCTTTCGGCGCGCTTGCCTGGTGGGTGCAGTCGAGCGGCCTCCTGAGGGACTTGCAGAACGGTGCCGACGACTCGACCCCGCCGGCCACCGTCGCGGGCGAGGATTTTTCCGGCGACGATCCGATCAAGAAGGCGCTCGACACGCAGAACCGTTTCTCCGCCGACTGGCGCGCGATCTTCTCTCCCGGCGACACGGCAAAGATTTCGGCGGGCGCTGCCGGCCGTTTCGAGGCCGTCAGCACCAATGAGGGGCCGGCGGCGCGCATCACGTCCACCAATCCGGATCGCGACGGCGCAGTGCGCATCGAGGTTTCGCCCGAGGTGCTGAGCGAAATGGGCGGCAAGACCTCGACGGTGGCGCTGACGGTCCAGTCCGCGGGTGACAAGCCGGTGCAGGTGTCGGTGGAGTGCGACTTCTCCACCATGGGCGGCTGCGGCCGCCACCGGTTCACCGTCTCGGAGCGTACCGACATCCTGTTCCAGGTCGATTTCGACCGTTCGCTCTCGCCGAGCGAGCCGGGTCATCTGCTCATCAACAGCGATATCACCGGCGGTGATGCGAGCGTCAATCTCTATGCCGTCCGCATCCAGCCGGGTGAATAAGCGCCGGGCTTACTTCACGAAACCGAGTCCCGCGCCGACGATCTTGTCGTCGATGTCGCCGATCACCTTGTCCTTGCCCTCGTAGTCGAGCGTCTTCAGGATGTGGCGGATCAGGTTGATGCGGGCGCGGCGCTTGTCGTTGGCGCGGATCACGGTCCAGGGCGCATGGTCCGTGTGCGTCTCCTTGAGCATACGATCGCGCTTTTCCGTATAATCGTCCCACTTGTTGAGGGCGGCGATATCCATCGGCGACAGTTTCCAGACCTTCAAGGGATCGTGCCGGCGATCGTGAAAACGCTTCAGCTGCATCTCGCGGCCGATATTGAGCCAGAACTTGAAGAGATGAATGCCTTCCGAGGTGATCATCTTCTCGAAGCGCGGCGTCTCCTTGAGGAATTTTTCGTATTGCTCCGGCTTGCAGAAGCCCATGACGGGCTCGACGCCGGCGCGGTTGTACCAGGAACGGTCGAACAGCACGAACTCGCCTGCCGTCGGGAATGTCGAGACGTAGCGCTGGAAATACCACTGGCCAAGCTCGGTCTCCGTCGGCTTGGTCAGCGCCACGACGCGGGCGGAGCGCGGGTTCATGTAGGACATGGTGGCGTGGATCGCGCCGCCCTTGCCGGCGGCATCGCGGCCCTCGAAAACGGTCATGATGCGCGTGCCGGTCTTCTGCTGCCAGAACTGCACCTTGACCAGTTCGATCTGGAGAAGCTTCAGCGTCTTCTCGTAGTCCTTGTTGTCGAGCTTTTTGTCATAGGGATAGTCGTCGGAGCCGAAGGCCTTGTTCTCGATCCAGTCGGGCAGCTTCGGATCGTCTATGTCGAACACCCGCTTCTTGCCGTGGATATCCAGCTCCACCGCCCGGCTTTCGGCCTTTTCCGCCATGGTTCACTCCTTCGGATAGGGGCACGGCTCACGCCGCGTAAACCGGAAGGTGGCCACAACCGCATTGCGAATTCAAGCGGACCGTGAAAAACATGTCATGAAACCGCGCTATTCCTCCAGAATCGGTGGAGGCGCGGAGGACATGATGCTTGCGAGGGAATGGGTGGCGGTTTCGGATCAGCGGACGGGTTTCGGCTGGCTGGCGGCGCAACTGTGGGGCGTGCGGGTTCTGATCGCCTCTGCTGTTTTTGTCGGCTTCATGATCTGGCTTGCCGGCCTGCATCTGGGCTGGGTGTCGTTCACCGTTCTTCTGCTCGTCATCGCCGGCCTGCTGCGCACCGACCGGCGCATGGTCGAGACGGGCCGGACCATGGCCGTCGGTCCATCCGCCCTCGCGGTGCCGGAAACGCCGCCGGCCGATCCGCACAGGCAGGAGCTTGCCGCCATCGCCGCCGTGCTCGGTGCGCTCGATGCACCGGCCATCCTCTTGTCCGGCCGCGAGACGATCAAACTCCAGAACCGCGCCGCCGAGGCGATTTTCGGCGTGATCCCCGCGGGCAGCGATCTTGCCGGCCGCATCCGCGCGCCCGGCATTCTCGACATGGTGCGCGATGCGATCGCCGCCGGCCAGCCGCGCGAGACGGAACATGCCGAGCGCCTGCCGTCGGAAACGGTCTATGTCGTGCGCATCGCCCCGCTCGTCGAAAACACCACAGGCGAACCGCTCTGGCTCCTCACCTTCCGCGACGTCTCCCAGGCGCGGCGCATCGACCGCATGCGCTCCGACTTCATCGCCAATGCCAGCCATGAGCTGCGCACGCCGCTCGCCTCGCTGCGCGGCTTCATCGAAACCCTGCAGGGGCCGGCGAAGAACGACGTGAAGGCGCATGAGCGTTTTCTCGGCATCATGCATGAGCAGGCGACGCGCATGAGCCGCCTCGTCGATGACCTCCTGTCGCTGTCGCGGCTTGAACTGCGCTCGAACCTCACGCCCGACCAGACGGTGGATCTGGTGCCGCTGATCGCCCATGTGCGCGACAGCCTGCAACCGCTTGCGACCGATCTCGGCGTCGAGATCGCCCTCGACCTGCCCGGGCATGCCCTCATGGTCAACGGTGACCGCGACGAGCTGGTCGAGGTCATGGAGAACCTGATCGAGAACGCCTGCAAATACGGTCAGGAGGGCAAGCGGGTGGATGTGGCGCTGACAGGCGGCGGCGGTGCGCCGGTCGAATTGTCGGTCACCGACTATGGTCCGGGTATTCCACCCGAACATGTCCCGCGCATCACCGAACGTTTCTACCGGGTTAACGTGGAAGCGAGCCGGTCCAAGAAGGGCACAGGGCTCGGTCTTGCCATCGTCAAGCACATCCTCACCCGCCACCGGGCGCGTCTGGTGGTGAAGTCCGAAGTGGGCAAGGGCACGGTCTTTACCGTGCGTTTTTGACATAAAAGGACGCGGTCCTTTCGTGCCGCTGAAAATATGTTAGTATTTTCAGTGGCTTGGTGTGTCACAAATGTTTCGTCAAACCGACATAAAAGAGAGGGCGTCCGGGGTTTAGAGAAGAGCCGCCGGTCAACGGCAGACAGCGCGAAAACAGCGCTTTCCACACACGTCCTCTTCGGGAGAACCCAGATGAAATCTCTTAAGCTCACCCTCGCGGCGCTCGTTGCCTCCGCCGCATTCGCAGGCGTTGCCGTTGCGCGCGACCAGATCCAGATCGCCGGCTCGTCCACCGTTCTTCCCTATGCCAAGATCGTCGCCGAGACGTTCGGCGAGACCTTCCCCGACTTCAAGACCCCGATCGTCGAATCCGGCGGCACGGGTGGCGGCCTCAAGGAATTCTGCAAGGGCGTCGGCCCGGAGACCCTCGACATCGCCAACGCGTCGCGTCCGATGAAGGACAGCGAAATCGAGGCCTGCAAGGCAGCCGGCGTCACCGAGATTCAGGAAGTGAAGATCGGCTATGACGGCATCGTCTTCGCAACCGATAGCGGCAATGCCGACCTGAAGCTCGAGCCGAAGGACCTCTACCTCGCGCTCGCCGCTGAAATCGTCGTCGACGGCAAGCTCGTCGCCAACCCGAACAAGAAGTGGTCGGACGTCAACAAGGACCTGCCGGACGCTGAAATCGCCGCCTACATTCCGGGCGAAAAGCACGGCACCCGCGAAGTCTTCGACGAGAAGATGCTGGCCGCAGGCTGCAAGGCCACCGGCGCTCTCGACGTGATCAAGGCTGCCGTTGCCGACGAAAAGGAACAGCATGCCAAGTGCATCGCCGTTCGCAAGGACGGCCTGGCTGTCGACATCGACGGCGACTACACCGAAACGCTGGCCCGCATCGCCGCCAACAAGACCGGCCTTGGCGTGTTCGGCCTCTCCTTCTACGAAAACAACGCCGACAAGCTGAAGGTCGCGACCGTCAGCGGCATCGTTCCGTCGACCGAGACGATCGCTTCCGGCGAATACCCGGTTTCGCGCCCGCTGTTCTTCTACGTCAAGAAGGCACATCTTGGCGTCATCCCCGGCCTGAAGGAATATGTCGAGTTCTTCACGAGCGACGACATGATCGGCCCCGACAGCCCGCTCGCCGAATACGGCCTCGTTCCGGCTCCGGACGCCGAGCGTGAAGAGGTCCGCAAGGCCTTCGTCGACGGCAAGATCATGTAATTGACGTTGGCCGGCGCGCTAGACACGCGCCGGCCGCTTCCTTTCGGGCAAATTTCGCCCGTCGCATGAATGACACCGCGGATGATCTCGCCGGGAGAATTTCCTCAATGAGTATTTCCCTTCTTCTGCTCGTCGTCGCCGCAATCGGCGTGGTGGGCTATCTTATTGGCAGCTGGCGCGCCAACGCGCTTGCCGGCGGCAAGCTTTCAAACCTGCATTCGCGGCCGGGCTATTACGGCTCGTTCGTTGCCCTGTGGGCCATTCTTCCGGCGGTTGTTGTCGTGTTCGTCTGGGTCATCGCCAGCCCGATCTATATCAGCTCGACCGTCCGCGCCGGCTTCCCTGAAGAGGTGAAGGCCGAGCCGCAGGCCACGCAGAACCTCAACTACAACATGATCTCGGCCATCGCCCGCGGCTTCAAGGTGCTGACGGCGGAAGAGCGTGAGGCCCTGTTCAAGGACGGTGCCGCCGCTCGCGACGTGCTCGCCAGCAAAGGCGTGCCGGTCGCCGCCGAGCCCGCGCCCTACATGCTGAAGTCGGCCGACGACCTCAACCGCATGACGAACACGAGCGGCACCATGCTGTCGATCCTCGTCGTTATCGTCGCCGCCGTCGGTGCGTTCTTTTCCTATCGCTCGATCGCGCCAAAATTCCGCGCCCGCAACCGCGTCGAAGGCATGATGCTGGTCGGCCTCATCGGCGCCTCGTCGATCGCCATCCTTACGACGGTCGGCATCGTCGCCTCGATGTTCACGGAAGCCGTGCACTTCTTCAACATGGTGCCGGCCTGGGAATTCTTCTTCGGCACGGTCTGGGATCCGCGTTTCGCCGCTGCGGGTGCCACGGCCTCCGCCGGCCAGTTCGGCCTGATCCCGCTGCTTGCCGGCACGCTCTATATCGGCTTTGTCGCTATGCTGGTCGCCGTGCCGGTCGGCCTCTTCGCCGCTATCTACATGTCGGAATATGCCTCGCGGCACGTCCGTTCGGTGGCCAAGCCCCTGCTCGAAGTGCTCGCCGGCATCCCGACCATCGTTTACGGCTTCTTCGCGCTGGTGACCGTCGGCCCGTTCCTGCGCGATATCTCCGCCCAGCTGAACGGCCTCGTCACCGGCAACTACACGAACTTTATCCAGGCGCAGAGCGTTCTGACCGCCGGTTTCGTCATGGGCATCATGCTGATCCCTTACGTCTCCTCGCTGTCGGACGACATCATCACCGCCGTGCCGCGGGCGCTGCGTGACGGTTCGCTTGGTCTGGGTGCCACGCGTTCGGAAACGATCAAGCGCGTCATTCTGCCGGCAGCACTTCCGGGCATCGTCGGCGCGCTGCTGATGACCGCCTCGCGCGCCGTCGGCGAAACCATGATTGTGGTGCTTGCCGCCGGTGTTGCCGCCCGCATGCAGCTCAATCCCTTCGAGCCGATGACAACCGTGACCGTCAAGATCGTCAACCAGCTGACGGGTGACCTCGAATTCACCTCGCCGCAGACGCTGGTGGCCTTCGCACTCGGCATCACGCTGTTCTTCATCACGCTTTGCCTGAACATCTACGCCCTTTACATCGTGCGCAAATACCGGGAGCAGTACGAATGAGCCAGGTCTCCACGAGCCCTTCGATGGCCGCCCTTGGCGTCACCGCCAAACCCGAACGCCGCGACATCGGCCTTCGCCGCCGCTACGCCGCCGAGCGCCGCTTCCGCCTCTTCGGCATGGCAGCGATCGCCTTCGGTCTGCTCTTCCTGTTCCTTCTGCTGTTTTCTGTGGTCTCCAAGGGCTACACCGCATTTCAGCAGTCGATGATCACCATTCCGGTCGAGTTCTCCGAACAGGTCATCGACAAGAACAACGAGCGCGCCACCAACCCGCAGAAGCTGGTCTCGGCCAACTATCCGGTCGTTGCCCGTAACGCGCTCGCCAAGGTTCTCGGCGTCGATGAAAAGGACCGTGCCGGCCTCAAGGCCGTCAACGGCATGATCTCGGACAGCGTTCGCACGCAGTTCCGCGACATGGTCGTCGCCAATCCGGCGATCATCGGCACCACGCAGACGGTGACATTCCTTGCGCACGGTGATCTCGACTCGGCCTTCAAAGGCCAGATCGATCTCTCGGTAGCGGAAAACAACCGCAAGATCTCCGACAAGCAGGTCGGCTGGATGAACACGCTCGTCGAAAGCGGCGCGCTCTCCAAGCACTTCAACACTGGCCTCTTCATCAACGGCGCATCGAGCCGTCCGGAAGCGGCAGGCCTCGGCGTTGCCATCGTCGGCTCGCTCTACATGATGCTGATCGTTCTGGTGCTGTCGCTGCCCATCGGCGTCGCCGCTTCGATCTATCTCGAGGAATTCGCCCCGAAGAACCGCTTCACGGATCTGATCGAGGTGAACATCAACAACCTCGCCGCCGTGCCGTCGATCGTTTACGGTCTGCTCGGTCTCGCCGTCTTCGTCAATTTCGCGGGCTTCCCGCGCTCGGCAGCCCTCGTCGGTGGCCTGGTGCTGACGCTGATGACGCTGCCGACGATCATCATCGCGACCCGCGCTGCCCTCAAGGCCGTGCCCCCGTCGATCCGCTCCGCCGCCCTCGGCCTCGGCGCATCCAAGATGCAGACCGTGTTCCACCACGTCCTGCCGCTCGCCATGCCGGGCATCCTGACAGGCACGATCATCGGTTTGGCGCATGCGCTCGGCGAAACCGCACCGCTGCTGCTCATTGGCATGGTCGCCTTCGTCGCCGATATTCCCGGAACGCCGCTGGAACCCTCCACGGCTCTGCCGGTACAGATCTACATGTGGGCGAACGAGGCCGAGCGTGCCTTCGTGGAGCGCACCTCGGGCGCCATCATGGTGCTCCTCATCTTCCTCATCCTCATGAATGTTGGCGCCATCCTGTTGCGCCGCCGTTTCGAACGGCGCTGGTAGAAGGACCGATCCTATGAACATGATGTTAGAAGCAGCAGTCGAGAAAGCGCTGGACAAGAAAATGAACGACATTTCCTACAAGATGATCGGCAAGGACGTTTCGGTCTATTACGGCGACAAGCGCGCCCTCTACGACGTCAATCTCAACGTCCGCGAAAACACCGTGACGGCGCTGATCGGCCCGTCGGGTTGCGGCAAGTCGACCTTCCTGCGCACGCTGAACCGCATGAACGACACGATCGACGGCTGCCGCGTCACCGGCCGCATCACGCTCGATACGGACGATATCTACGACCCGAACATCGACGTCGTCGAACTGCGCGCCCGCGTCGGCATGGTCTTCCAGAAGCCGAACCCGTTCCCGAAGTCGATCTACGAAAACGTCGCCTACGGCCCACGCATCCACGGTCTTGCCAAGTCGAAGGCCGACATGGACGCCATCGTGGAAAAGAGCCTTCAGAAGGCCGGCCTGTGGAACGAGGTGAAGGATCGCCTGCAGGAAGGCGGCACGGGCCTCTCCGGCGGCCAGCAGCAGCGCCTGTGCATCGCACGCGCCGTCGCCGTCAGCCCCGAAGTCATCCTGATGGACGAACCCTGCTCGGCACTCGACCCGATCGCGACGGCCAAGGTCGAGGAGCTCATCCACGAGCTGCGCGCCAACTTCACCATCGTCATCGTGACGCACTCCATGCAGCAGGCGGCCCGCGTCTCGCAGCGCACCGCCATGTTCCACCTCGGCAACCTCGTCGAGGAGAACGACACCGACAAGATGTTCACCAACCCGGATGACCAGCGCACGCAGGACTACATCATGGGCCGCTTCGGCTGACGCTTTCGTCGCTGACGCCCCTGAAACCCGAGCGCATTAAGGACAGAACGATGTCATCGACCCATATTGTTTCGATTTACGACGAAGAACTGAAGTACCTCTCCCGCCGCATCTCCGAAATGGGCGGCACGGCCGAGCAGATGGTGGCGGATTCCGTCCGCGCCCTCGTTTCCACCGACGTGGCGCTGGCCCAGAAGGTCATTTCCGAGGATGTCATCCTCGACAATGCCGAGCGCCAGATCAACGAAAAGGCGATCGTCACCATCGCCAAGCGCCAGCCGATGGCGGCGGACCTGCGCGAAATCATGGGCACGATCCGCATCGCTGCCGAACTGGAGCGCGTCGGCGACCTCGGCAAGAACACCGCAAAGCGCGTGATTGCCGTGCAGAGCTCGGGCATGCCGCGCAAGCTCGCCCGCGGCCTCGAGCATCTCGCCGAACTGGCGTTGATGCAGCTCAAGGAAGTGCTCGACGTCTTCGCCACCCGCTCGGTGGACAAGGCCAAGGCCATCCGCGAGCGCGACGACGAGATCGATGCGATCTACACCTCGCTGTTCCGCGAACTGCTGACCTACATGATGGAAGACCCGCGCAACATCACGCCCTGCACGCATCTTTTGTTCTGCGCCAAGAACATCGAGCGCATCGGCGACCACGCGACCAACATCGCCGAAACCATCTACTACATGGCGACCGGCTCCCAGCCGGAAGGCGAGCGCCCGAAGGACGATACATCGACATCGGTCGTCGCGGCCGACATCGCCGAAGCGTCCGAGTAAGTTTGAGCAGGAACCCTGTCCATGGTGCCCAGAATAGCCGTCGTGGAAGACGAGGAGGCGCTGAGCGTTCTCCTGCGCTACAATCTCGAAGCCGAGGGTTTCGAGGTCGATACGATCCTATCGGGTGACGAGGCGGAAATGCGCTTGCAGGAGCGCATGCCCGACCTCCTCATCCTCGACTGGATGCTGCCGGGCGTTTCCGGCATCGAGCTGTGCCGGCGCCTGCGCCAGCGGCCGGAAACCGAGCGCCTGCCGATCATCATGCTGACGGCGCGCGGCGAGGAGAGCGAGCGAGTGCGTGGTCTGGCCACCGGCGCCGACGATTATGTCGTCAAGCCCTTCTCGACGCCGGAACTGGTGGCGCGCGTGCGCGCCATGCTGCGCCGTGCCAAGCCCGAGGTCGTCTCGACGGTGCTGCGCTGCGGCGATATCGAGCTCGACCGCGAGACCCACCGCGTCCACCGTCGCACCCGCGAGGTTCGCCTCGGCCCGACGGAGTTCCGCCTCCTGGAATTCCTGATGACCTCGCCGAGCCGCGTCTTCTCGCGCTCGCAGCTGCTGGACGGTGTATGGGGCCACGACATCTATGTCGACGAGCGCACCGTCGACGTGCATGTCGGCCGTCTGCGCAAGGCGCTCAACTTCGCCAATATGCAGGACGTCATCCGCACTGTCCGCGGCGCCGGCTATTCGCTGGAAACCTGAGCGATCCGCCATTCCTCCCAAGGACGGAAATGGGCCCTGCGGGGCCTGTTTGCGTTTTGGGGCTGCCATCCATCGCCTCAAACAAAAACGGAGCCTTTCGGCTCCGTTTTCATTTCATATCGATTGCTGTCAGCGCATCCGGCGGCGCTCGGCCGAGGGCTGGTAGGCGAGGCGCTGGTGGTAGGTGCAGTAGGGCGAATTGTCAGGGGATTCGTTGCCGCAGAAATGGAAGTCTTCGTTCAGCGGATCGCCGATCGGCCACTTGCAGGTGCGCTCGGTGAGCTGCGTCAGTTCCAGCTTGCGCGACATCGGCACGACGACATTGTTGCCGTTGGCGGGAACCGGGAGCTGTTCGGCGACGGCCTCGAATTCCGTGTCCATGTCGTCCTTGGCGATCGCTGCCGGACGGGCTGCGGTGCGCGGCGTGACGGCACGGGCCTGGAAGGTCGCGGGGCGGGGGGCCGCCGGCGCCGGGCGCTTCGGGCGGGCGGTGGCCTGCGTTCCGCCGGCCTTGGCGCGGCCCGGCAGGTTCAGCCGGTGCACTTTGCCGATGACGGCATTGCGGCTGACGCCGCCGAGTTGTGCCGCGATCTGGCTCGCGCTCAAACCCTCGGCCCAGAGCTTCTTGAGTCTTTCGACGCGCTCGTCTGTCCAGTTCATGTTTTCGTCTCCGCTCGGCGTTCGATGCGGGAATCCCTCGTCGCGTCCCGGACAGATCCGGAACCTGAACGCCTTCAACTCTTTTGGTGACTAGTTCCGCCGCATGCAGTCTAGTAATTGGTCTTTAACCTAGAGACCGGGGGACTCTGTGACAAGAGTCGCGGGAATCGGCGCGAATCGATTTCGAGGTTTTCCCCAACTTGCTGGTCGGGTGTGACTCGATGGAGACACCTTCCGCGCGTGCCGTGAATCCTCACCTTGCGGGAGGTTCAGCGTCACTCGGGGTGCGATTTTGTTGACATCCCCAGGTGAAATGCCGATAGTGCCGCATGCCGCCGAAAGGCGGCTTTTGATTTTTCTGGAGCCCGGAAAAGTCAAGTGTCAGACGTCTTTTTTCGCATCTCTTTTCGGAGGATACGCGCCATGGCCGATGCCGCGCCGCTCTATGAAACCTATATGCGTGCGCCGCTCCGGTTCACGCGCGGGGAGGGCGTCTGGCTGATCGCCGAAGATGGCGAGCGATATCTCGATTTCGCCGCCGGCGTCGCCGTCAATTCGCTGGGCCATGCGCATCCTCATCTCGTCGCCGCGCTGAAGGATCAGGCCGACAAGGTCTGGCACCTGTCCAACCTCTATGAGGTGCCCGGCCAGGAAAGCCTCGGCCGCCGGCTGACGGACGCGACCTTCGCCGACAAGGTGTTCTTCACCAATTCGGGTGCCGAAGCGCTGGAATGCGCGATCAAGACCGCGCGCCGCCATCACTTCGCCAAGGGCCATCCCGGCAAGTTCCATATCATCACCTTCGACGGCGCCTTCCATGGCCGCACGATCGCGACGATCGCGGCCGGCGGACAGGAGAAGTATATCGAAGGCTTTGGCCCCAAGGCTCCCGGCTTCCTGAAGCTGCCCTTCGGCGATATCGCCGCCGTCAAGGATGCGATCACCGAGGAAACCGCCGGCATCCTGATCGAGCCGGTGCAGGGCGAGGGCGGCATCCGTCCCGTCTCGAAGGAATTCATGCAGGAGTTGCGCCAGCTCTGCGACGAATACGGCCTGCTGCTGATCCTCGACGAGGTCCAGTCCGGCGTCGGCCGCACGGGCCGCCTCTTTGCCCATGAATGGGCGGGCGTGACGCCCGACATCATGGCGGTCGCCAAGGGCATCGGCGGCGGCTTTCCGCTCGGCGCCTGCCTTGCCACCAATGAAGCCGCCTCCGGCATGGTCGCTGGCACGCATGGCTCGACCTATGGCGGCAATCCGCTTGCCATGGCCGTCGGCAATGCCGTGCTCGACGTCGTGCTTGAAGACGGCTTCCTCGAACATGTGCGCGACGTGGCGCTGGTCTTCCGTCAGGGCCTTGCGGCGCTGAAGGATCGTTTCCCCGAGGTGATCGAGGATGTGCGCGGCGAGGGCCTGATGCTCGGCATCAAGGCGAAAATCCCCGTCGCCGACCTCCTGAAGGCCGTTCGCGCGGAAAAACTGCTGGGCGTGCCGGCCGGCGACAATGTGCTGCGGCTGCTGCCGCCGCTCACCGTCACCGCCGAAGAAGCACGCGAAGGGCTCGCCCGCATCGAGCGCGCAGCCGAAAAGCTGACGGCGGCGAAAGCCGCCTGATCAGAGACCAGGACAGACAGGACACATCATGGCCAAGCATTTCCTCGACCTTTCCGCCGTTTCGGAAAGCGATCTCCGCGTCATCATGGACGATGCGCACAAGCGCAAGGCAGCCAACAAGGCCGGCAAGGAAGAGCGACCGCTCGCCGGCAAGATGCTCGCGATGATCTTCGAGAAGCCCTCCACCCGCACGCGCGTCTCTTTCGATGTCGGCATGCGCCAGCTCGGGGGCGAGACGCTGTTCCTGTCGGGCACGGAAATGCAGCTCGGCCGCGCCGAGACGATCGGCGACACCGCCAAGGTGCTGTCGCGTTATGTCGATGCCATCATGATCCGCACGACGGACCACAACCGCTTGCTGGAGCTTGCCGAGCATGCCACCGTTCCCGTCATCAACGCGCTGACGGACCTGACGCATCCCTGCCAGATCATGGCCGACGTCATGACCTTCGAGGAGCATCGTGGTCTCGCCAAGGGCAAGACGTTCGCCTGGACCGGCGACGGCAACAATGTGCTGCATTCCTTCGTCGAGGGCTCCGCCCGCTTCGGCTACACGATGAAGATGGCCGTGCCGATGGGCTCGGAGCCCGACGACAAGATTTTGAACTGGGCGCGCGACAATGGCGGCAACATCCTGCTCGGCCATGATCCTGACGCCATCATCGACGGCGTCGATCTCGTCGTCACCGACTGCTGGGTCTCGATGAACCAGGAGCATCGCGCCCGCGGCCACAACATCTTCCAGCCTTATCAGGTCAACAAGCAGCTGATGGCGCGCGCCGACAAGGATGCGCTGTTCATGCACTGCCTGCCGGCCCATCGCGGCGAGGAGGTGACGGACGAGGTCATCGACGGCCCGCAGTCCGTGGTCTTCGACGAGGCGGAAAACCGCCTGCACGCACAGAAGTCGATCCTCGCCTGGTGCCTCGGCGCCGTCTGAGACGCGTCTTGAAAAACCGTGCCGCCCGCACGATCTAGGGGCCATCACGAAGCGCCGGAAGGCGCTTTCTCTGGCGTATGCCCGCCCGGTATGGAATGATCGGGCAAGAGCGCGCTCAAATCACGGTAGAACGCCGGTCGAAAGCAGCCGGGCCCATGGCCCGGTGGCTTCCCGATGTGCAAGGAGCAGAACGATGATGGCTGAAAGTGCCCTGAAACTCGGTGAAGTCGGCTTTGCCGGCGACGACCATGTCCTGCCGTTCCAGGTCGAAGGCCTCGACGTGCGCGGCCGTGCCGTGCAGCTCGGCCCGATGCTCGACACCATTCTCGGCCGGCACAACTATCCCGCGCCCGTCGCGCGGCTGCTTGCTGAAGCCATCACGCTCACCGTGTTGCTCGGCACCTCGCTGAAGTTCGAGGGCAAGCTGATCGTCCAGACAAAGGGCGATGGCCCGGTCGACCTGCTGGTGGCGGATTTCGCCGCACCGGAGAACGTGCGCGCCTATGCCCGCTTCGATCAGGACGCGCTCGATGCCGCGATCGCGGCCGGTGCGACGGAGCCGCACGAGCTGCTCGGAAAGGGCATCCTCGCCTTCACCATCGACCAGGGCGCGCATACGCAGCGCTACCAGGGCATCGTTCCGCTCGACGGCCACACGCTCGAAGAGATCGCCGGCGTCTATTTCCGCCAGTCGGAGCAGATTCCGACCAAGGTGCGGCTGGGTGTCGCCGAACTCTACGACCGCGACGAGGCCGGCAAATCCCGCCATCGCTGGCGGGCCGGCGGCATGGTCGCGCAGTTCCTGCCACAGGCACCGGAACGCATGCGCCAATCGGACCTTCCGGGCGGTGACGGTGATGAGGCCGGCCACAAGATCGCCGAGGACGACAACTGGGCCGAAGCCAAGGCCATGGTCGAGACGATCGACGCCGACGAGTTGACGGATCCCAATGTCGGCACCGAACGGCTGCTGTTCCGTCTCTTCCATGAGCGCGGCGTGCGCGTTTACGAACCGCAGCAGGTCTTCGACCGTTGTTCCTGCTCGCGTGAGAAGCTGAAGGGCGTGCTTGCCGGCCTCAGCGCCGACGACATCGCGCATACGGCCGACGACAAGGGCGAGATCGCGGTGACCTGCGAATTCTGCTCGACGACCTACCGCTTCGAAGTGGTGGAGGTTTTGCCGCAGTAAGGCGGTGCACGCCCCTCATCCGGCTGCCGCCACCTTCTCCCCGCAGGCGGGGAGAAGGGAGGGATGCAAGATCCCGCCTTGCGTCCACGAAAGTGATTTCAGGAAAACAGTCCGACTGAGTCCCTTCGCCCCGACTGCGGGGAGAAGGTGGCCGGGAGGCCGGATGAGGGGCAATCGCTCACCGCTCAATTCAGCGTGCGCGACTGCCCCGGCGTATCCAGCGAAAAGGCGGGAATGGCGACGTCGAAGGCTTCGCCGTTTTCCGCTTCCATGCGGTAGCGGCCGAACATGATGCCGGACGGCGTCTCCAGTGGGCAGCCGGAGGAATATTCGTAGGTATCGCCAGGGCGCAGCACCGGCTGCTCGCCGATCACGCCGGGGCCGTTGACCTCGTCCACCTGGCCGTTCTGGTCGGTGATGTTCCAGTAGCGTGTCACGAGCCGCACGGCGATGGAGGAATGATTTGAAATGACGACCCTGTATCCCCAGACGTAACGGCTGTCGTCGGGATCGGACTGATCGGCCAGATAATACGGCTCTACGGTCACTTCGATGTCGCGGGTCAGCGCACGATACATAGGCAAGCCTTGAACTGATTAGGTCCTGCTATTGTACAGGATTATGGTTTCGTCAAGGATAAGCAAAGAAGGCACCGGCTTTGTCGGCCGGTGCCTCCGCATTTGTCCGTTCTGTGTGGGCGAAATCAGGCCTGGACCTTGGAAAGCGCGCGGGCGAAATCTTCGAGCAGATCGTCGCTGTCCTCGATGCCGGCCGAGAAGCGCACGGTGCCGGCGGACATGCCAAGCTCGGTGCGTGCCTCGTCCGTCAGGTTCTTGTGCGTCGTCGTCGCCGGATGCGTGATCAGGCTCTTGGCGTCGCCGAGATTGTTCGAGATCTTCACGACTTCCAACGCATCCTGCAGCGCGAAGGCGGCTTCCTTGCCGCCCTTCATCTCGAAGCAGACGAGCGTCGAGCCGCCCGACATCTGCTTGGCGATGATATCGGCCTGCGGATGGTCCTTGCGGCCCGGATAGATCACGCGGGCGATCTGCTTCTGGTCGGCGAGGAAGTCGGCGATGCGGCTCGCATTCTCCGTCTGCTGCTTTACACGCAGCGGCAGCGTCTCGATGCCCTTCAAGAGCGTCCAGGCATTGAACGGCGACATGGCCGGGCCGGTGTGGCGGAAATAGTCGTGCAGGTTTTCGTCGATCCACTCTTTGTCCGAAAGAACGACGCCGCCCAGGCAACGGCCCTGGCCGTCGATATGCTTGGTGGCGGAATAGACGACGATATGCGCGCCCAGTTCCAGCGGCTTCTGGAAGAGCGGCGTCGCAAACACGTTGTCGACGACGACCTTGGCGCCGATCTGGTTGGCGAGCTTCGCAACGCCTGCGATATCGATCACTTCGAGCGTCGGGTTGGTCGGGCTTTCCAGGAAGAAGACCTTGGTGTTCTTCTGGATCGCGCCTTCCCAGTTGGCGAGGTCGCGGCCGTCGATCAGCGTACATTCGATGCCGTATTTCGGCGCGAGCGTCTCGACCACCCAGCGGCAGGAGCCGAAGAGGGCACGGGCGGCGACGATATGGTCGCCGGCCTTCAACTGGCAGAGGATTGCAGCGGAAACGGCGGCCATGCCGGAAGCGGTGGCGCGCGCATCTTCGGCGCCTTCCAGCATGCACATGCGCTTTTCGAACATGTCGTTGGTCGGGCTGCCGTAGCGGGCGTAGATGAAACCATCCGTCTCTCCCTTGAAGCGGGCTTCGGCCGCCGCCGAGGTGTCATAGACAAAGCCCTGCGTGAGGAAGATCGCTTCGGCGGTTTCGCCGTGCTGGGAGCGGGTGGTTC
This sequence comes from Shinella sp. 20P9.1.1, assembly GCF_057798995.1. Taxonomy (NCBI): domain Bacteria; kingdom Pseudomonadati; phylum Pseudomonadota; class Alphaproteobacteria; order Hyphomicrobiales; family Rhizobiaceae; genus Shinella; species Shinella sp. 20P9.1.1. The sequence goes on from NZ_JBYOLC010000002.1 coordinate 217,539, forward strand.
CGCCGTGAACGAGTTGGGTGGCCGGGCGCCAGGACTTGCTCATGTGATCGTCGCCTTCAAACAAAAAAACCGGCCGCAAAAGCAGGCCGGTTTTGAACCCGGCCTTTTTAGCTACTTGTTTAACGTGGCTGCAAGCCGGCCGGCCAAATCACCACGGGATAATCTGCTAATACTGCGCGCCCGCGCTTGCGTCAATTGCCGGCATTTGGTTTTGTGCGAGCCCTCTGACAGGACGGGATTATCATGGCTTCTGCGATACGCAGCACGGGCATTCTGGCGGACAACGCCATCAGCGGCTTGTTCGACAGCGGGCGGCTGAAAAGCGAGGCCGCGCTCGACAAGGACCAGATCCAGCCCGCAAGCCTCGACCTGCGCCTGGGCGCCAAGGCGTTTCGCGTGCGCGCCAGCTTCCTGCCGGGGCCGTCCCATCTCGTCGCCGACAAGCTCGACCGGCTGCAGCTGCACGTCATCGATCTCTCCGAAGGCGCCGTGCTGGAAACCGGCTGCGTCTATATCGTGCCGCTGATGGAAAGCCTCGACCTGCCGGCGGACCTTGCCGCCTCCGCAAACCCGAAGAGCTCCACCGGCCGCCTCGATATCTTCACCCGCGTCATCACCGACCGTGCGCAGGAATTCGACAAGATCCCGGCCGGCTATTCCGGCCCGCTCTATCTCGAAATCTCGCCGCGCACCTTCCCCATCGTCGTGCGCCGCGGCTCGCGCCTGTCGCAGATCCGCTTCCGCAAGGGCAAGGCCCTGCTCAATGAAAGCGAGCTGCTGGCGCTCCATGGGTCCGATACGCTCGTCGCCAGCGAGACGCCGAACGTCTCGGGCGGCGGCATCGCGCTCTCCATCGACCTCAAGGGCACAGGCCCGCACGGCCTGATCGGCTATCGCGGCAAGCACCACACCTCCGTGGTCGATGTCGACCGCAAGAACCAGCACGACATCTTCGATTTCTGGGAGCCGCTGTTCAGCCGCGGCCGCAATGAGCTCATCCTCGATCCCGACGAGTTCTATATCCTCGTCTCGCGCGAGGCCGTGCATGTGCCGCCGCTTTATGCCGCCGAGATGACGCCTTTCGATCCGTTGGTCGGCGAGTTCCGCGTGCATTATGCCGGCTTCTTCGATCCCGGCTTCGGCCATGCACCGGCCGGCGGCTCGGGCAGCCGCGCGGTGCTGGAAGTGCGCAGCCACGAGGTGCCCTTCATCCTCGAACATGGCCAGATCGTCGGCCGCCTCGTCTATGAGCACATGCTTGAGGCTCCCGAAGGGCTCTACGGTTCCGGCCTCGGCTCGAACTACCAGGCGCAGGGCCTGAAGCTCTCCAAGCATTTCCGCGCGGGCTGAACCCCGGCGCCGGGCGCTTTACAAGCAGGTTAAACGTTTTTATTGTGCGGTGAGCCGTGCTTCTTTTGCGGCGCCACGGCCAAGACGGGCTTTCCATGTCAAGACCCACGATCAAGACCATCGCGCAGGAAACCGGCCTTTCGATCGCCACCGTATCGAAGGCGCTGAACGACAGCCCACAGGTGCGGCCGGAAACCCGCGCCCTCGTCGTGGCGGCTGCCGAGCGTGTCGGCTACCAGCTCAACATGCATGGCGTGCAGCTGCGCACGGGAAAAACCTATCAGGTCGCCGCCATCATGACGGCGCCCGGCCCCAAGCAGAACGAGTGGGAAGGCGTCGAATATGCCCAGCTGCTCAGCGGCATTTCCTGGGCGCTGGAGGATAGTCCCTATCGTGTCTCGCTCTATGCGGTGCGTTCTTTCGAGGAGAGCATCGCCACGATCCGCCAGATCGTCTCGCTGAAAAAGGCCGACGGCATCATCGTGTCGGGAACCCATGCCGACGATCCGCGCGTGCGCCTCATGCAGGAAGCGGACTTCCCCTTCGTCACCTATGGCACGACGATCCACAACGCCCCGCACGCCTATGTCGATGCCGACAACGAGCAGATGATCCGCCTGTCGGTGGCGCGCCTTGCCGAACGCGGCCACAACCGCATCGCACTGATCAACCCGATGGCCGACCTCACCTATGCGCTGACCCGGCTGGAAGCCTATCGCGAAGCCCTCGATATTGCAGGCCTCACCTTCGATCCGGCGCTCACCGCACACGGCCACCTCACCCCCGCCTTCGGCCGCGAAAACGTGCTGCACATGTCGGACCTTTCAAACCCACCGACCGCCTATATCTGCGCCAACGAAGCCTCTGCGCTTGGCGCCTTCTCCGGCTTCCACGCCCGCGGCCTCGTGCACGGCCGCGACGCCGTGATCAACGCGACCGACGACCTCAATGTCAGCCAATATTTCGCCCCGCCTATCACCACCTATTTCCTGCCGATCCACGAACCGAGCGAGATGCTCGGCCGCTATATCCTGCGCCGGATGGAGGGCGAGGCGCCGGAAGCGCTCCAGACGCTGATCATGCCGAAGTTGATCGAGCGGTCGGATGATCGATTGGTGAGAGGCTGACTGTTTGATCCGAAGGTTATCTAATACAATGGTGGATGCTAAGGAGTGAAGGTCTTGCCTATCAAGGCCCCCGATCGCCCCTCCGCCTTGACACACCCCGCGAACTGTTGAATGACTGCGGCCTCGGCGCTGCCCTGCGGGTATGATGTAATGGTAGCCTGTCAGCTTCCCAAGCTGAACGCGCGGGTTCGATTCCCGCTACCCGCTCCAGCTGTCTGATGTGATTTCTCAATAATTTCCATCTCTCGTTCCGCGCCCGGCGAGGCTTGCTGCGTTGCGTGAAAAACTCATGATAAAAACGTTTATATTTCTTATTGAAAACGTTTTTATTCCTTGTTAGGGTTCGTGAACAGGATGGCGGCGTCGTTCGCGTGCTTGCCGAGGAATTTGTCGAGTGCTGGCCGTAGGGGGCGGTGCCGATGGTTGAGGAGGAAGAGATGAGGAAATTCGTTGCGACTTTGGCGCTGGCCGTTCTTGCGGCAGGCGGCGTTCATGCGGCCGATCTGGGCGGCAAGCTTCTGAAGGTCGGGTCCGACACGACGTCGCCGCCGATGGAGAGCGTGGATCCGGCCAGCGGCCAGATCGTCGGCTTCGACATCGACGTGGTCAATGCCATCTGCGCCAAGATCAATTGCCAGGCCGAATTCGTGACGACCGGCTGGGACGGCATCTTCGCCGCGCTCGACCAGGGCAATTTCGATCTCGTCGCTTCCGGCGTCTCGATCACCGAAGAGCGCAAGAAGGCGATGGATTTCTCCGATCCCTATATCGTCAACAGCCAGGCCGTGCTGACGCGCGCCGAGGACCAGGGCATCACGCTGGAAAAGTTCAAGGCCGAGGGCCGCAGGCTCTCCGCCCAGGCCAACACGACGGATGCGCAGGTCGCCGAAGGCGTCGTCGGCAAGGAAAACGTCGCGGCCTATGACAGCTTCAGCGCCGCCATCATCGCGCTCAAGAACAAGGACGTCGACGGCGTCGTGATCAACGGCGCCAATGCCGCCGCCTATGAGCGCGAATTCGCCGGCGAGCTCGTCGCCTCGATCAAGGATCTCGAATCCGATCCGCTCGGCCTCGTTTTCCGCAAGGGCGACGAGAACATCGCCGCCTTCAACGAAGGCCTGAAGGCGATCAAGGACGACGGCACGCTCGACAAGCTCGTCGCCAAATACTGGGGCCTCAAGTAAGGTCTCTTCGCCGGAGGCGCTGTGCGGGCGCTTCCGGCAGTTTTTTCCATGTCCAGACGGTTCCGGCGGGTTCCGCTTCGGAGCTGAAAAGCAGTTGAGAGGGCATCGGCGCCGCGGGCGTGACGCCCTGGCGCCGGAGGCCGCAATGTCGTTCGTCAGAAGCGTGAGACCCAGCAACCTGGTCATCCTGGCCGCGCTGCCCTTCATCGTCTATCTGTTCGCCTCCTCGCCGGATTATCAGCGCTCGCTGCGCGCGATCCTCGGCATCGAGCCGGGCTCGGGCGTCTTCGTGCCGGGTTTCCTGCTTCTGGCCGTTGCCTTCTCCGCCGGCTTTGCCGTGCTCGTCCTCTCGCGCCTCAAGGTGACCCGGCCGCGGCTGACGCTCGCTGCGGGGCTTATCGGGCTGCTGGCGACGGCGGCGATCCTGGCCGGCGATCTCGTGCATCCCTTCATCGCGTCGGTGGTGGCGAACGGCGTCGATTCCTTCAAGTCCGATCTCGTCGTCAAGGGCGCGACGCCGCGCCAGCTGACGGAGGCCGCAGACCTCATGCTGCGCGGCGTGGAGGCCTGGCTCTGGCCGGCCTATGCCGTTCTGCTGCTCGCCGGCCTCGGCCTCACCTTTGCCGGCAGCCGCGCGCCGGCGCGATCGGAAAGTGCGGCGGGCCGGGCAGGGGCGTGGATCCTCGGTGCCGTCAATGGTGCCGGCCTCGTCTTCGTCTTCCTCTTTGCCCATCTCGCCTTCGCATCGGGCCTCGCCACGACCATCCGTGCGGCGATCGCTGCCTATATTCTCGCGGCCATTCTCGGCCTCGTTTGGGTCGGGCTCTTGAAGCTGCGCTATTCGCGCCAGAGCCTTGTGCTGTTCATCGGCATGACCGTTCTCTTCGCTGCCCTGTCGGCGTGGTTCCTGCTGCAGCCGCGCGACAGCTATGTGCTGGCGGGCACGCTGGACGGCAAGATCGGCATCGTCACCAACACGCCCGCCGGCCTGATCAGTGCCGTGCGCTTCGGCCAGTACGAGGGCGGGCCGACGACGGAAACGCCGGTGCGCACCTTCGTCACGCCCGAGCAAGCGATCGAGACCGTCGCGAAGAAGGAAGACGTCAGCGGCGCGCTGCTGCCGGCCGCCGCCGTTCCTGCCGATTGGCCGCGCCTCTGGCAGGTCGAGGCCTTGAATGACCGTGACCGGGCGGGCGGCATCACCTTCGCCGTCATCGCCATCGCACTTGGCCTCTTGACGCTCGGCGGCTTCCTGCATCGCCGCCATCCGCTGTCGATCGGCTCGGAGTTCATCGTCGATACGATCCGCGGCATCCCCATGCTCGTCATCGTGCTCTATGTCGGCCTGCCGCTGTCGGGCGCCCTGAAGGATGCGACGGCCGGCGTCTTCGATCCGCCGAACCTCGTGCGCGGCATCGTCGCCATGGCGATCGCCTATTCCGCCTATCTCGCGGAAATCTTCCGCTCGGGCATCAATGCCATTCCGGCCGGGCAGATCGAGGCGGCAGGCAGCCTCGGGCTCAACCGCTGGCAGACGGCGCGGCTCGTCATCCTGCCGCAGGCCTTCCGCATCGTCATTCCGCCGCTCGGCAACGAGCTGATCGCCATCCTGAAGGACACGTCGCTGCTGTCGATCCTGTCGATCCGCGATATCACGCAGCGCATGCGCGAGTTCCAGTCGGCGAGCTTCCTGCCGTTCGCGCCCTATAACTCAGCGGCGATCCTCTACATTCTGCTGACGCTGGCGGCCGCAAGCCTCGTCAGCCTGATCGAGAAGAAATATGACGTCAAACACCGCTGAGAACCCTGCCGGCACAGTGCTGATCACCGGCGCCGGGCGCGGCCTTGGCCGAACGCTTGCCGATCTCTACGCGGCAGCCGGTTGGCGCGTCATCCGCTGCATGCGGCAGGCGGCGGAGGGTGAGGTGTCGCTCGATGTGGCGGATGGCGGTTCCATCGCGGCCCTCGGTGAAGCGCTCGCCGGCCAGCCGATCGATATCGTCATCAACAATGCCGCGATCCGTGGCGATACCGGCGGCCTTTCGTCTCTGGAGGCGGGCGATTTCCTCGAGGTCATGCGCATCAATGCGCTGGCGCCGCTGCTGATTGCCCGCGCGCTTCGGCCGAACCTCGCGGCCGGCGCGCGCAAGGTGCTCGTCAATATCAGCAGCCGCGCCGGTTCGCTGGCCGAAGGTACGCTCGACGATGATGATGGCGACTATGCCTATCGTTGCTCCAAGGCGGCCCTCAACATGGCGACGGTCAAGCTCGCCCAGGATTTTGCCCGCGAGGGTATTGCCGTCATTTCGCTGCATCCCGGCTGGGTGCGCACAGATATGGGGGGCGAGGAGGCGGCAATCGACGTCGGCGTCAGTGCGGCGGGTCTGAAGGCGCTGATCGACGGCACGACGATGGCTGAGAGCGGCGGTTTTCGCGCCTATGACGGCCTGATGGTGGCGTGGTGAAGACACGTTGCGACAGAAACAGTTGAAGCGATAGACGATCGCGATCGTAACGATGGCGGCGTCCCAAGCGCCGTGGATGACAAGGATACTGCACGTGCATAAGCCGCTGACCAAACAGAACCGCTTCGATGCCGCCCGCAAGGATGCCGGCATGCTGGAGCTCGGCGTCTGCTACTATCCGGAACAGTGGCCGCGCGAAAAATGGGACGAGGATGCCCGCCGCATGGTGGAACTCGGCCTCACCTGGGTCCGCATCGGCGAGTTCGCCTGGTCGCATATCGAGCCGCAATCCGGCACCTTCCAATGGGAGTGGATGGACGAGGCGATCGAGGTGCTCGGCTGCGCCGGGCTCAAGGTCATTCTGGGAACGCCGACTGCCGCGCCGCCGAAATGGCTGGTCGATCGCTATCCGGATATTCTGCCCGTCGATGCGCGCGGCGTGGTGCGCAAGTTCGGCGCGCGCCGGCACTATTGTTTCTCCAGCCGCCGTTACCGGGTGGAAGCCGCCCGCATCACCGAGGCCATGGTGCGCCGCTACGGCAATAACCCCTTCGTGCACGCCTGGCAGACGGACAACGAATACGGCGATCACGACACGATCCACAGCTATTCCGACGAAGCCAAGCGCGCTTTCCGCGAATGGCTTGCCGGCCGTTACGGCACGGTCGAGGAGATGAACCGCGCCTGGGGCACGCAGTTCTGGAGCATGCATTACAACAGCTTCAATGAGGTGGATCTGCCCAACAACCTCGTCGAAGAGCCGACGCCGACCCATCTCGTCGACTACTATCGCTTCTCGTCGGACCAGGTGAAGAGCTTCAACAAGGCGCAGGTGGATATCATCCGTCTGTATTCGCCGGGCCGCCCCGTCACGCACAATTTCATGAACCAGAACACCGACTTCGATCATTACAAGGTCGGTGAAGACATCGATATCGCATCCTGGGATGTCTATCCGATGGGCGGTCTCATCAATGGCCGGCTCAGTGCCGAAGAGAAGGCGCGCTACCTGCGCGTCGGCGATCCCGACCAGACGGCCTTCAACCACGACATCTACCGCGCCGTCGGCCGCGGCCGGGTCTGGGTGATGGAGCAGCAGCCGGGCCCGGTGAACTGGGCCGCGCACAACCAGTCGCCGGCCGATGGCATGGTGCGGCTGTGGACCTGGCTTGCCTATGCGCATGGCGTCGACATGGTCTCCTATTTCCGCTGGCGCCAGGCGCCCTTCGCGCAGGAACAGTTCCATGCCGGCCTGCTCCTGCCGAACAGCGAGGTGGATCAAGGCTATCTGGAGGTCGCGCAGGTGGCCGAGGAGATAACGCGCCTGCCCGCGGGCGAGGGGCGCGAAAAGGCCGAGGTCGCCATCGTGCTCGATTACGAGTCGCGCTTTGCCACCCGCGCTTTGCCGCAGGGCCAGGGCTATGCCGCCGCGGCGATCGCGCTCGACTGGTATTCAGCCATCGCCCGCCTCGGCGTGGATGTCGATGTCATCGGCCAGCATTCTGATCTCTCCGGCTATAAGCTGGTCGTTGCGCCCGATCTCGTCATTCCCGATGCGGCGTTCATCACACGGCTGAAGGCCTCCGGCGCAAAGGCGCTGTTCGGTCCGCGCAGTGGCAGCAAGACGCGCGACATGCACATTCCGGCCGACCTGCCGCCCGGTCCGCTTGCGGATCTCCTGGATTTCCGCGTGACGCGCGTTGAATCCTTGCCGGACTATCACAGCGAGCCCGTGCTCTACGGCAACACGAGCCATCCGGTGACGGGCTGGCGGGAACTCATCCGCACGACCGAGACGGTGCTGGCGACCTTCGAGGGCGAGCATCGCCAGGGTTCGCCCGCGATCATCGGCAACGAACGCACGCGCTATGTCGGCACGCTGCCGCGTGGCGAATTCCTGTCGAAGCTGATGGGGGACACGCTCGGCTGGGCGGGTGTCAGGAGCCTGCCCGATCTCGGAGACCTGCGCCTTGCCCGGCGCGGCAAGCTGCATTTCGCCTTCAACTACGGCAGCACGACAACATCGGTACCGGCGTCGGCCACGGCGGATTTCCTGGTCGGCGGACGGGCGCTTGCGCCCGTTGATGTGGCGATCTGGACGGAGACGCCCTGATCCGGTCTCTCTATCCGGTTTCTGCGACCGTCTCGCTGCGCAATGTCGTCTGCGCCGGGCGGTGTGCGGTCTTGTTCCAGAAGAACGGATTGTTGCGCAATTCCCGCACGGCGCGCCAGGCGGCGAGCGACATCAACAGCCAATAAAAGGGTGTCAGCGCCCATCGCCAACCGGTGGCGCGCCGCTCGTCCGGCTGCATTCCTGCACGGCCGAGCGCAATGAAAATGGCGTAGCTGCCGAAGATGTTGACGACATCGATGGTAACGAGGGTGAGTTCGAAGGGGCCGGCGATATGGGCGGATTGCCCGAAAAGCTGCCAGGCGATCATGCCGACATAGGCAATGAGCAGCGGATGGGCGAGCGAGGAGAGGATCAGCCCGCCGATCAGCACCTGGAAGACGAAACAGGGCCAGAGGCCCATGTCGCGCACCAGCTGCGAGGGGCGGCGCATCAGCACCAGCCAAGTTTGCAGCCAGCCCTTGAACCAGCGTGTGCGCTGCCCGAGCCAAGCCGATGCCGTCGTCGGCGCTTCCTCATAGGTCGGCCGCTCGATCGTACCGCAGCGATAGCCGAGCCGATAGAGCCGCATGCCGAGATCGGCATCCTCGGTGACATTGTAGGGATCCCAGCCGCCGACATCCTGAAGCACGCGGGTGCGAAAATGGTTCGAGGTGCCGCCAAGCGGCATCGGCAGGCGGGCGGCGGCGAGGCGTGGCAGCAGCACGCGGAACAACCCGGCATATTCATAGGCGAAAAGCGCACTCAGCCAGCTTTCGTGCGCATTGGTGATGACGAGCGGCGCCTGCAGGCAGGCGATATCGGGCGGTGCCGCCTCGAAGGTGTGCCAGGCTTCCTCCAGTTGCAGCGGATCGACCCGGTCCTCCGCATCATAGATGACGAGATACGTGCCACGCGCCGCACCCAGCGCGTAGGAAAGCGCCTTCGGCTTGGTGCGTGGATGGCCGGGCGGTACGGCCACGATCTCGTATTGCCGGCCAAGGCGCATGGCGGCGAGCGCCGATAGCGTCGCCTCGTCGTCCGCCTCGCAGATCAGCTTGATATCGAGGCAGGCGGCGGGCCAGGCGAGCCGGTCCAGCGTCTCGATCAGCTGCGGCACTACGGCCGCCTCTCGGTAAAGCGCCACGAAGACCGAATAGACCGGTCGCGGCCCGGCCGGTGCTATGCTGAGCGCCCGGCTTCGTTGCTCTTTCCGTTTGGCGAGAAGGGCCAGGAAGCGGATGAGGAACGCGGCGAGAAAGAGCAGCGTGAGCACGATGTGCAGCAGGATCGACGCGATGACCGGTTCGGTGATGGCGAGCGCTATGAGGGCGGTGAGGATCGTGCCGGTATAAAAGCCCTGCCGGCCCCAGAATGTGATGCGGGCGCTCGCTTCCGGCAGGCTGGTGAACAGCCGGTCGACCGTCTCACGCAGGCGCCGCATGCGGCCGGCCTGCCAGAGGGCGGTCCGCAGTGCCGAGGGCGTGGTCGCCGCCAGCATCGTGCGCAGCATGGGCGACAGATCGAGCCGCTCGCCGAAGGCTTCGATCCGGTCGGCGCTGGGCACGATCGCGGTGATCGGCGGGCGCGCCGGGTGGCGGACCCGGATGATGCTGGGTTCCACCAATTGGCTGTCGGCGCCGGGCAGGTCTTCCACATGCGCGGGGTCCAACTGCCGGAGAAAGGGAAGGTGCAGAATCTCGGCGAGCGCCTCGTAATAGGTGTCCTCTGTCAGGACGCCGCTCGCCAGCAATTCGGCCGCCAGCGTGGTGCCGTGCCTGTTGGCGCGCACCAGCATGGTGGAAATCAGCGTTTTCGACAGGCCGAGCCGACGGAAAAGCCGGGCTTCCGCCATCAGGCGGGGTGGGATATGCGGTTCCTCGCGCGGGCGGACGGGGCCGGCCGGCAGGATGCCGATTGCTGTGGCGAAAGCGATGTCGTCGGGATATTCTGCCAGTCGCATGCAGCCAGCGCTGCCGCGTGAGCGGCTGCGTCCCCGTTAAACCCCAAGTTGATTGTAATGTGGTACAGAGCAATTTCATCCCTTAAAATCTATGGGTTTTTCGTGTTCTGTCTGTTGATGGGTATGGCGAGCCCGCAGCCAGCTTCTGCTCAGGAGAAACCGTCGGTCGATCTGCCGATCCTGTTCGACACGCGCGAGCGCATCGCAAAGCCCGATCTCTCCGGCATCGTGCGCCTGCGCTTCCTCACGACCGTGGACTTTCCGCCCTTCAACTTCATCGACCAGACCGGCAACCTTGCCGGCTTCCACGTCGATCTGGTGCGGGAAATCTGCCGGGAGCTGGCGTTGATGGACAAATGCCAGATCCAGGCGGTGACCTTTCCGGAGCTGGAAAAGGCGCTGGTCGACGGCAATGGCGAGGCCGTCGCGGCGGGTATCGCCGTCACGGCGGACCTGCGTGAACGTTTTGCTTTCTCACGCCCCTTCATGCGCCTGCCAGCGCGTTTTGCCGTGGCGAAGAAAGCCCCGCCATCCGGTAAGACCGCCGCAGCGCTTGACGGAAAACGGGTCGGTGTCGTGGCGGGCAGCGCGCATGAGGCGATGCTGAAAGCCTTTTTCCCCCGCGTGCGGGCAGAGGCCCTTGCCGATCGTGCAGCACTCCTGGCAGCCCTCAAGGACAGCAAGGTGGATGCGGTCTTTTCCGACGGCATGCAGCTTGCCTTCTGGACGAACGGCACGGAATCGGCCGGCTGCTGCACGCTTTTCGATGGCCCCTATCTGTCAGAGCAGTTTCTCGGCGAAGGGCTGACGATCATGCTGCGCAAGGAAGATGCGGCGCTCGCCACCGCCGTCGATCACGCGCTGCTGGCGCTGTCGCGCAACGGCCGCCTGCAGGAAATCTATCTGCGCTACTTCCCGGTCAATCTCTACGGCGGTTGATGGGGGCCGCTTACTGACTTGCCCAAATAATGCGGGCGATCCAGTCGATTTCGTCGATATCGAAGCTGCGGTTGGGGTGTTCCGGATTGAGCGAGACGAGATCGATCGTGCGCGGCGTCTGGCGGTGCAGGACCTTGGCCATGACCTCGCCCTCGCGCGTCTTGACCACGACACGGTCGCCGCGGCGCACCTGCGCGCCGGGCTCGACGATCAGCACGTCGCCATCCCGGTAGAGCGGCATCATGCTGTCGCCCTGCACTTCCAGCGCATAGACGCCGGCCTTGCGGTCCGGCGAGGCGGGAAATTCCACCACGTCCCAGCCCTGGCCGGCCGGAAAGCCGCCATCGTCGAAGAAGCCGCCGGCGCCGGCCTGCGCGAAGCCGAGCAGCGGAATGCTGCCGGCCTGCGGTGGAAAGGTGCCCTGCGGCAGCGCGAAATCGCGCGCCGTGCTGGCGAGGAATTCGTCGATGGAGGCGCCCGTCGCGTCGAGCACCTTGGCGATCGATTCCGTCGAGGGCCAGCGCTGGCGGCCATCCGCCCCCTGGCGCTTGGATTTGTTGAAGGATGTCGGGTCCAGCCCCGCGCGGCGCGCAAGGCCGGACGGCGAGAGCCGGTTGCGCTCGGCAAGGGCGTCGATCGCTGCCCAGATCCGGTCGTGGGAGAACATGCTTGAGAACCCTGCCAAGGCGGCGGACCGGCTTTTGCCGGTCCGATTGGCCGGAAGCATATCGAAGGCGCGATACGGAGTAAAGGAAAAAGGATTATTTTCCTTTCTCGTTTGCTCCGGCCTTTTCCGCGGCGCGGCGGCGGGCAACGACGCTTTCGCGCCAGATGGTGAAGATGCCGGCGCCCATGACGATGGCGGAGCCGACGACCATGTCGAGGCTCAGCGTTTCGCCGAAGACGGTGAAGCCGATGACGGCGGCCATCACCACCTGGAGATAGGTCAGCGGCTGGATGGCTGCGGCATCCAGGAGGTCGTAGGCGCGAATAAGGAAATAATGGCTCGATATGCCGGTCATGCAAAGAAGTGCCATCCAGAGCCAGTCGATGGGAGCGAGATTGGTCCAGAAGAAGGGGCCGACCAGCGAGATCGCGACGGCGCCGGCGACACCGGTATAAAAGAAGCTCGTCGAGGCGGCGTCATCCCGGCTGACGAGACGGGTCGTGATGACATAGACCGCGAAGGACAGCGCCCCGACGAGTGGTAAAAGCACGCTCATGTCGAAGCCTTCGCCGCCCGGCCTCACGATGATCAGCACGCCGCAGAGCCCGACGCCGATCGCCAGCCAGCGCCGCCAGCCGACCCGTTCGCCCAAGAGCGGCATCGAGAGCAGCGCGACGAAGATCGGCCCGGAGGCGAGGATCGCCTGCGAATGCGCCAGCCCCACGGTGCTGAAGGCGGTGATGACGACGACGATCTGCGCGGCCAGCAGCACGCCGCGCAGGATCTGCAGCGGCAGCCGTTTCGTCGCCGCGGCAGCCCTCAATCCGCCGGGGCTGCGCATGCCGAGCGCGATCGCGAAAGCCCCGAAGGCCCAGAAGCGCAGCATGGCGATGAAGACAGGCGGATAGGCGCTGCCGAGATATTTCGAGATCGCATCCTGCAGGCTGAAGATTACGATCGCCAGCAAGGTGAAGACATAGCCTAGTCGTTTGGAATCCATGGCCCGCGCATATACCCGTGAGGCGCCCCTTGCACGTCGAAATTTGGGGCGCCCCGGACATTTCCAGGAGGAATGCCGAAAAGTGGGAAAAATTTCCTGCACCCTGATTTTCAGCCACTTTCGCCCGGACGCGCGGCGCGCTATCAAGGAGAGGCGCGGCCTTGCTCCGCGTTCGAGGTTCCTTCCGTGCACAAGACCGTCTCTTCCGGCATTATGCTGACGTCCTTCGCCTATTTCCTGTTTTCCCTTCAGGATGCGTCGGTCAAATGGCTCGTCGTGGCCCTGCCGGTCTGGCAGATCCTGTTCGTGCGCAGCGTCACGATCTTCGGCCTCAGCCTTGCTATCGGCGGGCGGAAAATCATCCGGGAGGCTCGCACTTCGCCGGTCCTGAAGCCACTGTTCCTGCGCAACGTGCTGCTGCTTGCCGCCTGGCTCAGCTACTATACCGCAGCGCGCGATCTCGGGCTCGCGGAACTGACGACGCTCTACTATGCCTCGCCCGTCGTCATGACCATCCTCTCGGTGCCGGTTCTCGGCGAGAAAGTGCCGGGCTATCGCTGGTTTGCCGTCGTCATCGGTTTCGTCGGTGTGGTCGTCGCCTGCGGCATCGCGGCGCAGGGGCTGACGCTGTCGCTCCCGGTCTATCTGGCGCTGCAGGCGGCCATCTTCTGGGCCGTCGCCACGGTGCTTTTGCGCAAGACGGCGCTGCACGAGCGCACCCAGGTGCAGATGACGATCTCCAGCGGCTTCTTCCTCCTTTTTACCGCCTTCGCGGTACCTTTCGTCTGGCAGCCGGTTTCCACGCTCGATCTTCTGCTGATGGCCGGCACGGGCGTGCTGGCCGGTATCGGCCAGTTCGCCCTCTTCGAAGGCATGCGCCGCGCGCCGGTCTCGGTACTGGCGCCGTTCGAATATACCTCGCTCGTCTGGGCCTTCGGGCTCGGCTATCTCATCTGGAGCGACGTGCCGGGCTCGAACGTCTTCGCAGGCGCCGCCCTCATCTTCTCCGCCGGTATGATCATCATTGCCCGTGAGCGGTTCGGTGGGCGGTTCCGCGTCCGTGTCTGAGGGGTTAAGTGACGATACAACCAAAAGAATTCCGGTTTTTCGGCGCCAATTGGTTGCATAGGCTTACTATCTCGATATTGTCGCGATCCTGCAAAAGGCTTTAACCGGGGGGTGAAATGCCGATATCGAACGCCGCCTTCGTGCGCTCGACAGTGATCCTGCTTGTCGCAGGCATGATTGCGTTGCTCGGCATCGTCGGCACGTCGCTTTGGCTCGTCAACAAGGTGCAGACCTATTTTACCGAGCTGGTCGAGGTGCGCGAGGTGCGCAGTGCCGCAGCCGACCTGCTGTCGACGCTCAAGGACGCCGAGACGGGTCAGCGCGGCTTCGTCATCACCGGCGAGGCGACCTTCCGCGAGCCTTATGACGAAGCGCTGGCGGCGGTTGCCGAGCGGCAGAAGGTGCTTGAGGAAAAATCGGCGAAGTTCGAGGACTATGCGCAGCGCAATCCGGACATAAAGCGACTCGTTTCTGAAAAGCTCGTCGAACTGGCCGAGACGGTCGAAGCCGTGGAGCAGGACCGCAGGGCCGATGCGATTGCGCAGGTCAAGACCGATCGCGGCCGTATCATCATGGACCAGCTCCGCGAGCAGCTTGGCGCCATCATGGCGGATGCCGATCAGCGTCTTCAGGTGGGTATCATCGACACGCTCGGGTCGGCCGGCGCGCTGCAATGGACGACGGTCATCGGCGCCATCGCCATCATCGGCGTGCTCGGCGGCGCGGTTCTCGTCGTCGCGCAATATACCCGCGACATCATGCTGGCACGCCGCGAGGTCGAGACGCTGAACGCCACGCTGGAAAGGCGGGTGGATGAACGCACCGAGGAACTGATCCGCGCCAACCAGGAAGTGCAGCGTTTCGCCTATATCGTCACCCACGACCTGCGCGCGCCGCTCGTCAACATCATGGGCTTCACCAGCGAATTGCAGGCTTCGCTTTCCTCCATCCAGACCTATATTCTGGCCGACGGCAAGCCGCCGAGTTCCGACGATATTCTCGAAGCGCGCCGCGCCGCCTCGGAAGACCTGCCGGAGGCGATTGGCTTCATCCGCTCCTCCACCAAGAAGATGGACGGCCTTATCAACGCCATCCTGAAGATCTCGCGCGACGGGCGCCGTGAGCTGAAGATCGAGCGTGTCGACCTCAAGGCGCTGGTCGAGACGGGGGCCGCTGCCGTCAATCATCAGGTCAGCGAATCCGACGGGGTCGTCACCATCGGCGACACCCTGCCGACGGTCATTTCCGACCGGCTGTCGCTGGAACAGGTCTTCGGCAATCTCTTCGACAATGCCATCAAATACCAGACACCCGGTCGCCCGCTGCGCATCTCCGTCACCGCGCGCAATGCCGGACGGGCCGGCTCCGTCATCGAATTCACCGACAACGGCCGCGGTATCGCGCCCGAGGACCACGAGCGGGTCTTCGAGCTGTTCCGCCGTTCCGGCACGCAGGACAAACCCGGCGAGGGCATCGGCCTTGCCCATGTTCGTTCACTGATGCGCAATCTCGGTGGTGATATCGTCGTCAAATCCGAACTCGGGAAAGGCACGACGTTTGTTCTGCGTCTGCCGCCCGACCTCAGCAAAGTTGTCAGGAGTATGCAGGCATGAACGGATTGGGTAAGGAAGTCACCATCGTGATGATCGAGGACGATGAGGGCCATGCGCGTCTCATCGAGAAGAACATCCGCCGCGCCGGCGTGCACAACGAGGTCGTGCCTTTCACCAACGGCACGGACGCGCTCGATTTCGTGCTCGGCAAGGATCGCACCGGCCTTGCCAGCGCCGGCCGTTTCCTGCTGATCCTGCTCGATCTCAACCTGCCCGACATGTCCGGCATCGACATCCTGCAGAAGATCAAGACCAACACGCATACCAAGCGCCTACCGGTTGTGATCCTCACCACAACGGATGACGAGCGGGAAATTCAGCGCTGCTACGATCTCGGCGCCAATGTCTATATCACCAAGCCGGTCGAGTATGAGAGCTTCGCGCATGCGATCCGCCAGCTCGGTCTGTTCTTCTCCGTGATCCAGATCCCCGAGACCCAGTAAATGCCCGAGACCAGGTAAATGAAGGAAGGCCCCGTCCGCATCCTCTACATCGACGACGACCCGATCCTCGCCCGGCTTGCCGAGCGTGCGCTCGGCCGCCTTGGTTACGAGGTGCGGCATGCCGAGGATGTGGAGAGCGGCCGCGTGCTTCTGGCCGAGGAGGGCGCCGACGCCGTCGTGCTCGATCATTTCCTGAGATCGGGCACGGGCCTTGCCTATCTCAAGGAGCTTTCCGGCGCGCCGGATGCCGTGCCGGTCGTCTATGTCACCGGCTCGAACGACGCGCAGGTCGCCGTCGAGGCGCTGAAGGCGGGTGCGGCGGACTATGTCATCAAGTCGGTCGGCGACGATTTCATGCCGCTGCTCGCCAATGCGCTCGGCCAGGCACTGGAAAATGCCGAGCTGAAGCGTGCCAAACTGCGCGCCGAACAGGAAATCCGCGCCGCCAAGGAGCGTGCCGAGGTGCTGCTGGCCGAGGTGAACCACCGCGTCGGCAATTCGCTGGCGCTGGCGGCTGCGTTGATCCGCCTGCAGATGTCCAGCGCCTCGGACGAGGCTGTCAGGGAGGCGCTGTCCGAGACGCAGGCGCGCATCACCGCGATCGCCGGCATTCACCGGCGGCTCTACACGTCGGAAGATGTGCGCCATGTCGATATGGGCGCCTATCTCGGCACGCTGCTCTCCGAACTCGATACCTCCTTGCAGAGCCAAGGGCGCAATGTGCGTCTCAACCGTTCGCTGGAGCCGCTGCATGTCCCGACCGACCGTGCCGTCTCGCTCGGCGTCATCGTGACGGAACTCGTCACCAATGCCTTCAAATACGCCTATGGCGAGGCCGGCGGCGAAGTGCGTGTCGGCTTCACGCGGCTCGATCCCGACAACGCGCTGCTCTTCGTCGAGGACGACGGCATCGGCTGGCGCGGCGAAGGCCTAGTGCGTGGCACCGGCCTCGGCACCAAGATCATCGGCGCCATGGCCTCCAGCCTCGGCGCCAAGCTCGATTACGCGAGCCGTGCCGCGGGCACGCGGGCGGAATTGCGGGTGCGGATGACCGACGCGGCCCGGCCGGCGTAAGAAAAGCGCAACCCGAACGGCAAAAGACCCGGATGCAGGGGAACATCCGGGTCTCGGGGAGGTCAGAGACGGGGTCGCTTAGCGGCAGACCTTGATGCGCTTGATGACGACATTGCCGTAGTAGTCGTAGGACTTGATCTTCTTGATGAAGCAGTAGGGCTGATAATCGTAGCTGTAATAGCCGGCCTGAGAAGGCGCTGCGAAAGAGACGGCAGCAATAAGGGCAACGGTGGCGGAAACGATGATCTTGCGCATGGGGTCTCTCCTGATTGGTTAAGGATGAGCCTCTCTCATCCGGTGATCTGAAGGTCTCATATCCCTACCCATGCCGCTGTTCCCGTTGGAACAGGGCTTCTCCGGCTCAGCCGGGCCCCGGCATGTCGTGGCATTCAGCTAGATGTCAGCAACACGTCCTAGGCACGGGCAGGCTTCGAAGAAAGGTTCACGCCATGACATATCGCATCGCCACGCTTGCAGCCCTTGCCGCAATCGGCCTCAGCGCTCCCGCCTTCGCCGCGACGACCATCAAGGTTGTCGAGGGCGGGGAGGGTGGCGGTCCGATGACGCTTTCACTCGACCAGTCGACGGTGAAGGCCGGCGACATCATCTTCGCCGTGCACAATGATGCTGTCAGCGAAGCGCATGAAATGGTTCTGGTCCGGCTGAAGACGCCGGACGAGGAGGTCGCCGTCGTCGCCGCGAAACACCGAGTGGATGAGAAGGCGCTCAAAAGCCTCGGCGAGGTGTCGGACCTGAAGCCGGGGGCCGATGGAATGCTGAAAGCCAAGCTCAAGGCCGGCACCTATCTGCTGCTCTGCAACATAAAGGGCCATTACGAAGCCGGCATGCATGCCAAACTGACTGTGACGAAGTAGGGCCGGAGGAACGGACGCCTATTTGGCGGCCTTGGCGCGCTTGGTTTTGGCTGCGGGCCGGGCAGGCTCTTCGACGGGCTGCTGCTGCAGGCGCATTTCGCGCAGACGCGCGGTCTTCTTATCGCGTGCAGTAGCTTCCGACGCGATGATGGTGCGCGCCGTTTGATCCGTCGCGGCGGCCTTGTCGCGGGCCGAAAGTTTGACGGGGTTGAAGAATGCTTCCTTGGTCGCGGTCATGATCTCTCCTTCCTGGAGGACGGCCGGGGTGGCCTGGAGGATGGCCGGGGCGGGCCGGGCGAACGATCGTTCTGCCCGGCTGCCGATAGCTTAGCGCGGACGCACGGCCTTCTTGGGCGCGGGCAGCAGGCCTTCGCGCTGCATCTGCTTGCGCGCCAGCTTGCGCTGGCGGCGGATGGCTTCGGCCTTCTCGCGTGCCCGCTTTTCCGACGGCTTTTCAAAAGCGCTACGCGCCTTCATTTCGCGGAAAACGCCTTCGCGCTGCAATTTCTTCTTCAGGACGCGCAGCGCCTGATCGACATTGTTATCTCTGACGAGAACCTGCAAGTGATGTCCTTTCTCTCGCGGCCCTGGGCCGCATTGGTGGCGGAAAATAAAATCCGTGAAGCCTACTATCACTTCCCGCTGCGAATGTTCAGTGGTTTTAACCACGGACCTGCTTTTCCTGCGGTCGAAACCGTCGCAGACTTTTTCGGGGAGGGCGCGGCGGTCTCTTCCGCGTCGATATCGCTCTGTACGATGCGCCGTTCAAAAGTCTCGCCATCGAGTCGCACCCGGTACTGCACCTCGCCGTGATCGTTGGGCAGAACGCCGACAATCCGGCAGCTTCGCTCCTCGGTCGTCTTGCGAGACAGGCCGGCCTTCAGCACGATATGATCGCCGGTAGCATAGGTTTTTCGGCTCATGGCATTCTCCTTTGCGCGGGCTTGCGTCCGGAAATGCGCAAAAACAAAAACTCTGGGAAACAAAAAGGCCGGGCGTTACCCCGACCTCTCCCGTCATTCGAACTCGACGCTGCCAGTACATCCGTGGTCAGCGAGGAGGAACGACAATCTTATGCGGCGCGAAGGTTGTCGGCCGAGTTCTTGCCGGACTTGCGGTCGCGGACGATCTCGTACGTGATCTTCTGGCCTTCGTTCAGCGAGCCCATGCCCGAACGTTCGACAGCCGAGATGTGCACGAAAACGTCGGTCGAGCCGTCCTCAGGCTGAATGAAGCCGAAGCCCTTGGTGCTGTTGAACCACTTTACGGTACCTGTATTCATAACGATATCCTTTCCATCGCTAGTGTAAGCGGACGATATTTTGTCCGTTATTGATCGATCTTGAAAGGAAATCTGACGGAGCCTGATGGCTCGAAGACAAAGGTCGCAAGCAATTTTCGATAGGTTCTATATAGAGTTTATTTTGAAAAACGCAATGGTTTTCGAAATTTTTTCTGGACACGGCCGGCGGCAGCCGCTGGAAATAGGCGCTTCCGCCAATTTTATTGCGTTTCATTTGCCGATAAGAGCAATTTTATTTTTCGCCCGCGCGCTTTGGATCGGCAACGAAAAAGGGCGGTCCGAAGACCGCCCCTATCCATGTGTCTGTTGCTCCGCTCAAGCGGCCTTTTTGGCGTCGGGTGCGAAACGTCTGTAGAAGGTCTCGCCCTTGGCGGCCATGTCCTTCAAGAGCGGCGTCGGCTGGAAGTGGCTGCCGTATTTGGTGGCAAGCTTTTCGCAGAGCGCGACAAAGGTTTTGACACCCATGCCGTCGATGTAGGACAGCGTGCCGCCGGTATAGGGGGCGAAGCCGAAGCCGAGGATGGAGCCGACATCGGCCTCGCGCGGATCGGTCACGATGCCTTCCTCCATGGTGCGGGCGGCCTCCAGCGCGATCGTGACGAGCAGGCGCTGCTTGATGACAGTGATATCAACGTCTTCGGGCTTCTGTTGCGGGTAAAGGTCTTTCAGGCCCGGCCACAGCTTCTTCTTTGCCGGCTTCGGCGGGTAGTCGTAAAAACCCTTGCCTGCCTTGCGGCCAAGGCGGCCTTCGCCTTCCACCAGCTTCGTCACCAGCTCCATATGGCGCGGATCGACGGATTCGGCGCCGAGATCGGCGATGGAGGCCTTGAAGATCTTGTAGGAGAGATCGACGGCGACCTCGTCGTTGAGCGACAGCGGGCCGACCGGCATGCCGGCCATCTTGGCGGCATTCTCGATCATCGCTGCCGGCACGCCTTCGATCAGCATGTCATAGGCCTCGGCCATGTAGCGGAAGACGCAGCGGTTGACGTAGAAGCCGCGCGTGTCGTTGACGACGATCGGCGTCTTCTTGATGGCGGCGACGTAATCCAGCGCGGTGGCGAGCGCCCTGTCGCCGGTTTCCTTGCCGAGGATCACCTCGACAAGCATCATCTTGTCGACCGGCGAGAAGAAGTGGATGCCGATAAACTGGTTCGGGCGCTTGGAGTTCTTGGCCAGACCCGTGATCGGCAGCGTCGAGGTGTTGGAGGCGAAGATGGCGTCTTCGCGCAGCACGGCCTCGATCTTCTCCGTGACCTCCTTCTTGACGGTGCGATCCTCGAAGACGGCCTCGATGACGAGGTCGGCATCGGCGAGCGCGGCGTAATCGGGCGTCGGCTTGATGAGGGAGAGCAGCTTCTCGCCGTCCTCCTTCGTCATGCGGCCCTTGCCGATGGCGCCGGTGACGAGGCCTTCGGAATGCGCCTTGCCCTTGTCGGCGGCTTCCTGGTCGCGGTCGATGAGCACGACGGGAATGCCGGCGGCGGCGGTGACATAGGCGATGGAGGCGCCCATGAAGCCGGCGCCGACGACGGCGACCTTCTTGAATTCTGCCTTGGGAATGCCGGCCGGGCGGCGCGCACCCTTGCCGAGCTCCTGCATCGAGATGAACAGCGACCGGATCATCGAGAAGGCTTCGGTCGTCTGGAGGACGTGCGTGAAGTAGCGCTGCTCGATCTTCAGGCCCGTCTCGAAGGGAACCTGAAGGCCCTCATAGACGCATTTCAGGATGGCGAGTGCGCCCGGATAGTTGCCGGACGTCTCGCGGCGCAGGATCGCGGGGGCGGCCGGCCAGAGCTGGGCGGAGGCGGGCGTCCAGATGCCGCCGCCGGGGGCTTTGAAGCCCTTCTCGTCCCAGGGCTGTACGGGCTTCAGGCCGTCCTTGATCATCTGCTTGGCGGCGGGGATGAGCTGGTCGGGCTCGACCACCTGATGCACGAGGTTCATCGCCTTGGCGCGGGCGGCCGTCAGCGACGAGCCTGTCGTCATCATCTGCAGCGCGTCCTGCGCATTGGCAAGGCGCGGCACGCGCTGGGTGCCGCCGGCGCCGGGGAAGATGCCGACCTTGACCTCGGGGAGAGCGATCTTGACCGACTTGGCATTCGAGGCGACGCGGCCGTGGCAGGCGAGCGATAGTTCGAAAGCGCCGCCCATGCAGGTGCCGTTGATGGCGGAGACCCAGGGCTTGCCGGAGGTTTCCAGCTTGCGGAACAGCCAGGTCATGCGGCCGGTGGCGTCGAACAGCTTTTGCACGGCGGTCGCCGGATCGGTCGCCTGTGCGTCCTTCAGGAGGTCGAAGCTCGCCTTGATCATCGAGAGATCGGCGCCGCCGGAGAAGGAGGATTTGCCCGAGGTGATGACGGCGCCCTTGATGGCGCTGTCGGCCACGACCTGGTCGATGATCTTGTCGAGTTCATCCATCACCTCGACGGTGAAGACGTTCATCGACTTGTCGGGCATGTCCCAGGTGACCAGCGCGATGCCGTCGGCGTCGGTCTCGATGGAAAAGTTCTTGTATGCGCTCATGGGTGTTCCCCCTCAGTAGAGAATGGGTTCGATCTGCAGCGAGGCCTTGCCCCGGCCGCCGTATCCCTGTTTCGTCGTGTTGGTGGCTATGAGCCGGCCGTGCCGTTCTAGGCGGATGGTGAAGCCCGGATCGATCGCCTTGCGCAGCGCCGAACGGCGGACCCGCATCGCAAAGCGGATGCTGTGCCGGTTGCCCTTGCTAATGACCGTGGCCTGCGAGATCTGCCGGGCGGCGACGTCCAAGACGCCCTGTTCCTCCAGCCGGATCGTCAGCCGGCCAGGCGGAATGGCGCCCTTCGCCACATAGGTAACGGTGCCCGACAGCGTGAAGCTGTCGCCGGCCTCGGCGGAGGAGGCGATGAGGCCGGCTCCGATGAGGGCGAGGAAGCTGCGGCGGGTCGGGTGCGTCATGGTCAGACCCGTTCGATGATCGTGGCCGTGCCCATGCCCGCGCCGATGCAGAGCGTGACGAGGGCAACGTTGAGGTCGCGGCGTTCCAGTTCGTCGAGCACGGTGCCGAGGATCATCGCGCCGGTCGCGCCGAGCGGGTGGCCCATGGCGATGGCGCCGCCGTTGACGTTCATCTTGTCGTGCGGGATGTCGAAGGCCTGCATGTGGCGCAGAACCACGGCGGCGAAGGCTTCGTTGAGCTCGAAGAGGTCGATGTCGGCGAGCGTCATGCCGGTGCGGGCGAGCAGTTTTTCCGTGACGTCGACGGGGCCGGTCAGCATCAGCGCCGGGTCGGAGCCGATATTGGCGAAGGCCTTGATGCGGCCGCGCGGTTTCTTGCCGAGGATAGCGCCGCCTTCCTTGGAGCCGAGCAGCACGGCGGCCGCGCCGTCGACGATGCCGGAGGAATTGCCGGCGTGGTGGACGTAGGTGATGCCTTCGATTTCCGGATGGGCCTGGATGGCGACGGCTTCGAAGCCGCCCATCTCGCCGGGCATCTGGAAGGAGGGCTGCAACTGGGCGAGCGCCTGCATGTCGGTGCCGGGGCGCATGTGCTCGTCATGGGCAAGGATGGTCAGGCCGTTGATGTCCTTCACCGGCACGACGGAATTGTTGAAATAGCCGTTCTGCCAAGCATGGGCGGCACGCTTCTGGCTCTCTACGGCATAGGCATCGACGTCGTCGCGGGAGAAGCCGTATTTCGTGGCGATGAGATCGGCCGAGACGCCCTGCGGCATGAAATAGGCCGGGAAGTTGACCGAGGGGTCCATGAACCAAGCGCCGCCGGACATGCCCAGCCCGACGCGCGACATGCTCTCCACACCGCCGGCGATGACGATGTCATCGGCACCCTGGGCGATCTTGGCGGCACCGAGGTTCACGGCGTCGAGGCCGGAGGCGCAGAAGCGCGACAGCTGGATGCCGGGGGCCTTGGTCGAGTAACCGGCCTCGAAGGCGGCGGCCTTGGGGATGACGGAACCGGCATCCATGACCGGATCGACGCAGCCCATGACGATATCGTCGACCTTGGCGGTATCCAGCCCGTTGCGGTCGCGCACCGCTTCCAGAACCTTGGCGGCGAGGCGCACGGACGGCACTTCGTGCAGCGAGCCGTCCTTCTTGCCGCGCCCGCGCGGGGTGCGCACGTGATCATAGATGAAGACGTCGGTCATTTCAGTTTCTCCTCACTGCAACCATGTGGTCGCCATCGGCGCGTACGCACCAGGAATTATTTCAAGGTCCATTTGCCACGCCGATCATCGTCGGCGGAGACAAGGCGGCCCTTCTTTCTCAGCTCCGTCGCGGCCCATCGCATGTCGTACTGCCACGAATAGAAAAGGTCGTTTTCACGGAGTTCCTTTTCGTGGTGCGACCAAATGTGTTGCGCGACGAAGAGGATCGACGCTGTGCCGCTATTGGCCTTCAGAGCATCGACCACCCAATCAGTCAAATCAGCTTTCGTTGCCATTTCTCCCCCCGAAGATGTGGCTTGCTTATGGCTTCAAAACGCCTCCGCCGCCAGTTCCATGGTCGTGTCCGCGCCGGCCTCGATGCGGGTCTTGCGGAGCGCAGTTTCCGGCATCAGGCGGTCCATGAAGAATTTGGCGGTGATCAGCTTGTTCTTCAGGAAATCCTCCCGCTCGCCGGCACCACCCGCAAGACCGGTTTCCGCCGCCTTGGCGATCTTGGCCCACATATAGCCGATGACGACGAGGCCGAAGAGGTGCATGTAGTCGGTCGAGCCGGCGCCGGCATTGTCGGGCTTGGCCATGGCGTTCTGCATGAACCACATGGTTCCGGCCTGAAGGTCGTTCAAGCCCTTTTTGAGGTGCTTGGTGAAGTAGGCGAGTTTCTCGTCACCCCGGTTCTCCTCGCAGAAATCGCTAATTTCCTTGAAGAGCGCCATGACGGCGCGGCCGCCATTCATGCCGAGCTTGCGGCCGACGAGGTCGAGCGCCTGGATGCCGTTCGCCCCTTCATAGATCATGGCGATGCGGGCATCGCGCACATACTGGCTCATACCGTGTTCTTCGATATAGCCGTGGCCGCCGAAGACCTGCTGGGCCATGACGGCATGGTCGAAGCCCTTGTCGGTGAGCACGCCCTTGAGGATGGGGGTCATCAGGCCGAGGATATCGTCGGCGGCCTGGCGCTCCCTCTCGTCGGCGGAGCGGTGGGCGATATCGGATTTCAGTGCGGTCCAGAGCGTGAAGGCGCGGCCGCCCTCCGTCCAGGCCTTGATGGTCATCAGCGTGCGGCGGATGTCGGGATGCACGATCAGCGGATCGGCTTTGCCCTCGGGGTTCTTGACGCCCGACAGCGAGCGGCCCTGCAGGCGCTCGCGGGCATAGTTGGCTGCGTTCTGGTAGGCGACTTCGGCAATCGACAGGCCCTGCAGGCCCACACCGAGGCGGGCTTCGTTCATCATGACGAACATGGCGTTGAGGCCCTTGTTCTCCGCGCCGATGAGGAAGCCCTTGGCCTCGTCATAGTTCATGACGCAGGTGGCGTTGCCGTGGATGCCCATCTTGTGTTCGATCGCGCCGCAGGAAACCGCGTTCTGATCACCCGGCGTGCCGTCGTCCTTCAAAATGAACTTCGGCACGATGAAGAGCGAGATGCCCTTCACGCCCTCGGGCGCGCCCTCGATACGGGCGAGAACGAGGTGTACGATGTTTTCCGACATGTCGTGTTCGCCGGCCGAGATGAAGATCTTCTGGCCGGATATCTTGTAGGACCCGTCTGCCTGCGGCACGGCCTTGGAGCGCAGGAGACCGAGGTCGGTGCCGCAATGGGGCTCCGTCAGGTTCATCGTGCCGGTCCAGGTGCCCTCGACCATTTTCGGCAGATAGGCGGCCTTCTGTTCGTCGGAGCCGTGCACGAGGATCGCGGCGATCGCGCCCTGCGTCAGGCCCGGATACATGGTCAGTGCCATGTTGGCGGACGACATATATTCGCCGACGGCGGTGTGCAGCACATAGGGCAGGCCCTGGCCGCCGAATTCTTCCGGTACCGCAAGACCCATCCAGCCACCCTGGCGGTAGAGGTCATAGGCTTCCTTGAAACCCTTCGGCACCTTCACCGTGGCGTCGTCGTTGCGCACACAGCCTTCCTGGTCGCCGGAGAGGTTGACGGGGAAGAGCACTTCCTCCGCGACCTTCGCGGCCTCGCCGGTAATCGCTTCCACCATGTCGGCCGTCGCGTCGGCAAAGCCGGGCAGGTTGTTGTACCGCTCCAGCGACAGGACGTCGTTCAGGATGAAAAGCGTGTCATTCACGGGGGCCTTGTAGATCGGCATTGCTCGCGTTCCTCACCTATCCCGCGGACGTGAGTCCGCTCCTTGGGTATGGATACTATAAAACTTTGACGTTTGCGTAAACGTCAAAACGCGAGGGCGGCAAATTTTTCGTCGGACGAGGCGGCGGCGCGGGATGGATGATGTCAGGGGCGCGATGCGGATGCGCCTGTCGCGGCGGGTTGCTGTGCCGCAACCGGTCGCCATTCCTCCCGAACGCTACTCTATGAGCAAATCGTTAAAAAATTTCCGGGCCGGTTAACCTCTTGTTTACCACGCTTCATGAATTGTGGCGTCTGAGGGCGTGGGATCGGGAATCATCTCGTTTCCCCCTGTGGTGCCCGGCTTCGGCCGGGACGGACAGGGACGATCCCGCCGAATGGAATGAAGGGCGCAGCCGGGCGGCAGCGCTTTCAAGCGTATCTCCCGGCAGGCCGAGGCGGCCGCCAAAGCGAGGCGAAAGATGAACGGATCGCGAAACCCGCAACGTCCCGGCGAACGCTCTTCGCTCGACGCGCTCAATCGCACCATCGAGGGGCTGGAAGCCCGTATCGAAGGTCTGATGGCCGGCGGTCGCGACACGCGTCCCCGCAGCGAGGACCGCTACGCGCCGCAGCAGCGCACCATCCCGCTGCGCGAGGATCCCGTCTCCGAAATCATGCAGCGCCAGCGCGCCATCGAAGGCGGCCGTGAGCGCGTCGCCCAGCGCGTGGAACGCCGCCCCGTTTCCGCCGATCATTACGCCGCCGCCCAGCAGGCCCATGCTGCCTACGGAAATCAGCAAGCCTCTTATGGCGGCCAGCAGCCGGCCTATGCCGCCCATCCCATCGCCGCGCCCGCCCGCGCGGACAATTCCGTTGAAGACATCGCCAAGGCGCTGGTCTCGCTGCGCCAGGACCTCAAGAAGGACATCGCCGACGGCCTCGAGCGCGAGATGCAGTCGCTGCGCTCGGAAATCCGCGGCATCCGCCAGATGGCCGAGGGCCGCGGCAACAATGACGACGTGCGCGAGGAGCTGACCCGCCTTTCCGCCGGCATCGGCCAGCTCGGCCGCCAGTCGGGCCAGACGGACGGCCTGCGCGTCGAGTTCGACGAGCTGCGGTCCGTGCTTGACGGACTTGCCCGTGAGGATTCCGTGCGCCGCATGGAAGACCGCTGGAGCGGTGTCGAGCAGAAGCTCTCCATTTTCGATCAGTCGCGCGACGACGAACTGGTGGCGCTGGCCTACCGGCTCGACGAGATGAAGGCGCAGATCGGCGCGATCAGCGCGACGCCGGCGATCCACGCGCTGGAAGGCAAGATCGAGACGATCGCGCGCGCCATAGACATGCTGGCCCGTCAGGCGCAGCAGCCGGACGACCGTCATTTCGTCTCCGCCGTCACCTCGCAGTTCGAAGGCCTCGACACGCGCCTCGACGAGATCAGCCGCGCCATCGCCGCTGCCGGCCGCATGCAGCAGTCGGCTTCCGTCGATAATTCCATGATGCAGCGCCTGGAAGGCCGCATCGCCGATCTCGCCAGCCAGCTCGACATCATGGCCCATCGCCCGGCGCCGGCACCCGACCAGGGTCTTGGCCTGCGCATCGAGGCCCTGGCCGGCCGCATCGAGGAGATGTCGAACGAGCGCGCGGCGCTGCGTCTCGAAGAGCGCATCGAGCAGCTGTCGCTGATGCTGGAGCAGAGCCAGCAGGCCTCGCCCGCCCGCGAAAGCGATGAGCTCGCCTATTATCTCTCGGATATCTCGCGCAAGATCGACGCGCTCGACCAGGGCAGCGTCAACGACGTGCTCGCCGAGCGTCTGGACGCGCTGGCCCGCCGCATCGACAATCTCGACACCGCGCCTGTCGGCAGCCCGTTCCAGGACGATCGCTTCTCGCAGATCGAAGGCCGCCTGTCGGCCATCGCCGACCGTCTCGATGCCACGCGCGTTGCGCCTGCCGGTGACCACGAGGCCCTGCGTGGTCTCGAGGCACAGATCGCCCATCTCTCCACGCTGATCAGCACGCCGTCTGCGGGCACGTCGCCTGACGTCGAGAACCGTCTCGCGACGATCGAAGACTATATGGCGACCAATGACGAATATATCGTCGAGGCCGCCCGTCAGGCGGCGGAAGCCGTCATGGAAGCCTATCGCCATGCCGGCCCGTCCAGCGCCGCCTCAACCGACATGGAAGCGATCGCCGGCCTTGCCGACGACCTGCGCGTGCTGGAAGACCTGACGCGTTCGAGCGAGGAGCGCACCGCGCGCACTTTCGATGCGCTGCACGACACGCTGGTGCAGATCGCCGGCCGTCTCGAACAGCTCGATGCTCCGCGCGAAACGTTTGGCCGCCGCGAGGCCGTCCAGCCGCGCGCGGAAATGCCTCGCGCCGAAATGCCGGCCATGGATTTCGGCCGCGCCGAAGAGCCCGCCGCCAGCCTCTATGGCAACGACTATCCGTTCGACGACGACGGTTTCGGCAATGCGGCCCGCAAGGCCGAGGCCGAAGCACCGCGCGAGGAAAGCCGCTTCGCCGAAGTCGAGGTCGAGCATATCGACGTTCCCGAACGCCCGGTCGTCGAAGGCGAGGCTGAGCAGGCCGTAGCGCTCGTCGCCGCCGAAGCCCAGCCGAAGGGCGGCCTGCTGGCCGGCCTGAAGCGCCGCTTCGCGCCCGGCCGCAAGGAAACGGCCGCCGTCACCGAGCGCCACCAGATCGATCCGGCGCCGGCACTCGACCCGGTCGACGAACTGGCGCCGGAAGAGGCCAACCAGCTGCTGGAGCCCGGTTCGGGCGTGCCGGACGTCCGCCGCATCCTGGAGCGCGTGCGCGCCGGCCAGGCATCGGGCAACCGCTCGACGGTTCTGGGCGAAGGCGACAAGGCGGCCCAGAATATCGCCGCCGCCCGCCGCGCCGCCAAGGTCGCCGCCGAAGAGACCGACGCGATCTCCAGCGTCGTTCCTGGCAAGAAGGGTGCGAAACCGGCAAAGGCCGGCGACAAGCCCGCCTCCGCGCTGGCACGCCATCGCCGGCCAATCCTGCTCGCCGTCGGCGCCGTGCTTCTGGCGATCATGTCCTACCCGCTCGTCACCGCCGTCATCAATGGCGACGACGCGCCCGTCATCGTCGAGCAGACCGCCGTCAATTCCGATGCCAAGCCGGCCGAAACGATGGCTGGTTCCAGCGAGGCCGTGACGGCCAACACGGCTGCTGCACCCGTTGCCGAAGACAAGGTCGAGAGCAAGGCACTGGCCGATCCTGCCGCTGCGGATGATGCACTTGCCGGCGACGATAAGAGTGCCGCCGTTGAGTCGACCCCGACGTCGGGCTCCAACATGCTCGCAGCACCGGAGACCGGCAGCGATGCCGACACCGCCGGCTTCGAACCGGTGACGACGCCGGAAGCCGGGCCGGTTGCCGGAACGGATACCTCCGCTGCCGCTGACAAGGCTCCGGTCGATACGATCGAGACGGCGGCCATCGTCGTTCCCGAGGCGATCACGCCGCCGTCGCTGTCCAAGGCTGCGGCCGAGGGCGATGCGCTCGCGCTGTTCGAGATCGGCGCGCGCTACACGGATGGCCGCGGCGTGGCGACCGACCTCGCGCAGGCCGCGCATTGGTACGAGCTTTCGGCGGCGCGCGGTTTCGCCCCGGCCGAATACCGCCTCGCCAATCTCTACGAAAAGGGCCAGGGCGTCGAACGCGACCTGGAGCGGGCGCGCAAGCTCTATGAGACCGCGGCCGACAAGGGCAATGCCAGCGCCATGCACAACCTCGCCGTCCTGCTCGCCACGGGCAGCGGCACGGCGCAGCCGGACTTCAACGAAGCGGCGAAATGGTTCCAGAAGGCCTCCGAACTCGGCGTGCGTGACAGCCAGTTCAACCTCGCCATCCTCTATGCGCGTGGCAACGGCGTGAAGCAGGATCTGGTCGAATCCTACAAGTGGTTCGCCATCGCCGCCCGCGACGGCGACCGCGATGCCGGTGCCAAGCGCGACGAGGTGGCGAATGCCATGCGCCCCGAGCAGCTTTCCGACGCCAAGGCGAAGGTCGAGCTGTGGAAGCCGCAGGCGCTGGACGATAAGGCGAACTCGGCCGAACTGCCCGACGAATGGGTCGGCAAGCCGACCAAGACCGCCAGCGTCGACATGAAGAAGGCCATCCGCAACATCCAGGCCATCCTCAACAACAACGGCTTCAACGCCGGCACGCCGGACGGAGAGATGGGCAAGAAGACGGTCGCCGCCATCAAGTCCTTCCAGAAGTCCGTCGGCCAGGCCGAGACGGGCGAAATCGACGACGCGCTGGTGAACGAACTTCTGAAGCGCAACAAACAGCCGAGCTGATCGGCACTCTGCTGGAGGGGCCTGAGCAAGGGCTTCTCCGGTTGACTTGTCCAGACCCCGCGGGCATGACGCTCACCACAACGCCGCACGTCGATCGCGATGTGCAACAGGCGTTGTGGCATTTTGTGTGCGCTGCACGATTTCATCCTTAAATCGGCCCCGATTTGCGGAATTATGCAGTAGAAAATTCATGTCTCTCCAAGATGATAAGGCGTTCGTGAAACGTCCTCATCGATGAGGGTGACGGGCGCGCCGCATGGGCTCGCCTGAGGACCGATCCTTGCGTGATGCGAGGCGCGACCGGCCGATGGAAGGGGTTCCCTTCCCGCGGCGGGGCGCTTGTCTGCATTCACGGCCTGCCGGTAGGAGCCGCGGCAGGGGCAGGACGGGGACAGCGGCTGACAGAGACGTGGCCTCCGCGAGAGCGGAAACATTGCCGATCGGGGTATCGTTGTGACTGTGTACCTGCCTATTGCAGAGCTGTCGGTGAACATCTTCATCATTCTCGGCATGGGCGCGGCCGTCGGTTTCCTTTCCGGCATGTTCGGCGTCGGCGGCGGCTTCCTCATCACGCCGCTGCTCATCTTCTACAACATCCCCCCGGTCGTCGCGGTCGCCACTGGCGCCAACCAGGTCGTCGCCTCCTCGGTCTCCGGCTCGCTGTCGCATTTCCGGCGCGGCACGCTCGATGTGAAGCTCGGCACGGTGCTGCTGGTCGGCGGTCTGGCGGGGGCGACCGTCGGCATCTGGATCTTCGCGCTGCTGCGCAGCGTCGGCCAGCTCGATCTCGTCATTTCGCTGCTCTATGTAGCCCTGCTCGGCACCGTCGGCACGCTGATGCTGCTCGAAAGCATCCGGGCGCTGCGCCGCTCGGCCAAGAACCAGCCCGTCTCGCTGCGCCGGCCCGGCCAGCACAGCTGGGTGCACCGCCTGCCGCTCAAGATGCGCTTCAAGAAATCGAAGATCTATCTCAGCGTCATTCCGGTCGTGGGCCTCGGCTTCTGCATCGGCATCCTGACCTCCGTCATGGGCGTCGGCGGCGGCTTCATCATGGTGCCGGCCATGATCTACCTCCTGCGCATCCCGACCAACGTGGTCGTCGGAACCTCGCTCTTCCAGATTATCTTCGTCACCGCCTACACCACGATCGTGCAGGCGACGGCGAACCACGCCGTCGATATCGTGCTCGCCTTCATCCTGATGGTCGCGGGCGTCATCGGCGCGCAATATGGCGTGCGCGTCGGCCAGAAGCTGCGCGGCGAACAGCTGCGCGCGCTGCTGGCACTGCTGGTGCTTGCCGTCGGCGCCCGCCTTGCCGTCGATCTCGTGCAGACGCCCGCCGATATCTATTCCGTCGTCAGCGAGGGGGTCTATCGATGAGAGCGCTCGCCGCCCTCCTTCTCCTCATCGGCCTTGGTGTGCCGGCCGGCGCGCAGGTGCTGGAGGGCAAGCCCGTCAATTTCCCGGAAAAGCTGGAGATCGGCATTTCCACCGACGAGATCGCCATTTCCTCGGATTTCCGCGGCGCGGACCTGACGATCTTCGGCGCCATCGAGGGGTACGACTCGTCGCTGCTCGCCCAGGGCAAATACGATATCGTCGTGGCGCTGGAAGGCCCGAAGGACAACAACACGGTACGCGTCAAGGAGCGCATCTTCGGCATCTGGGTCAACCGTCGCTCGATGACCTTCGAGCTCGTACCGGAATCCTATTCGCTGTCGAGCACCCGCGATGTCGAGACGATCGCGCCGACGGCCATGCTGAACGGCGTGGGCGTCGGCATCCAGCATATCCGCCTGTCGCCGATCGGCTATGTCGGCGACGGCAGCAACATCACGGAGTTCCGCGACGCGTTCCGCCGGCTGAAGGAAAGCGGCGGCTTCTACCAGCGCGATCCCGGTGGCGTGCAGTTCATCAGCGCCAGCCTGTTCAAGGCGACCGTCAAGCTGCCGGCCAGCGTGCCGAACGGCACCCATGTGGTGCGCGCCCATCTCTTCCGCGACGGCGTGTTCATCGCGGAAAAGGCGCTGCCGCTGCGCGTCATGAAGACCGGCATCGAGCAAATGATTTCGAACGCCGCCTACAACAATTCGCTGGCCTACGGCCTCTTCTCTGTGACGCTGGCGCTCTTGACCGGCTGGCTCGCCAGCGTGGTCTTCCGCAAGGATTGATCAGCCGGCACGCCGCGCCACGGTCGCCTCATAGGCGGCCTGCAACTCGCCGAAGACGGAACGGGCAGGTGCCGGGGCGCCCATATGTATGGTGCGCAGCTCCTCCATGAAGGCTGCCCACATGGCGGGGCCGCCGTCCTCCAGCAGTTCGGCGCGGATCGACAAATCCTCCGTGACGGGCAGGAAGCGCCGGCCCCAGGCGCCCATCATGGCAAAGACCGGCACCAGCGCGATGCCCATCTCGGTCAGGCTGTAGATCGCCTTCTGCTTGTGGCTCGGATCGTCCTCCTTGGTGATCAGCCCTTCCGCGACCAAGCGTTTCAGCCGGTCGGCCAGAATGTTGGAGGCGATGCCTTCTTCCGATTTCGTCAAAAGCTCGCGAAAGTGGCGGCGGTTGCCGAACATCATGTCGCGCAGCACGATCAGGCTCCAGCGATCACCGAGAATTTCCAGCGTCAGGTTGATCGGGCAGCCGGACCGGTTCGTGTCTTTCATCGGGATCTCCAAAACTGCTTGCATGATACAAGCGGTTTCGGTGTCCAGCAATGTCAGCCGCGCAGGTTGGAAAAGCGCACCGAGTAGATGCGGTCGCGGCCGAGCATGTGGGCGACGAGGGCTTGCCGGTCGAACAGGCCGGTCATCGCCCTGTGGCGCAGATCCAGCCCGCCGGTCATCAGGCCGAAGGCGGGCATCAGCAGGCGTTTGCCGTCGGTCGCGAAGCAGGGGCGGCGCACCGCCTTCTCGCGGCGGATGACGGTGGCGGCGGGGTGCAGGTGCCCGGCAATCTCGCCGGCGGGCGAAATCAGCGACGGCTCGTGGCGGAAGGCGAGGCCGGCATAGTGCAGTTCATCGGCGGATTGGCCGGGCAGGTCGACGGTGCCGTCGGGGTCGTGGTTGCCGTTGATCCAGATCCACTCGCGGCCGCGCGCAAGATCCGCGATCTTGCTGCGGAAGATGTCCGGCAGATGGGCGGAGCCGACACGGTCGTGGAAATTGTCGCCGAGGCTGACGACGATGGCCGGGTCGTGCCTGGTAATGACGGCTTCCAGCACCTTCAGCGTGGCGAGCGTGTCATAGGGCGGCAGCATCATGCCGCGGCGCGCGAAAGCGGCGCTCTTTTCGAGATGCAGGTCGGAGACGACGAGCAGGCGGGTTTGCGGCAGGTAGAGCGCGCCGAGCGGATCGCAGACGGCTTCCACGCCCGCAACGACCGTGCGGGCGGAAACCGCGCCGAAATCCTGTATGTCCATCGATGCCAGCGCCAGTCTCTGCATGCGCGTTCGTCACGTCCTAAATATTGTCTTCGCCCGTGGCCTCGGCGATGAGGTCTTCGGCGGCTTCAGCCAGAAGCGAATCCTGCGCGTCGCCCGCCACCGTCTCCTTGCCGATTTCCAGCATGATCGGCACGGCGAGCGGCGAGATACGGTCGAGCCGCCGATGGGTAATATGGCCTTTGATTCGCATCAGCATATCGCCCAATCGCTGAATATCCAAAAGCCCCGCCGCCGCATCGTTGCGGGTGGCTTCGAGCAGGATGTGGTCCGGCTCGTGGCTGCGCAGCACATCGTAGATCAGGTCGGCGGAGACCGTGACCTGCCGCCCGGTCTTTTCCTTGCCCGGATGGCGCTGCTCGATCAAACCGGCAATCACGGCGCAATTGCGGAAGGTGCGCTTCAGCATGAAGCTTTCATCGAGCCAGGCTTCGAGATCGTCACCCAGCATGTCCTCGTCGAAGAGATCCGAAAGCGACGGGCGCTCAATGGCGAAGGACGTGCCGAGATCGTCCAGCGCCCAGATGGCGAGCGAATAGTCGGTCGCGACGAAACCGAGCGGCCGGCGGCCGGCACGTTCCAGCCGGCGGGTGAGCAGCATGCCGAGCGTCTGGTGGGCGAGGCGACCTTCGAAGGGATAGGCGACCATGTAGTGGCGGCTGCCGCGCGGAAAGGTTTCGATCAGCAGCTCGTCGCGCTTCGGCAGCGATGAGATATCGCGCTGCAAGGCGAGCCAGTCGCGCACCTGATCGGGCAGCGCACCCCAGCGCTGCGGATCGTCCAGCATCGCGCGCACCTGATCTGCGAGATAGGTGGAGAGCGGGAATTTCCCGCCGGCATAGGCCGGCACCTTCGGGTCGAGCGAGAAGGCCTGGCTCACGAGACATTCGTTCTCGCGGATGCCTTCGAAACGCAGCACCTTGCCGGAGAACAGGAAGGTGTCGCCGGGCGAAAGCATTTCGAGGAAATACTCTTCCACTTTGCCTAGCGACGCCCCGCCGCGGCCGACCGCACCTTTCGCACCGCGTTTCACCATGCGCACGTTCAGCATCGGCATTTCGACGATGGTGCCGAGATTGAGGCGGTATTGCTGGGCGACACCGGGATTGGAGACGCGCCAGAGGCCGTCCGCCGTCTTGCGGATGCGGGCATAGCGCTCATAGGTCTTCAGCGCATAACCGCCGGTCGCGACGAACTGCACGATGCGGCCGAACTTTTCACGCGGGAGATCGGCATAGGGCGAGGCGGAGGTGATTTCGGCAAACAGCGCATCCTCGTCGAAGGGGGCGGCGCAGGCCATGCCCAGCACATGCTGGGCCAGCACATCGAGCGCGCCTTCGCCGACGGGGGGCGTGTCCTGCGCGCCCAAATAGTTGGCGTCGAGCGCCGCCTGGCACTCCATCACCTCGAAGCGATTGGCCGGCACGAGGATGGCGCGGCTCGGCTCGTCCATGCGGTGATTGGCGCGGCCGATGCGCTGGGCAAGGCGCGAAGCGCCCTTGGGCGCGCCGACATGGATAACCAGATCGACATCGCCCCAGTCGATGCCGAGGTCGAGCGTCGAGGTGGCGACGACGGCGCGCAGCCGATTTTCCGCCATCGCCTGCTCCACCTTGCGGCGTTGGCCGACATCGAGCGAGCCGTGATGCAGCGCGATCGGCAGCGTGTCCTCGTTGATGTTCCAGAGTTCCTGGAACAGGATTTCAGCCTGGCTGCGGGTGTTGACGAAGAGCAGCGATGTCTTGTGCTGTTTGATCGCCTCATAGACCTCGGGCATCGCATATTTCGCCTGATGGCCCGACCAGGGCACGCGCGCCTCGCTCTTGAGGATAGTGATGACAGGCTTGGCCCCGCCGGGTGCGGTGACGAGGCCGGCATGGTGTTCCGCGTCGGGAGTTTGCGCGACCAGCCAGCGGCGAAGGTCCATCGGCTCGGCGACGGTGGCGGAGAGGCCGATGGTTTTGAGGCCGGGCGCCAGGCGGCGCAGGCGCGCGAGACCCAGTGAAAGCAGATGGCCGCGCTTGGAGGTGACGAGCGAGTGCAGCTCGTCGAAGATGACGTATTTCAGGTCCTTGAAGAAACGCGGCGCCTCGCCATTGGCGATGAGCAGCGCGACCTGTTCGGGCGTTGTCAGAAGGATGTCCGGCGGGTTCAGCCGCTGGCGCTGGCGTTTGGATTGCGGCGTGTCGCCGGTGCGCGTTTCGACTGTGATCGGCAGGTCCATCTCCGAGACCGGCTTCATCAGGTTGCGCTCGATATCGACAGCGAGCGCCTTGAGCGGCGAAATGTAGAGCGTGTGGATGCCGGTGAAGGCGGAGCCCGGCGGGATTTTTCCGCGATGGGTGAGATCGGTCAGCGCCGGCAGGAAGCCGGCGAGCGTCTTGCCGGCGCCGGTCGGAGCGATCAGCAGCAGGCTCTCACCGGTATTCGCGCGGGCGAGCAGCTCCATCTGATGCGTACGCGGCTGCCAGCCCTTGTCCGCGAACCAGCGGGTGAAGGGCGGGGGCAGCAAAGAGAGGCCTTGGGCGGCATGGCTGAGATGAGAATCGGGCACGGCGTTAAGCTAATTCACGCGGGCGGAAAGAAAAGCGTTCCCGGCAACAATCTCGGCGAACCGCTGAAACGCGCGGCTTTCAAGGCGATGCCAGCGTTTCACATCGTCTACACGAGGCCGTTACCGCGGAAGAAAGATGAAACTTTTCACGCAGGCCTCCCGTTTACAGCCCCGTGACAGAGAAACTGATAGGAGAATTCCCATGAAGAAGATTGTTCTTGCTCTGGCCGCCCTTTCGTTTTCTGCAGGCGCGGCACTGGCCGAAAACCCCTATGTCGGCCGCACCGACATCATCCAGTCCGGCCCGAATGCCGGCCAGGAAGTGATGAACCCCGCGGTCAACAACCTTGATATGGGCACGACGGCGTCCATCACGTCAAACGACACCTCGCGTCAGGTCCCGAACGAGACCAACGAGCAGCTGGCTGATCCCGGCGCCAACCGCTACGGCGATTCCGATCCGGGCAGCATGCAGTTCGACTAAGCATTCGACGCTTACGACCTGACCCAAGCAGGTCTTCGGCCCTCCCGGTCTCCGGGAGGGCCGAATGCGTTTGGGGCTTACATCGCGATATAGCGATCCGCGCGATGATTGACCGTGAGGAAGAGGTTCAGCACCACGGCGCCGACGACCGAGCAGAGCACGATGAAGGGGGCGGCGACGGCGAAGGCGGCGATCAGCACGAAGAGATCGAAGGCGAGCTGCACGAGGCCGGCGCGGATGCCGAAGCGCTCCTGCAGATAGACCGCCAGCACGCCCACGCCGCCGAGGCTGGCGCGGTGGCGATAAAGGCCGAGCAGGCCGAAGCCGAGCAGGATGCCGGCCAGCACCGCAGTCCACATCGGGTCGATGCTCTCGATGCGCACGAAATGCGGCTGGAACTCGGTGATGATGGAGGTCATGGTCACCGCAAGCACGGTCTTGATGGTGAAGGCCCAGCCGAGGCGCTTCAGCGCCAGCACGTAGAACGGGATGTTCACCACGGTATAGAAGATGCCGAAGCTGACGCCCGTGAGGTAATGCAGGATGAAGGCGACGCCGGCGGTGCCGCTGGCGACAAGCCCGGCGCTGCTCATCAGCGCCAGGCCGAGGGCTGCGATCATGCTGCTCGCAAACAGGCCCTGCGCATCTTCCAGCGGCGTGTGGCGGGTGGGTGTGGGATTCCAGAAGCCGAAACGCCGCTTGTCGCCGTCCATGGCCGATCTCCGATGGTCTTTGTTCGTTGTATAGGGCGTCGCCGCTTGCGTGAAGCCTATGACTTTTTGCGCGACGCCTATAGCTGGCGCCGGGCAAGGAACAGCAGGCCATGCACCGGCTGGCCGCCATCCTGGCGGATCACGCTCTTTTCCAGCGCGAGCAGATCGAAGCCGTTTTCGGCCATTCGCCGGAGGATGAAAGCTTCAGGGTGCGCATAGCGCAGCGACGCGCGCAGCAAAGGCGCGTCGCCATCGCCGCCATCTTCCACGGAGAAGGCGAAGAGGCTGCCGGGCTTGGCCAGCCGCGCGACGCTCGCAAACACCTGTCCGAGATCGCCGAGATACATCAGCACGTCGGCGGCGCTGACGAGGTCGGCGCGGGCGTCCGGCAGATCACCGAAGAGCCCGCTTTCCGTCGCGGGCAATGACAGGTCGGCCTGCGCGAGATGGTCGTAGATCGCCTTCTCTTCGGCCTTGGCCAGCATGCCGGCGGAGAGGTCGAAGCCTTCAAGGCGGCAGGCATGGGCGCGGAATTCGACGCCGAACAGACCCGTGCCGCAGCCGATATCGGCCACAAGGCCGAACTGCGCATTGTCGCCGGCATGTTTGCGCACGAGCTTTGCGAGCGTCTGCGGCACGGTGTAGTCCAGCCGCTCGACCAGCGCTGTGTCGAAGCGGTCTGCATAGTCGTCGAAGAGGCGTTCGACATACTGCATCGGCGGGGTGGACGGGATTTCCGCGGCGCCAAGAACGGCGAGTTTCAGGCTGGCGCCGAAAATGTCGGATGGGTCCAGCGCGATGACCTTTTCAAGCGCGGCGGCGGCTGCCTCCTTCCGGCCCGATTTCTCGGCATATTCGGCGAGCCGGAACCAGCCGGCGGCCCAGCCCGGTACCTGTTCGAGCGCCTGTTCCATGATTTCCTGCGCCTCCGCGAACTCGCCCGATTCCGCAAACATGCGGGCATAATCGGCGCGGCGGTCGGCGATGAGATCGCCGGAGGAGAAATGCGGGCTCGTCATGGGGGCTCGGAAACGGGAAACGGATGGCGCTAAATGGCAGGGCCGCGCTAAAAGGCAAGCGAATTCTCGTGAGCGGCCTTTGCTTGCGGCAGGAGACCCGAGCGCTTATCTCAGGTGCAAACGAATTTATGGAGAATCAGCGGATGTCGAATGGCGTGAACGGGTTTCTGGGCGATAGCCCGCTGCGCGTGCTCATCAAGCTCCTGATCCTGTCGGTGGCCGTCGGCTTCCTGATGTCGATCTTCGGGCTCTATCCGGATGATATCCTCTTTGCGGCGCGCGATTTCATCCTCGACCTGTGGAATACCGGCTTCAAGACGCTCGGCCGCCTCGGCGATTACCTGCTGCTCGGCGCCGTCATCGTCATTCCCGTCTTCATCCTCATCCGCCTTCTGAGCTATCGCCGCTGACCATGCTGACCCGTCGCACCTTCCTTGCCGCCTCGGCGGCGGCCATCGCGGCGCTCGCCGCCGGCTGTTCCACCACCAGCGTGCTGGCGCCTTCGGCCGGCACCGGCAGCGACCAGACGGCCGCCTCCCTCGGCCTCGTCAACAAGCTCCGCGCCGAACGTGGCCTGTCAGCGCTCGTCATCGACAAGCAGGCGCAGCTTGCCGCCATGGACCAGGCAAGCCGCATGGCCTCCGCCGGCAAGATGGAACACAATATCGGCTTCGGCGCGAACTTTTTGAAGCGCATGAAAGGCATGGAGGTCGCGCTGCCGGCGGCGGAAAACATTGCCGTCGGACAGGATAATGCCGCGGAAGCCTTCGACGCCTGGTATCGCTCGCCGAAACATCTCGTCAACATGCTGGGCGCCAGCTATCGCGGCCTCGGCGTCGCGGTCGTTTCCAATCCGGCATCGGGCGGGCGGCCGTACTGGGCGATGGTGCTGTCAGGCTGAGGAGCACGCATGGGCGGCAGGATCGTGCGCATGGCGGATCTGGAGATCGATCCCGCGCAGCTCGACGCCTACAAGGCGCTGCTCGCCGAGGAGATCGAAGCTTCGTTGCGGCTCGAGCCGGGGGTGCTGATGCTGCATGCGGTCTCGCTGGACGAGGCGCCGGAGAGGGTGCGGCTTCTGGAGGTCTATTCCGACGAGGCGGCCTATCAGTCGCACCTCGCCACGCCGCATTTTCTCAAATACAAGACGCAGACCGCCGCGATGGTCCGCTCGCTGCGTCTCCTGCCGGTGACGCCGATCCGGATGGACGCGAAAGAGGGCCGGCCTGAGGGGGAGTTTGCATGAGTGCCACGGCGGTAAGCGAAAACGATGGGTCCGGTCCCTTCGAGGTGACGCACCGGCTGGTGCTGGCGATCGCCATTCCCATGACGCTCGGCTTTCTCACGACGCCGCTGCTCGGCCTGACGGACACGGCGGTGGCCGGGCGGCTCGGCTCGGCGGATGCGCTGGCCGGCATGGCCGTCGCCGCCGTCATCTTCGATCTCCTGCTCGGCAGCTTCAATTTCCTGCGCGCCTCGACAACCGGACTGGTGGCGCAGGCCTTCGGCCGTGGCGATAGGCGCGAAGAGCAGGCAGTTTACTGGCGTTCGCTCACCATCGCGCTCTGTTCGGGCTTGGTGCTGATGCTGCTCTCGCCGCTCCTGCTGTCAGGCGGACTTTTCCTGATGGCGCCGACGCCGGAAGTGGCCGAGGTCGCCTCGACCTATTTCATGATCCGCGTGCTCTCCGCCCCCATGGCGCTCGCCAATTATGCGCTCCTCGGCTTCGTGCTCGGGCGCGGGCAGGGCATGACGGGGCTCCTGCTGCAGGCGATCATCAACGGCATCAACATCGTGTTGTCGATCACGCTTGGCCTTGGGTTCGGCTGGGGCATTGCCGGCATCGCCTGGGGCACGTTCACTGGCGAAACGGTGGGCACGCTGGCGGGCCTTGCCATCGTCGTCTCGCGCTTCGAACGCGCCGACCGTCCCTCGCGAGCGGAAATCTTTGCGCCGGCGCGGCTGAAGGCGCTGTTTTCGCTCAACCGCGACATCATGATCCGCACCTTCGTGCTGATCGGCGCCTTCGCGATCATGACCCGCATCGGCTCGTCCATGGGGCCGCTGGTGCTGGCCGCCAATGCCGTTCTGATGAACATCTTCCTCGTCGCCGGCTACTATCTGGACGGCATCGCCAATGCGGCCGAGCAGCTCGTCGGCCGCGCCTTCGGAGCGAATTTCCGGCCAGCCTTCGACAGGGCTGTCAAACTCACCTTC
This sequence comes from Shinella sp. 20P9.1.1, assembly GCF_057798995.1. Taxonomy (NCBI): domain Bacteria; kingdom Pseudomonadati; phylum Pseudomonadota; class Alphaproteobacteria; order Hyphomicrobiales; family Rhizobiaceae; genus Shinella; species Shinella sp. 20P9.1.1. Next base: position 257,744 of record NZ_JBYOLC010000002.1, read on the forward strand.
CTCTGGTCGCTCGGCCTCGGCGTCGTCACTACCGGGCTTTTCCTGATCTTCGGAGCCAATATTGTCGGCCTGCTGACGACGACGGAAAGCGTGCGGGCCGAAGCGGTGAAATATCTGCCCTGGGCGGCGCTGACGGCAATCACTGGGGCGCTCGCCTTCCAGATGGATGGCGTGTTCATCGGCGCGACCTGGTCGAGCGCCATGCGCAACATGATGCTGGCGGCCTTTATCGGCTATCTCGCCGCGCTCGCTGTCTTCGTGCCGCTGTTGGGCAATCACGGCCTGTGGCTGGCGCTCAATCTCTTCCTGGCTTTCCGGGGGAGTTTCCTGGCGATGCGCCTGCCGGCGCTCGCCGGCCGGCAGTTCTCCTTGGCGGACCGGAGATGATCTCCGGCAGAGGGCCGGCCTTTAGGCCGGCTGAATGCGTCCGATACTGAGACCCAGGAAATCAAGCGGGCTTTCCGGCCGTGTCGGCTTTTCGCCGTCCTCTGCCTGGATATCGGCCCTGGCGCGCAGCCAGTGCGAATATTCGCGGCCTTCCGGCCGGCCTTCCTCTTCCCAGATCTCGTGCGCCCTTTTGCGGATCCGTTCGCTTTGGTCATCCATGGTATCGTCCCTTCCTGGCCTTTTGGCCCTTATGCGGCGGGATCGGTGCAGGCTACCGTCGATGCGATTCGGCTTTTGCCGAACACTCCACCCGCAAGAGTTAAACCCTGCGGGAGGACTTTGGTTCCGGTGTGACGTTTAAAGGCTGCGATTGGCCCAATGATCGGTGCGGGTGCCGCAAAGCATTGAAATCGAAGCGATCTGCTCGCGATCACAAATTCGCGAGAGGCCGGTGACGATCTCGCCCGGTAGGGTCGGGCCGGCATAGACCATGCAGGAATAGAGCTGCACGAGGTTGGCGCCCGCCCGGATCTTTTCCGCCGCCGTCTCCGCCGAGGAGACGCCGCCGACGCCGATGATCGGCAGGGTTTCTCCGACGCGCCTGCGCATCTTGGCCAGCACCACCGTGGACTTTTCGAAGAGCGGTTTTCCCGAGAGGCCGCCGGCCTCGCCCGCATGGCTGACGTTGCGCAGGCCGGCGCGCGACAGGGTCGTGTTGGAGACGATGAGGCCGTCAAGCGGATGGGCGAGCGCCACCTCGGCGATGTCGTCGAGGCCTTCTTCGGTGAGATCGGGCGCGATCTTCAGGAAGACCGGAACCTGGCGGCCGCTGCGCGTCGCCTCTTCGGCGCGGGCAGAAAGCACGGCGGAGAGCAGCGCATGCAGGCTTTCCTTCGCTTGCAGGTCGCGCAGGCCCGGCGTGTTGGGCGAGGAGATGTTGGCGGTGAAGTAGCGCGCAACATCGTAGAAGGTGCGGATGCCTGCCACGTAGTCGGCGATGCGGTCCTCGCTGTCCTTGTTGGCACCGATATTCACGCCGATCAGCGCATCGCGCCGGCAGGCCTTCAGCCGTTCCAGCGCGGCGGCATGGCCTTCATTGTTGAAGCCGAGGCGGTTGATGACGGCATCGTCCTCGACGAGGCGGAAGATGCGTGGTTTCGGATTGCCGTCCTGCGCGCGCGGCGTCACGGTGCCGATCTCGGTGAAGCCGAAGCCGAGGCGCAACATTGCTTCCGGCACTTCGGCATTCTTGTCGTAGCCGGCGGCGAGGCCGATCGGGTTGGGGAAGGTGACGCCGGCGACGGTCTGGGCCAGCCGCGGATCGGCCCTGGCGGGGCAGGCGGGCACGAGGCCGGTCTTCAGCGCGGCGATCGACAGGCCATGCGCGGTTTCTGGATCGAACAGGAAGAGGCCCTTGCGGCCGAGGGTCGAAAGCAGCGACATCACAGCATCTCCGGAAACTGGTGGGCGCCATCGACGCCGAGCGGCAGGGGCTTTTCCCAGAGCACGGCGGACAGAGTCAGCGCAGCATAAAGGTGGGGGAAGAGATCGCCGCCGCGCGAGGTCTCGAAGACCAGTTTTTCACCGAGCGCGTCGCCATCCACGGCCACGAGCAGCAGGTCCGTTTGGCCGGCGAAATGGCGGGCGGCGGTTTCCTTCGCCTGGGGCGCGGTGGAGAAATGGATGTAGCCGTCGGTCAGGTCGATGGCGGCGCCCTCGAAAATCCCGGCCGCCTTGGCATTTTGCCACAGACTTGCCGGAACGATCTTGTAGATTGTTTTGGCCATTGCGTCCGTTTCTCCCTTGCCTGCCGTCTTTAGGGTAGCGCTTGCCGGAAAGAACGGCAGATGTCCACCGGTGAAAGCCCCGGAAACCGGCTCTTGGAGGATTTTGCATGCGAATCTCTGCCCTGCCCCTGACCTTCGCCGCCCTCATCCTCGCCGGCTCCGCCCATGCGGATGGCGAGGGCCGCTACCGCATGGAAAAGACCGAGACCGGTTTCATCCGTCTCGACACCGCCTCGGGCGATATCTCGCTCTGCCGCGAAAAGGATGGCCAGATCGTCTGCCGTATGGCCGCCGACGAGCGCGCGGCCTTCGAGAAGGAGCTCGATCTGCTGACCAGGCGCGTCGAGGCGCTGGAAAAGGGCGGCACAACCGGCCTGACGGATGCAAAACCGTCGCTGCCGACGGATGAAGAGATTGACCGGACCATGACCGTCATGGAAAAGATGATGCAAAGGTTCATGGGCATCGTGAAAAATCTCGAGGACGGAGAGGAGAAAGCCGTTCCCGAGAAAGGCACGGACCCGCAGAAGACCTGACGGAGAGCCTGCGCCCGCGCCGCCTCCGTCATCAGGTCCTATACTTTTGGGCCATTTACTCTTGGGAGGGAGCGCATGGCATCGGCACTCACGATCATCATCGCGGACGACCATCCGCTGTTTCGCGGCGCCTTGAAGCAGGCGCTGACGGGCATGGAGGGCAATCCCGATATCGTCGAGGCCGGCGATTTCGAAGCGGCGCGCAAGGCCGCCGAAACCAATGCCAATGCGGACCTGCTGCTGCTCGATCTCGCCATGCCCGGCGTCAGCGGCCTCTCGGGCCTCATTTCGTTGCGTGCCGAATTCCAGAGCCTGCCCGTCGTGATCGTCTCGGCGAGCGACGATCCCGTCACCATCCGCCGCGCGCTCGATCTCGGCGCCTCCGGCTTCATCTCCAAATCGGCCTCCATCGAGGATATCCGCGAGGGCATCGGCTCGGTGCTGGCCGGCAATATCTATACGCCCGGCGGTTATGTGCGCGGGCCGGAGCAGGACGGCGAGGTCGCCGATCTCATCGCACGGCTGCGCACGCTGACGCCGCAGCAATCGCGCGTGCTCGCCATGCTGGCCGAAGGGCTGCTCAACAAGCAGATCGCCTACGAGCTCGGCGTCTCCGAGGCGACCATCAAAGCGCATGTCTCGGCAATCCTCCTGAAGCTCAATGTCGACAGCCGCACCCAGGCGGTCATCCAGCTCGGCAAGATCGGCGCGGCGCAGGCGGCTGCCTGATCTTACTCCGCCGCCTCCCGCTGCAACGCTGAAAACTGCGTCAGCCAAGCGCGCATGGAGGCCGGGCGCACCGGTTTGTTCTGCACGAGAATGTTGTCCCGATCGGCTTCGGCGCGCACCTCCGGCGTGCGGTCGGCGGTGACGAGGAGGGCGGGGACCTCGCGGGTGAGCGCGGTGCGGAGTTTACCGATGGCCGCAATGCCGGTGCCGTCGTCGAGATGGTAGTCGGCGATCACGGCATCCACGGCCGGCGGGCCGGTGGCGACCAGCGCCTCGACCGCCGCGACGGATTCGGCCAGCGTCACCGTGCAGCCCCAACCGGAAAGCAGCAGGCGCATGCCGTCGAGGATTTTCGGTTCGTTGTCGATGCAAAGCACGCGCAGGCCCTTCAGCGGCTCGTCGCTGACGGGTACCACGGCCGGCTTGTCGGCGACGTGGCGGCTGGCGGCGGCGTCTATCGGCACGCGCACCTTGAAACTGGTGCCGCGGCCGGGCGTCGATTGCAGTTCGACGGGGTGCGACAGCACGCGCGAGATGCGATCGACGATGGAGAGGCCGAGGCCAAGGCCCGGCGCGGTGCGCGCGCCCTCGTCGAGCCGGGCGAATTCCTTGAACACCGTGCGGAATTTCGACGCGGGAATGCCGATGCCGGAATCGAGCACCTGGATCACGGCCTGTCCGCCCTTGCGGCGCACGCCGACCAGCACCTTGCCGGAATGGGTGTATTTGATGGCGTTCGACACGAGGTTCTGCACGACGCGGCGCAGAAGGTTCGGGTCGGTGCGGATAGCGAGCGAGCTGGAGAGCACGGTCAGCTTAAGGTTCTTCGCGCGCGCCATTGGCGCGAAGTCGGTCTCGATGCGCTTCAGCAGGTCCTTCAGAGCCACCGTCTGCACGCGCGGCTTCATCGCGCCGGTATCGAGGCGGGAAATGTCGAGCACGGCGCCGAGGATCGCCTCCACCGATTCCAGCGAGGAATCGATGTTGTGGATCATCTCGCGGTTTTCCGTTTCGCCGAGTCGTTCGACCAGTGAGGAGGAATAGAGACGGGCGGCATTGAGCGGCTGGAGAATATCGTGCCCGGCGGCGGCGAAGAAGCGGGTCTTGCCGATATTGGCCTCCTCGGCGGCGGCGCGCGCTTCGGCAAGCTCGGTGTTGACGCGGGTGAGTTCGGCGGTGCGCTCGGCGACGCGGTGTTCCAGTGTCTCGTTGACCTGTTTCAGCGCGCGGTCGGCGGCGACACGGTCGGTGATGTCGGTATAGGTGGAGACGAAGCCTTTTTCCGGCATGGCATTGGTGCGCACTTCCACGATGCGCTCGCCGCCCGCCAGCACCAGCGCGAAGGGCTCGTCATAGGTCATGGTGCGCGTGATGGTGGCCGCGCGTTCCTCTTCCGCGATATCGCCGCGCTCGGCGAGGATCTCCACGATGTCGGAAAGCGGAAAGCCGACCTGACCGACATATTCCGGCAGGTCGAGCAACTGGCGAAAGCGGCGGTTCCAGACGGTGAGGTTGCCGGCACTGTCGAAGACGGCGATGCCCTGGTCCATCTGGCCGAGTGCCGTCTGCAGCATGTCCTGATTGTATTGCAGCGCCTCGCTGGCCTGATCGAGCAGCCAATCGGTGTCCGTCGGCGTGTCGTCGATGCGCTGGAGCACGAGGGAAAGCACGAGCCGGGCGGAGGAGGAGCCGATGGCGCTGCCGAGCAGCTGCTCGGAGAAATGCACGATGGCCGCATCGGCCGGCGCATTGTCCTCCAGCCAGCGGCCGACCTGCCGCTCATAGGTGTGGAAGGAGCGTTGCATGCGCTCCTCGCCGAGATATTTGCCGATGGTACTCTTGAGGTCGCGCACGGTGACTTTCGTGCGGCGGCCGCGGAAGGCGCGTTCGAGGCGGGGCTTGGAACGGATGAAGGTGCCTGCCTGCAAGCGCTCCAGCGAGGTCGGGTTGCGTGTCAGCGAGCCGATGACATAGGCGCCGATATTGACCATCATCGCGACGAGGGTGGCGTTGACAAGCGGATCGGCATTGGCGCCGGTGAAGACGGTGGAGCCGGGGAAGAGGAAGCCGAGAATGGTTTCGGCGACATAGGCATTGTCGGCCACCCCGATGCTCGGCAGGAACAGCAGATAGGCCCAGACGACGAGGCCTGAGATCATGCCGGCCATGGCGCCGCGCGCATTGGCATTGCGCCAGAACAGGCCGCCGAGCATGGTCGGGGCCACCTGCGCGACGGCGGCAAAGGCGAGCAGGCCCATCGAGGCGAGGCCGGCATTGGCGGTGGCGGCGCGGTAATAGGCATAACCCAGCAGCAGCACGAAGAAGATCGCCAGCCTGCGGATGATGAGCAGCATGCGTGACAGGTCGTCCTGCTGCTCGACGCCGCCGATGAGATTTCGCCGGAGCACGACGGGAATGACGATGTCGTTCGACACCATGATGGAGAGCGCCACCGAGGCGACGATGACCATGGCGGTGGCGGCGGAAAAGCCGCCGACGAAGGCGATCAGCGTCAGCACCGGCTGGTCGAGCGCGAAGGGCAGGGTCAGCACATAGAGGTCGCCGTCGCCTGATCCGTTGAAGGTCATGACGCCGCCGATGGCGACCGGCAGCACGAAGAGATTGATGGCGACGAGATAGAGCGGGAAGAGGATGCCGGCCGTGCGCAGTTCGCCGGCCGTGCGGTTTTCGACCACGGTCACATGGAACTGGCGCGGCAGCATGATGATGGCGAAGGCGGAGAGCACGATGAGCAGGACCCAGCGCGCCACCGGCGTCTCGTAGGTCAGCGCCTGCATGACGCGCTCGTTCTGCGAGGCTTCTCGCCAGAGATCGCCCGGCCCGTCGAACATCACATAGAGCACGTAGAGGCCGACGGAGGCGATGGCGATGAGCTTGACCAGCGATTCCATCGAGATCGCGAGGATCAGGCCATCCTGGTGCTCGGTCGCGTCCGTATGGCGCGTGCCGAAGACGATGGCGAAGCAGGCGAGGAAGAGCGTGACGACCAGCGGCAGGTCGATGAGCCCGCCGGAGGCAGCGATGCCGAAGCCGGTCGTATCGACCATGGCCGAAACCGAACTCGACACGGCTTTCAGCTGGAGCGCGATATAGGGGATGTAGCCGATCAGCGAGATGAGCGCGACGACGGCGGCGACACCGGGGTTCTTGCCGTAGCGGGCGGCGACGAAATCGGCGATCGAGGTAAGCCGTTCGGATTTGGCCAGCGTCACGATGCGGCGGATCAGCGGCATGCCGAGCGTGAACATCAGGATCGGGCCGATATAGATGCCGGCGAATTCCAGGCCATGAGTCGTCGCGAGGCCCACGCCGCCGAAATAGGTCCAAGACGTGCAGTAGATCGCAAGGCTCAGCGCATAGACGAGCGGGCGGCCCTTGACGGCGCGCTCGGAGCGTTTTGCCTTGCGATCGCCGTAGCTTGCGACCGCAAAGAGCAGCAAGAGATAGGCGAGCGCGAGCGCGAATATCAGCGAGCCCGGCATGCTTCCTCCCGCAGTCCATCGGCCTTTGCAGCCAGAATAGGGCAAAGCGGGCGCGAAGGAAATTGCGCCGAAGGTCTGAGGCGGGAAAGACGTCGCGGATAAACCCCTCAATATTGATGGAGTGCAGTTTCCTCCTGCAAAAAACTGCACTAGTTTGCTTTTGCGTCGCAGCAAAAGGAGAGGCTTATGCTCAATGAGTTCAAGGCGTTTATCGCCCGCGGCAATGTCATGGACCTTGCGGTGGGTGTCATCATCGGTGCAGCCTTCAACAAGATCGTCGAATCCGTCGTCAACGACCTCGTCATGCCGATCGTCGGTGCGCTGACAGGGGGCGGTTTCGATTTTTCCAACTATTTCATCGCGCTGTCGAGCAATGTGACGGCGACGTCGCTGGCTGCCGCCCGCGAGCAGGGCGCCGTCTTCGCTTACGGCAATTTCATCACCGTCTTCATCAACTTCGTCATCCTCGCCTGGATCATCTTCCTGATGATCAAGGGCGTGAACCGCATGCGTGCGTCGCTGGAAAGGGAAAAGGCGGAAGGTGCGGCCGAGCCCGCGCCGCCGCCGGAAGACGTTCTGCTCCTTACGGAAATCCGCGACCTCTTGAAAAGCCGCCCGGCCGTCTGAGGTTTCGTAAGCTGAGATTTGCAGAAAGGCCCGGTTCGCCGGGCCTTTATCTTGCCGGCCAGCCGTTGGCGCGGGCGTCTTCCAGCGTTGCGAGAAGCGCATCTTTCGGCGGGAGGCCGAGCTTTTCGGATTGGCGTTGCAGCCAGCGTGCATGCACCAGGCGGATCTCGACGGGAATGCGCGGCAGGCCGAGGGCGAGCGCCACCGCCATGCGGTGCTTGCCATTGGTGTGGCGCACGAGCCGGCCATCGGCGTCAATCGCGATACCGATATCGCGTTCGGCGAAGTCCTGCCAGAATGTGCGCGTCCAGCGGTGCCGGTGGCCGGTCTGGCCGCGCAAGCCAAGATCGGAATGCGGCACGATGCCGTTCTTCTGGATATCAGAGATCAGGGCGAGATAGTATTCAAAATAGCCGTCGAGCTTGTCCGTGGTGTCGAGCGCTATGCGGTTGCGGCGGACCGTTTCTCCCTTGGCGATCCGCTCGGCATATCGCTTGTAACGCGGTCCATTCCGGAAGTTTTCCCGGTTCTTGCAAAGCTCGACGATCTCCGCGTGGGAATATGACTTATCCACGGGAGCAAGAATGGATCGCCAGTCGCTTCCATCGAGGAAATGCGTGCCGATCCAGCGGATGCGGCCATGATCCACGACGTGATCGAGCAGGCGCATCGTGACGGCCTTTGGATCGATCGATAGCAGGAGGGCATCGGAGAAGTGGAAATGCGCCTGCGCGGCTGGCAACGCACGGCCGCCCTCCGCTTCGAGGCGCTTTACAGCGCGATTGAAACGTCCGGAAAAGCCGATATGGGCCGCCGTGAAATCATGCAGCGGCACCCAGTCGAGCGCGCGCCGCAGGAGCGTGGACTTTGGCGGCCGGGTGCCGGCGGGCATCTTCACGTAAGCCGGCCCTGGAAATGTCTGCTGCTCCGTCAACCCTCTACCCGGTCCGTTTTCCGGCCGTCGGCGCAGGAGGTGGCAACGGCCGGGCATCCATGGCAAATAAACGACGATTTGCAAAGACCCGGCCGCTACAGGTTGCAGCGACGAAAACCCGCAGGAATTGTATGCGACCGGTCAGGCAGTCGCACCCTTCGTCTTGGTCTGGTGGATTTCCAGAAGGCTCGGACCGTTACGACCCGCGGCCCGCTCCAGCGCCGCCGGCAGGTCCTTGACGTCGGCGAGGTGCTCGGAGGGCACGCCATAGGCTTTGCCGATGGCGATGAAATCCGGCGCCGAGGGTTTGACGCCTTCCGGCGTGATGCCGGCATCCACCATGAAATTCTCGATCTCCTGATAGCCGTCATTGTTCCAGACGAGGAAGATCACGCGGGCGTCGGCATCGGCGGCCGAGCCGATTTCCGAGAGCGAGAATTGCAGGCCGCCGTCGCCGACGAGGCAGATGATCGGCGCATCCGGCTCGGCCAGCGCTGCGCCAATGGCGGCGGGCGGGGCGAAGCCGAGCGCGCCATAGCCGGTCGCGGCATTGAACCAGCTGCGCGGGCGAGGGGCCGCGCAATAATAGTTGCCGGCATAGACGGCCTGGGTCGAGTCGCCAACGATGATCGCCCTGGGCAAGGTGCGGTAGATCGCGTCGATGACGCCGACTTCCGCCTGCATCTTCGGGGTCAGCTCGTTCCAGGCGCCCTTGCGCGCGGTCTCGGCGCGGGCGGCACCATTGCTGATGATCTTGTGGCCTTCGAGGAAGCCGAGCATGCCGGCAGCGGCCGTCTTGGCGCTGGAGAAGATCGACAGGCCGGATTGCGGGGTGCGGGCCAGCTGGGCGGCGTCGATATCGATGCGGATCAGCGAGCGCAGCCGCGGGAAGCCGCCGTCGACATTGATGTCGTAGTCGGTCGGGCCGAATTCCGTGCCGAAGGCGACGACGAGATCGGCATCCGACAGCATACGGCGAACGGATTTCATGCTGGGGCTCGCCGGCACGCAGAGCAGATGGCCGGCAAGCATGCCGCGGGCATTGACCGTGGTGACGACGGGGGCGCCGATGCGCTCGGCGAGTGCCCGGATTTCCTCCTCCGCCGTGATCGCGCCGCCACCGGCGAGAATGACGGGGCGCGAAGCGTTGGTGCAGAGGATGGCGGCGCGTTGCAGCGTTTCGGCGTCCGCGCGCGGGCGTGTCGCGACGGCGGCGGGGAAGGTCCCCGTCTCGATCTGCTTTGCCATCACGTCCGTCGGGATTTCGATATGGACAGGGCCGGGGCGGCCGGACAGCAGCACGGCGAAGGCGCGCTCGACGACGAGCGGCAGGTCGGCGGGGTTCAGCAGCGTGTGCGAATAGAGCGCCAGCGTCTTCATCATGCCCTGCTGGTCGGGAAGTTCATGCAGCAGGCCGCGGCCGTGGCCGAGCGAATCGCGCTTGTTGACGCCCGAAATGACCAGCATCGGCACGGAATCCTGCCGGGCCTGCGCCATCGCCGTGATGGTGTTGGTGAGGCCGGGACCCGTGATGACGAGGGCGACGCCCGGCTTGCCGGAAACGCGGGCATAGCCATCCGCCATGAAGCCGGCGCCCTGTTCGTGGCGCGGCGTGATGTGGCGGATTTTCGAGGCGGCAAGACCACGATAAAGTTCGACGGTATGGACGCCGGGAATGCCGAACACGACCTCGACGCCATTGGCCTCCAGGAGATCGACGAGGACTTCACCTACGGTTTTCGTGGTCATGCGCGGCGCTCCTTCGGCTGGGTGGATCGGGCGGCAAGCGCCGTGATGCGCCGGCAGGCCTCGTCGATATGGGCATCCGGCACGGTGAGGCTGAGGCGGATGAAGCCCGCCGCCTGCTCTCCGAACGACGAGCCTGGCATCACCGCGACCCCTTCCTCGCGCAAGAGCGCCCAGGCGAAATCCTCGCCGCTCATCCCGGTGCCGGAAACGTCGACGACAATGAACATGCCGGCTTCCGGCGGCAGCGGCGTCAGGCCGGGCGCTCGCGACAGCGCATCGGCAAAGCGGGCGGCACGCGCCTTGTAGGTCTGGCGCATGGTGGCGGCGGTCGCGATCGGATTGTCGAGCGCATAGGCCGTCATGTCGGCGATGAAGGGCTGGCCGCCGAACAGCATGGTTTCGGAGACGGCGAGCAGGCGCGTGCAGAACTCTTTCGGGCCGACCGTCCAGCCGCTGCGGAAGCCGGGTGCGGCATGCGATTTCGAGATCGACGACACGACGATGGTGCGCTCGGCAAGATCGGTATTGTCGAAGGGCGAGGCGAAGGTCGCGCCGAAGACGAGCTGTTCATAGACCTCGTCGCAGACGATCCAGAGATCGTGTTTGCGGCAGACGGCGCCGATCTCGGCGATTTCCTGCGCCGTCAGCACCGCGCCCGTCGGATTGTGCGGCGTGTTGAGCAGCAGCACGCGGCAGTCGGGCGTGATGGCGGCTTCAAGATCGGCGGCTTTCATGTGAAAACCGTTTTCCGGCCGCAGTGGCACGGGCACCTGGACGGCGCTCGTCGAGCGGATGACGCCTTCATAGGTGGCATAGAGCGGATCGCCGACGAGCACGGCATCGCCCATCTCGACGAGGCCGAGCATGACGGCGAAGAGGGCCGTCTGGGTGCCGGGGAAACACAGCACGTTTTCGGCGGTTACGTCGCTGCGGCGCTTCTGGTATTTGCGCACGACGGCATCGACGACGGAGGGTTCGCCCCGGCCGTTGGAATAGCGGTAGCGGCCGGCATGCATAGCGCGCACGGCTTCGGCCAGCAGGGCCGGATCCGGCGGCACGTCGGGCTCGCCGATGGTGAGCTCGATGATCGCCTTGCCCTCGCGCTTCATATGCCGCGCCTCGGCGTGGATCGCCCACTTTTCCGAACCGAGGTTCTGAAGCCGGTCTGTGATGGACGCATAGCGCATGGCCGTTCTCCGCATTTGAAAATTTAAGGGGATTTAACGACCGGACGACGGGGCGTCGACCGGTCTCAGGCGTAATCCAAGCAAGGTTTCGATCGAGGTCAGGGCGATCTCGACCAGTTCGCTGTCGCCGAACAGCTCGCCGGCCAGGCAGCCTTCGAGCCAGAGGCCGTCGAGCAGGCCGTTGATCGCGATCGCAAGCGTACGGCAGCGTTCCGGTGAGGAATCCGCGCCGCGGGCGGCGAGGAAATCGGCCAGCAGGCTTTCCAGCGTGTCGCGAAAGCTCAGATAACCCTCGCGGTGGATAGCGGCCAATTCCGGATCGACGCTGACCCGGCTGATAAACGAGGCCCAGAGCGACAGGCTGCGGCTGTTGGCGACCGGTTCCGTCAGGTTGATGACGATGAAATCACGCAGCCGCGTTTGCGCGTCACCCGACACCCGCTCGGCCTTTTCGGTGAGACGGGCAATGACCAGCCGATAGGCTTCCTGAAGGATATGCTCCTTGGACTGGAAATAGTGCCGGATCAGGCCCGCCGTGACGCCCGCCTTGATGGCGATCTGCCGGACCGTCGCGCCTTCGAGCCCGTATTCCGCGATGCAGTCGAGCGTCGCCTCGATCAGATCGTGGCGGCGTTCGGCCTCGGGGGCGCGATGAAAGGTCCGGCGGGCCATATGGTCTCCTGTTACGCCGCGCGGCGCAGCACCGGCCGCGTCAGGCAGGTCGGGCCGCCTTCGCAGGCGATGCACAGCGCATCGGCCTCGAAGGTCTGCACGGTGCAGCCGGCCGCTTCCATGGCCGCCTTGGTGGCCGGGAAACCCTCCACCATGATGACCTCGTGCGGGCGGGTCGGCAGCACGTTGAGCGACAGGCCGTTGCTGGCGTGGAACTCGTCGGCCGGCGCCTCGATGAGCGTCACGCCGCGCTTCTTCAGGAGCTGGTAGAAGGCGGCCGGCAGAAGGGGCGCGAAGACCAAAGCGAGATTGTCGGCGAGCGGGCTCATCACGCTCATCAGATGCAGGCAGGCCTCTTCGCCGTGCCAGAGCGGCAGGTCATAGGCGAGAACCGTGACGCCATGCGGCGCGAGGATTTTCGAGATCTGGTCGATGCCTTCCTGGTTGGTGCGCACGCCGCGGCCGATGACCAGCGTCTTGGCGTCGAGCCAGATGCAGTCGCCGCCTTCCACGGTGCCTTCGCCCGTAATGCGGCCGAGGATCGGGATCTGGCGCTCGGCATAGGCCTTTTCGTGCAGGGCGGTTTCGGCCACACGCAGCGGCTTGCCCATGCGCAGCAGGATCGCGCCATGGTCGGACATCAGCGACGGATCATGGGTGAACATGGCGTCGGCCAAGCCGTCGCCGTCGTCTTCCAGCCAGATGATCTCGGTGCCGGATTTTTCGACGAGGTCCGCGAAGGCCTTGTACTGGTGCACGGCGCGCGCACCATCGAAGGTCGGGCCGTAATGCCATTTGGCGGGATCGGCGGCCGAGAGGCTGGCGCCGGGGCGGCGCATCAGAACGCGCATCAGGGGGGCCGACATTTCCTGCGAACCAAAGGCGGTCATTCAATACTCCCAAGGAATTTTTGATCGAAAGCGGATGCTGCCAGAAAAGTCAGCGACGACGCTATTATACGCTTGAACAATTTCTTAACAAGTGCCACGATGCAATCCACAAGACGAAACGACGGGCCGAAGATGCCCGCGGGAACGCTGAAAAACAGGGGAATTTGGCATGTGTCATGCATCGATTTTCCGTGCGCTGGAGGTCTCTCCACGATGACGGAACGCGCCGAGGCTATCGCGGTCACGCAACTGCACAAGCGCTTCGGACCGCTCGAGGTTCTCAAGGGCGTATCGCTCACCGCGCATGAGGGCGACGTCATCGCCATCATCGGCGGATCGGGCTCGGGCAAGTCGACCTTCCTTCGCTGCATCAACATGCTGGAGCTGCCGAGCGCCGGCACGGTGACCATTCATGGCGAGACGATCGCCATGAAGAAGGATGGTCATGGCGGCATGATGCCGGCCGACCGCAAGCAGGTGCAGCGCCTGCGCTCCCGCCTCGGCATGGTTTTTCAGAGCTTCAATCTGTGGCAGCACATGACGATCCTCGAAAACGTCATCGAGGCGCCGGTGCATGTGCTGGGCATCAAGAAGGACGAGGCGATCGAGCGTGCCGAAACGCTCTTGCGCCGCGTCGGCCTCCACGAGAAGCGCGATGCCTATCCGGCCTTCCTTTCCGGCGGCCAGCAGCAGCGTGCGGCGATTGCCCGCGCACTCGCCATCCAGCCCCATGTCATGCTTTTCGACGAACCCACCTCCGCGCTCGATCCGGAACTGGTGGGCGAGGTGCTCACCGTCATCGGCGACCTCGCCAAGGAAAAGCGCACCATGATCCTCGTCACGCACGAGATGAAGTTCGCGCGCAACGTGGCAAGCCATGTCGTGTTTCTGGCGAACGGCGTCATCGAGGAACAGGGCCCGCCCGACGAGATTTTCGGCGCACCGAAATCGGAGCGGCTGAAGAAGTTCATCAGCTCCATCCACTGAGAAGCAAAAAAACCAACAGAGGGAAAATCATGAAGAGTGCCTTGAAGACAATCGCCCTTGCTGCCGTCATCGGCCTTTCGGCCATTTCGGGTGCCGCGGCCGAGCAGGTCCGCGTCGGTTTTGCCGCCGAACCCTATCCGCCCTTCACCTCGCCGGACGCCTCGGGCAACTGGGAAGGCTGGGAAGTGGACTTCATGAAGGCGATCTGCGCGGAAGCGAAGCTCGACTGCGTCATCACGCCCGTCGCCTGGGACGGCATCATCCCGGCGCTGACCACCAACAAGATCGACATGATCATCGGCTCCATGTCGATCACGGCGGAGCGCCTGCAGACGATCGACTTCTCCGACAAATACTACAACTCGCCTCCGGGCATCATCGGCGCCAAGGACGTGAAGTTCGACGCCACGCCGGAAGGCCTCGCCGGCAAGACGCTCGGCGTGCAGGTCGCGACCATCCACCAGGTCTATGCCAACAAGTATTTCGGCGCCGCCGGTGCGACGGTCAAGGAATACCAGACGCAGGATGAGGCAAACAACGACCTCGCCGCCGGCCGTATCGACGCCGTCCAGGCCGACTCGATTGCGCTCGGCGACTTCCTGAAGACCGAACAGGGCTCGGCCTGCTGCGACATGAAGGGCACCGTGAAGGACGATCCGGAAATCCTCGGCCTCGGCGTCGGCGTCGGTCTGCGCAAGGGCGAGACGGAGCTGAAGGACAAGATCAACGCTGCCATCAAGGCGATCCGCGCCAACGGCACCTACGACACGTTCTCGAAGAAGTATTTCGACTTCGACGTCTACGGCGGCTGATCAGGCCTCGCATGATGATGCCGGCGGCCCGCGCCGCCGGCAATTCTCCTCGAACAGACACGAGACCCCATGGCCGATGCCGGATCGCTGATCAACTGGAGCCTGCTTGCGTTCGCGCCGCCCGGCTGGGGCGGGGTCCTTCTGGCGGGGTTGTGGAATTCCATCCAGATCGCCGTCGGCGGCTACGGGCTCGGCCTCATCCTCGGCACGGGCGGCGCGATGGGCAAGCTTTACGGCGGCCCTGTCACCAAGGACCTGCTTGAGGTCTACACGACGCTCGTGCGCGCCGTGCCGGAGCTCGTGCTCATCCTCATACTCTATTATGCCGGCACGGATGTGTTGAGCCAGATTTCCGCGGCCTTCGGTTGGGGTGCGGTCGATATCAGCGGTCTTGCCGCCGGCATCTTCGTCATCGGCGTCGTGCAGGGCGCCTATTCCACCGAGGTCATCCGCGGCGCGATCAAGGCGGTGCCGGGAGGCCAGATCGAGGCGGCGCGCGCCTATGGCATGTCACCCACCCAGATCATGCGCCGCATAACGCTGCCGGCCATGCTGCCCCACGCCATTCCGGGCCTCTCCAATCTCTGGCTCATCGCCACCAAGGATACAGCGCTGCTGGCCGTCGTCGGCTTCTCCGAGCTGACGCTGGTGACGCGCCAGGCGGCGGGCAGCACCAAGGCCTATCTGCTGTTCTTCTGCGCGGCGGGCGTGCTCTACCTCATGATCACGCTGATCTCCAACGTGCTGATCGGCTTCATCGAGCGCCACTACCGGCGCGGCATGACGAGGACGGCGTGATGACCGAGCAGACCGTTTCCGCCGTGGCGCTGACCGAACTGCCGAGCCGGCAGAGCTTCTTCAAGCCGCACCGCATCGTGCTGATGGCGATCGCCGCGATCTTCGTGTTCTGCGTCATCTGGTTCATGCGCTGGGAATGGGTGCCGAAATATTCCGGCGCGCTGGCCCATGGCGTCGGTGTGACGCTTTTGATGCTGTTTGCCACCTCGATCCTCGGCTTCTTTCTCGCCGTGCCGATCGGCCTCGTGCAGGTGACGGGACCATGGCCGCTGAAGATGCTGGCCAAGGGCTTCTGCACCATCATCCGCGGTACGCCGCTGCTGCTTCAGCTCTGGCTGCTCTATTATGGCTTGGGGTCGCTGTTTCCGCAGTTTCCCGGCATCCGCAGCTCGTTCCTCTGGCCCTATCTGCGCGAGGCGTGGCCCTATGGCGTGGCGGCGCTGACGCTGTCCTTCGCCGCCTATGAGGGCGAGGTGATGCGCGGCGCCTTTGCCGGCGTGCCGCCGGGGGAACTGGAGGCCGCGCGGGCCTATGGCATGAGTCCCTTCACCATGTTCCGCCGCATCTGGCTCCCGCGCGCCGTCTATCGCGCGCTGCCGACGCTGAACGGTGAAACCGTGCTGCAGCTGAAATCGACGCCGCTCGTCGCGACGATCACCGTAATCGACGTCTATGCCGTCATCTCCAAGGTGCGGCAGGCGACCTACCTCACCTATGAGCCGCTTTTGCTGCTCGCCCTCATCTATCTTTGCCTCACGGCCATTCTGGTCGTGGCCTTCCGCTATTTCGAAAGCAAAATTCCTTCGCGTGGTGCCTGATATGTCCATTCATACGTCGCTTCAAAATTCCATGCCCGAACTGGTGGCGATCCGCCGCGACCTGCACGAACATCCCGAACTCGGCCTCGAGGAGTTTCGCACTTCCGACGTCATCGCCCGCCATCTGGAAAGCTATGGATATAAAGT
Organism: Shinella sp. 20P9.1.1; assembly: GCF_057798995.1. Lineage (NCBI taxonomy): Bacteria > Pseudomonadati > Pseudomonadota > Alphaproteobacteria > Hyphomicrobiales > Rhizobiaceae > Shinella > Shinella sp. 20P9.1.1. The sequence continues at coordinate 274,307 of NZ_JBYOLC010000002.1, forward strand.
GACGCGCGGCCTTGCGAAGACCGGCCTCGTCGCGACGCTCACCAACGGCACCGGCCGCAAGTCCATCGGCATCCGCGCCGATATCGATGCCCTGCCGATCTTCGAAGAGACCGGTCTGCCCTATGCCAGCAAGACGCCCGGCAAGATGCATGCCTGCGGCCATGACGGGCACACGACCATGCTTCTGGGCGCGGCCAAGGCGATTGCCGAGCGGCGCAATTTCGACGGCACCGTGCATCTGATCTTCCAGCCGGCCGAGGAAAACTTCGGCGGCGCCAGGATCATGGTGGAAGAGGGGCTGTTCGATCAGTTCCCCTGCGATGCCGTCTTCGGCCTGCACAACGAGCCGAACCTGCCCTTCGGCCAGTTCGCGCTGCGCGACGGCCCGATCATGGCGGCGGTCGACGAGGCGCGTATCACCGTCAACGGTGTCGGCGGCCACGGCGCCGAACCGCAGGAGACGCTGGACCCGATCGTCTGCGGCGCTTCCATCGTCATGGCGCTGCAGACCATCGTCTCGCGCAACATCCACCCGCTTGACCCGACGGTTGTTACGGTCGGCTCGTTCCATTCGGGTTCGGCCAGCAACATCATCCCGAGCCGCGCGGAAATCGTGCTCGGCATCCGCTCCTTCGATCCCGGCGTGCGCGACGAACTGGAGCGCCGCATCCGGCTGATCGCCGAACGGCAGGCTGAGAGCTACGGCATGAGCGCGACGGTCAACTACCAGCGCTTCTATGACGCGACCATCAACCACAAGGCCGAGACCGACCTGGTGCGCGACCTGGCGATCCGTTTTGCCGGGGCAGACAAGGTCGTCGACCTCGAACGCCCCTTCATGGGCAGCGAGGATTTTGCCTATATGCTGAAGGAACGCCCCGGCACCTATTTCTTCCTGGGTGGTCGCAGCGGCGAAAACGACAAATCGCTGCATCACCCCGGCTATAACTTTAATGATGACCTGCTTCCGGTCGGTGCCGCCTTCTGGACGGAGCTTGCCGAGCACTATCTTCGGGCCGCCTGAGCGGTTTTTTGCAAGGGACCGGGTTTGCGCATCGCGAATCCGGTGTGGCTTGCAAGGGTTGGCGGACCGTTTCGCCACCTTTTCGTCATTTTTCGTGAACCGTCCGCCCACAAAACCTGCCTTAGGTGCCCCTGAAAAAGCACGCGGATGTGATCGGCCGCGAGCCGCAAAACCTTGAAATCGCCGCCTGGCCTTCCTGTGCCACATTTCTTAATGAGCGATTCTTGGCCGTATCGCGATGCGGCGATCGGCGAATAAAATATTTTAAAAACAAATAGATAGTTCAGATTCTTCGGCGCGGTGATACCCGCTGCCGGAGCGATTCCGCGCGCCCCGCGCGGCCGTTCAAAACGGCGCTTTGATCGTCAACGTTTCATTGACAATTAGTTTACTGCCCTCAAACTTGCGTACCATTTAATGAGGGTCCATATCAAAGGGGTATTCAGGGGCAACCTCTTGGAGAGCATCGCAAGAACAAAAGGAAATACCACCATGAAGAAGCTCGTTGTTGCCACCGCCTTGCTCGCCCTCACGGCCGGCACCGCCTTCGCGGAAAGCCCCTATGCAGGACGCACCGATGTCTTCACCTCCGGCCCGCAAGCCGGCCAGTCGATTACCGACCAGACGGTCACTTCTTCGGTTGGGCATATGGCACGCCCTGCCGCATCCGACGGCGTCGTCGATCACATCGACCCTGCTGCCAATCGCTACGGCGACGGCGCTCCCTACGCAAGCCGCTGAGCAAAACGCCAAAAACAAGCCCGGAGCGCGCCGGAAGGCCGACCGCTCCCCATCAGATAGGAAAGAGTAAGACCATGAACAAGTTCGCAATCGCCATCGCCGCCCTGTCGCTCTCTGCCGGTGCCGCTTTCGCCGAAAACCCCAACTTCGGCACCAACGACTTCCCGCAGACCCGCCAGGTCGCCGTCGACCACACCACCACGGCGTCGATCAAGTCCAGCAATGGCTACGCCGCAGAGCGCGCCGTCGGCAAGGATAGCGCGTCGGTGCTCCGCTACGGTGATGCTGCTCCCTACGCCACCCGTTAATCAAGGCCTCATTCAGGCCCATCGCCGACCGGCAGGTCCGGTCGGCTGATCCTCCCCAATTCGAAAGTTTAAACCATGAACAAGCTCGCAATCGCCATCGCCGCCCTGTCGCTTTCCGCCGGTGCCGCCTTCGCTGAAAACCCCAACTTCGGCCGCACGGACCTCCAGGCCAGCCAGCCGGCCGTCGACCACTCGATCACCGCATCGATCAAGTCGCACAAGGATGCCGCTGCTGCTGACAATCAGGAAGTCGCGATCTCGTCCTCGACCCGTTACGGCGACGGCGCTCCCTACGCCGGCCGTTAATCAACGCCTGACACAGGCCCTTCGCCGACCGGCAGGTCCGGTCGGCTGATCCTCCCAAAATTCGAAAGGTTAAGACCATGAACAAGTTCGCAATCGCCATCGCCGCCCTGTCGCTCTCCGCTGGCGCCGCCTTCGCTGAAAACCCCAACTTCGGCCGCACCGAGCTCCAGGCTAGCCAGCCGGCCGTTGACCACTCGATCACCGCATCGATCGAGTCGCACAAGGATGCCGCTGCTTCGTCCAACCAGGAAGTCGCTCTGTCGTCCTCGACCCGCTACGGCGACGGTGCTCCCTACGCCGGCCGTTAATCAACGCCTCAAAAAGGCAATTCGCCGACCGGCAGTCCGGTCGGCTGATCCTCCCAAATTCGAAAGGTTAAGACCATGAACAAGTTCGCAATCGCCATCGCCGCCCTGTCGCTTTCCGCCGGTGCCGCCTTCGCTGAAAACCCCAACTTCGGCCGCACGGACCTCCAGGCCAGCCAGCCGGCCGTCGACCACTCGATCACCGCATCGATCAAGTCGCACAAGGATGCCGCTGCTTCGTCCAACCAGGAAGTCGCGATCTCGTCCTCGACCCGCTACGGCGACGGCGCTCCCTACGCCGGCCGTTAATCGACGCCTGACACAGGCCCTTCGCCGACCGGCAGGTCCGGTCGGCTGATCCTCCCAAAATTCGAAAGGTTAAGACCATGAACAAGTTCGCAATCGCCATCGCCGCCCTGTCGCTCTCCGCCGGTGCCGCTTTCGCTGAAAACCCGAATTTCGGCCGCACCGATGTCCAGCAGTACGGCCCGAACGCCGGCAAGCCGGTTATCGACCAGACCACCACCGCGTCGATCAGCAACAGCGGCCCGCAGGGCAAGGTCGATTACGTCGATCCGGCGGCCAACCGCTACGGCGACGCTGCACCGCGCTACTAACCGCGACCATAGGCTGGGTCTGTTGCGAGGCGCCCCCTCTCTGCCTCGGTCCTGAGGACCCGCCTGTCAAACCTCCGCCGTTCCCCCCGGCGGAGGTTTTTTGTTGCCGCTGCAAGGGTGAAAGGCCTCGGCGCGATTGCCGTGTGTGCAGCGCATACCGAGCGTCGCTCTCGCCGTTAGAGGGCTTGGATTGATTAATAAATTAGCGATCGGAATTTAACTTCACGTAACGTAATTGCATCCAGCTTCGCGCCAGCTTGCATGCCTAGGTTCCGCCTCGGCCAGCATGCAGGCCCGCAAGCGAAAGACAGGACCGCACCCTCCTTTTGCTTAACCCCCGGGCCTGCATGTGGCCTAGTGTCTCGCGACAGCGAGACGCCTTTCCCCCCGCACATTCCTCTGCTATCCGGGTCTCGCAAAAGGAGACCGGAATGGCGAAGACGGCTGAAGACTGCACGACGATGGCGGAGATCCGCGAAAACATCGACCGGGTCGACCAGGCGCTGATGGCGCTCTTCGAGGAGCGCTGGAGCTTCATTCGCCGTGCCGCCGAGATCAAGGCGGGCCTGGGCATTCCCGCCGACGTGCCGGTGCGTGTGAAGGAAGTGCGCGATAACGCCAACCGCAATGCGCTGGCCCATGGCCTCGACGGCGATTTCTACGAGGAGATCTGGGCGCAGCTCATCCAGCACGCCATCGCCTATGAGAAGGCGGAGCTCGGCGAGGGCTGAGCAGATCACCTAGATCTGGTTGCGCTTGCCGAGATGCTCTTCCCAGTCGAGCGCCGTGCGCACGATGAAATCGAGATCGTCATGCTGCGGCTGCCAGTTCAGTTCCGTCATCGCGATGGAGGGATTGGCGACGATCAGCACGGCATCGCCCGGCCGGCGGCCGGCGAACCGCACCGGGAAATCCTGGCCCGACACGGCCTTGACCTGCTTGAGCACCTCCAGCACCGAGAAACCCTTGCCATAACCGCAGTTGGCGACGATCGAGCCGCCGCCGGCACGCATGCGCTGCAAAGCCTTGAGATGCGCGTTGGCAAGGTCGCTGACATGGATATAGTCGCGCACGCAGGTGCCATCAGGCGTCGGGTAGTCCGTTCCGTAAACGTCCATGCCGTTGCGCTTGCCAAGGGCCGCCTCGCTGGCGACCTTGATGAGATGGGTGGCGCCCGCCGTGGACTGGCCAGTGCGGCCGCGCGGATCGGCGCCGGCGACGTTGAAATAGCGCAGCGCCGTATAGGTGAAGTCATGTGCGGCGGCGGTGTCGCGCAGCATGATCTCCGTCATCAGCTTGGAGGCGCCATAGGGCGATTCCGGGCGAAGGGCGGCGGTTTCCAGCACTGGCTCGGTGCCGTCGGGCGTGCCATAGACGGCCGCCGTCGACGAGAAGACGAAATGCGGTACCTTGGCCGCCACGGCTGCCGCGATCAGCGCCCGTGACTTGACCGTGTTGTTCTCGTAATAGGAGAGGGGATCGGCGACGGATTCCGGCACGATGATCGAGCCGGCGAAATGAATGATCGCGTCGATGCTGTTTTCGCTGAAAATGGTGGACAGCAGCGCGGTGTCGGCGATGTCACCCTCATAGAAGCGCGCCTCGGGCGCGACCGCCCAGCGGAAGCCGGTGGAGAGCCGGTCTAGCACCACCACCTCTTCGCCGGCGTCGACCAGCGCCCAGACCATGTGGCTGCCGATGTAACCCGCGCCGCCCGTAACCAGAACCGCCATGAATATCCCCGAATCGTTCGAATTTCAGGCATATCAGCGCGCCGGCCGACAAGACGCAACCGCAATCGCGCCGGCGCGTTCTTACACATTGGAAAGATAAGGCATTGGGCACATATCACGGCGTGCAGCGAGATGCCGCCAGTCCTTGAGACGTCCGAAGCGCCGTGGTTCCGTGGAAAACAAGGCTGAAGATGGTTATTCGCTCATTCGTCAGCCAAAACAAATTCCTTATCAGTCAGGCTCCATCAAACCCGCCTGAAACACAGCCGTCTTTCAAATCGATGGGGTAATTCCCCTGGCCGACCAAACTGTTGAATCTCATTGTACGTGCGCAGTGAAAGACTTTCCCAACCAGCTTTCGACGAATGCCGCACCACCGAAGGTTGCTTTCCAGGCTGTAAGAAATCCAATACACGATGCTGCGTGAACGTCAGCCGCATAAAATTTAGCTGCTGAGCACGCTGCCTCTTGAAGCCTTGATGTCTCGCAATTACAAGCGCTGCGATTGAGCTTCTGGTGCGGCCAATTTTTCGCCAAACCCGACGGCGATACCAAGGGCGATACCAAGCAAGCCAGAGCATGCGACCAAAGCTAGGATAGCCTGGCTTTGTGACGTTATGTTGACACTCGATCTCGAACTATGTGATAGATCGCCGCGCCTTAAAAATGAAAGATGGCACCATGAACTACGCATACGCAATAATCCCTTTTGTGCTGGGTGTTATTCTTGCGACTTTGTTCCATACAGTTTTTGGAAATATCCATAAAATTGCGGAATCTGTCTATCGCTCTATTCTTAAGCACGGAAAAGGATCGGCGTCCGCCAATAAGCTTGTTCTTTACTTGGACGGCATTCTTTCTCGTCGCGTGACGCCTCCCTATAACAGGCGGCTTATTGCACTTGTTCAGACGAACAACAGTGGCTCGAACACGCTTGCGATGTATAAGTGTGCTCCGGACTGGATACGGTCGAAATACGATATCCGTATTGTAAAGTACAGATATCCGCTAAACTTCAAAACCTATAAGCTTTTGCGTGATGCTCGGGTGATTTTCCAGACGCACGAGTATGAGTTTTTTGCTCGAAATGAGTATCAGATCGGTGTCCAGCTTTGGCACGGTTTTCCGATGAAGTCGGCTGGCCTGATGTCTAACAAGAGCGGCAAGAACTACTATTATGGTATGCTCCGCCGCCTTAAGAGCATATACGACAATAGCGATCGCCTTTTCTTTTCGTCGTCGTCGCCGATGTTTGAGACCGTGGTGAATTCGTCCTTTCCCATCGGAAAGAAGCAGTTTCTGTTGACCGGAAATCCTCGTAATGATCTGCTTTTTAAGGCGGATGGAATTCACGAGTTCTTTAGGTCGAAACTCAACATTGACGATGATCAGCGTATCGTCTTCTTTGTTCCGACGTGGCGGCGCACCTACAAGAGTAAGAGGCGTGTCGACGGCAACAAGTCCATGAGGAATATTTTCGGTATGCCTCATGAGGGCTATGAGCCCTTCATGGAATATTTGCGTGAAAACAAGATCACTATTGTTGCGAAGCTTCATCCCTATGAAGAAACCTTTTTCATTAGGAAGTTGCGTGGGCAAAATATTCCAAACTTTGCTCTGCTCACGGATGCTATGCTGGAAGACAGTGGAGTCGATCTTTATGAACTCCTCGGTCAGGGTGATGCGCTCATAACCGATTACTCTTCGATTTACTTTGACTTCCTGCTCGTTGATAAGCCGGTGATCTTTACGCCTGTCGACATCGGCGACTACGGTGACAGCCTCGGTTTCGTTCTCAACCCTTACGAAGACTGGACGCCAGGCCCGAAAGCTGTGACGTTCGAGGAATTGAGCGACGCCATTACGAGAAGCATGGAACAGCCGGAAGAGTTCAGCGCAGAACGGCAACGGGTCGCGCGCACCGCTCACTCGTTCAGGGATGCCAATTCTGCAGAGCGCCTCTGGTTGTGGATGGATGAAAAGCTGACGAATTCCCCCATCTGACGCGTCTGAGCCGAGCGGCATCTAACATCTAGGGACTTTTGACATGTGTGGAATTTTGTTCTCGACAAATCCGTCGGTTACCACAGAGGCGTTCCGTTCTGCTTTGTTCACCATGAACCATCGTGGTCCTGATGCCTCATCGGTATCAGAGTATGGCCATACCAAGCTGGGACATAACCGCCTCAAGATCATGGATCTGGAGAATAGGTCGAACCAGCCGTTCACGTCGGCAAACGGACGCTACGTCATCGTTTTCAACGGCGAGATCTATAATTTTCGCGAGCTTCGTGACCGGCACCGGATAGCAGCACGCACCACGAGCGATACGGAAATCCTGATAGAATTGTATGTTAAGCTCGGCGTGCGCTTTCTGGACGAGCTTATCGGCATGTTTGCCTTCGTCATCCTCGATCTTGAGAGCGGCGCGGTTTTCGCTGCGCGCGACCGCCTTGGGGTAAAGCCGCTCTACTACGTAAGCACCGCGGATGGCATCAGCTTCTCTTCGGAACTGAGAGCCCTGAAGGAAATGCACAACGTCGATCGCCTCGACTATATGGCGATCCGTCAATACATGAAGGCCCGCGCCTTCTTCAATGGACGGACCCTCTATTCCGATATCTCAATGCTTCCAGCCGGGCACTATTTCCAGGATGGGAAGGTGCATAAGTATTGGGATCTGCCGCATTCCGATTATTCCAAATCGGTCACTGACGAAGAAATTCGCGACATGATGATCAGTGCCGTGAACTACCGGTGCATTTCGGACGTACCCGTCGGTAGTTATTTGAGCGGCGGTCTCGATAGCACCATTGTCGCTGGTTTGAGCTCGCGCCCGGATACGTGGACGGTGGGTTTTGAAGACAACAATGAATTTGAATGGTCGCGCCTGGCCGCCAAAAAATTCGGGTGCGATCATCACGAGGTTCTGATCGATTCTGATGAATTTGTAGACCTTGCTGGCCGAATGATCGCTCACCGCCAGGAGCCGCTGTCTGTTCCCAACGAAGTCTCTCTCTACAAAATGACGAAGGCGGTCAAAGAGAAGAATACGGTTGTCTTGAGTGGCGAAGGCGCTGACGAACTGTTTTTCGGTTACGACCGTATCTTCCGTTGGGCTTCGCAGGGCAAGTGGGACATCCGTGAATTTGATTCTTACTACAGCTATGGATCACATGTCGACTTCGATATCCTGGAAGATATCCTGTTGCCCGTTAGCGACCGATCCGACTGCTTGGACAAGGTTGCCGTATTCTTCCAGAAGTATCACCTTCATGGCTTGTTGAGGCGCCTCGACAACAGCACGATGCTCTGCTCTGTGGAAGCGCGTGTTCCTTTCGTCGACCATCGATTTGTTGAATTGATGTATGGCGTGCCGGCGGAATTCCGTATGCAGGGCGGTGTTGTGAAGGCACCCTTGAAGCGGGCATTTGCGGATCTGGTGCCGATCGAGATCATTGAACGCAAGAAAGTAGGTTTCCCTGTCCCGACGGATTCGATCTTCTCGGGCAAGGGGACGGGCATGGATCGCTGGCTCAAGTTTAATATGGAAACGCTTTTGGGTGAGCGCTGGAGCGACATTCAGTCCGACATCCTGAAAGCATGATGCGATAATAGAACCTTCTGGAGACATACAATGATTTTGGGGTATACGGCCGGGGTCTATGATCTCTTCCATGTCGGCCATGTTCGAGTCCTGAAGAATGCAAAGTCGTTGTGCGACAAGCTTATCGTGGCTGTCAGCACGGATGAACTGGTGCACGAATACAAAGCCAAGAAAACGGTCATTCCGTTTTCCGAGCGCCTGGAGATCGTCAATAGCATTCAATATGTCGATGTCGCAGTTCCGCAAACGACGCGTGATAAAATGGACGCGTGGAACCGCTTTAAATTCAACGTTATGTTTGTCGGCGACGATTGGTATAATTCGCCCAAATGGAAAGAACTGGACGCAGAGTTTTCGGCTGTTGGCGTCCGGATCGTGTATTTCCCCTATACGATGAGCACGTCGTCGACGCTGATTAACGAGACGCTTCAGAAGCTTAGGACTGACAACTAGGTGATCGAGGATCGGGATCCTTTCGACGACTATAATCGTATCGTTCTTTGGGGAATGGGGCCATTTCTTGATGAGGCGATCGATCTTTTGGAAAGTCGGCAGCGGCTGTCTTCCGTCGTGGGCATTGTTAAACACGAGTCGGAAGATGCCGCCTACAGGGGGATCCCCATCATTCGAGAAGTCGTCTGGCGGGATCGATTTCTAAAACGCGTGCTGGTTGTCAATTGCGCGGCGCGTCGTAATCGGGAAAAGATCGAGAGGAGAATACGCCGCCAGCGATTGGATTTTGTCAGTGTCGATGACTATTTACGCGCATATAAGGAGCGGCGAGAGGCGGGCTATCCCAGCTTTATCTCGAACCTTAATGATGAGCTGGCGGCCCAGCGTGAAAGCCGGCAGGGACGTTTCTTCTTTGTTAGAGAAATTAGCCGCTTTCTCCAGCGTCGTCGCCGCCGCTATCCGATGGTCTCGATCGAATCCAGTTATGATGATTACTGGATAAAGCGGCGCGACAATAATTCCTTCAGTATATCCCCCAGTTCCCGCTACAGGGCGACAGTAATCGCCCAGCAGATTGAACCAAATTCATCACTTTTGGACATTGGATGCGGCGACGGCACGTTTATTAAGGAGATCGACGCGCTCTGTGATGGGGTCAAGTGTGATGGCATTGACCTATCCAGTGTTGCTGTTGAGATCGCCAACTCCCGCGGAGTGCAAGCATATCAGCAAGATATAACTGTAACGCCCATAGATAAGAAATACGACTATATAACACTAATGTGCGTTTTGGAGCATGTCGTTGATGCTGAATTGCTGGCTGAATCTCTAAAGGGAAAATTTAAGAAGAAGCTCTTCATCGCGGTTCCCAATATGGGGTATGTAGAACATCGTATTGATCTGGCGCTTTTTGGGAAAACGCCCATAACCACCATCGTATACCACATGAAGGAACATGTTCGTTTCTGGAGTCATAGAGATTTTATCTATTGGCTTGAGCAGATGGGATACAGCGTGAAAGCTCACTACGGCTTATATGGCGGAGTTCGTCTCTGGGCGTTCCACAAATGGTTTCCTAGTCTAACGGCTGCAAATATTTTATACGAGATAGAGCAGGCTACTGACCTAAACCCCTGACCCGAGCCCGATTGCCTGTTCAGCTTCCGGGAGAGTCCTGGGTCGAAACGGCCTCATGCCAGCAGTTTTTTCTATAGCCATTTTCATTGCGAGCTCGTTCGGGGAGCTCAACGATGAGTAGGGTCTGTTGCTGTTGTCACCTTCCTTCCGGGCATTGATGACTGCGTATGCGTGGGCAAGCAACCAGAGCAGGGCTCGTTCAGACACTCGTTGCCAAGCACGCGCGGCTGGGAAAGCGCCCATTCGGCGCGCGGCGAGAATCGCGCCGCCGAAAGCGCCGGTTGAGCGAGTGGATCGATCTTGTGTCGCACGGTTGTGACGGGCTTCACCGCGCCGCGATATAGCTGGCGAGCCGGCCGGCGGCTTCGGCGATCTGACGGGGATCGCGCAGAAAGCAGGCACGCATGAAGAGTTCACCGCCGGGGCCGAAGGCTATGCCTGGCGCCAGACCGACATTGGTGCGGTCGACAATGTCGATGGTGGTACGGCGCGAATTCGTCACGCCATCGATCTTCAAGAAGGCATAGAGCGCACCATCCGGCTTCAGCGTTTCGACGCGGTTGGTGGCAATCAGGGCATCGCAGAACACGTCGCGGTTCTTCGTCGCTTTGTCGATATTTGCTTGCAGGAAAGCATCGCCCTCGTCGAGCGCCACAATGGCGCCCTGCTGCAGGAACTGCGGCACGCCGGATGTGGAATACTGAATGAGGTTTTCCAACACTTGGCCCATTTCCGGCGGCGCGACGATCCAGCCGACGCGCCAGCCTGTCATCGACCAGTTCTTCGAGAAGGAATTGACGAAGATGATCTTGTCACCCGCCTCCATCACATCGAGGAAGGACGGCGCCCTGCCGCCAGCATAATGATAAAGCGCATAGATTTCGTCGGCCATGATCCAGAGGTTATGGCTGCGTGCGATGGCGAGAAGGTTCTTCAGGTCCTCGCGTGACGCCGTCCAGCCGGTCGGGTTCGAGGGCGTGTTGATGAAGAGCACGCGTGTCTTCGGCGTGATGGCGGCCTCGACATGGTCCAGATCGACCTGCCAGCGCCCGCCCGCGAAATCGAGCGTCACGGCAATGGGATTGGCTCCCGAAAGCGCGGCCGCTGCCGCAAAATTCGGCCAGGCCGGCGTGAGATAGATCATATCGTCACCGGGCGAAACGAGCGCCTGGATCGCAAGCGTGATCGCCTGCATGCCCGACCCGACGACATAGAAATGCTCCGCCGGCAGCGTCACACCGAAACGCCGTGCATAATAGCGCGACAAGGCCGCCCGAAGCTCCGGAATCCCCCGCTGCCAGGTATAGAAGGTCTCGCCGCGCAACAGCGCCTCGGAGGCCGCCCGCGAAATGAACTCCGGCGTCGGCAGATCCCCTTCGCCCACCCAGAGCGGAATGAGGCCGTCGCGCCCGCGCGCGTAATTGACGACCTCGACGATACCGCTTTCGGGCGCGCGGACGGAGCGGGGGCTGAGATTTTCGATGATGGTCATGGAATGGCCACTCCGGCGTAAGTACCTCGTCGCGTTCGACGATTTCGGACGCAAAGATCTATCGGGTTTTGCCGGAGGGGCAAACGAGTTTCGTTGATGGACGCATCAATCGATTTGACGTTACCGACTGTCCGACCAGTCATCGATCGCCAGGGACTGCCCGGCCTTTAGGTCGTAGCATGACGAAGTTTCGATAAGGCCTGGGGTAAATTGAAGGCCGCGTTTCCTATGAAGGAAGAGTGGAGCATCTCAGAAGTCAGAGTGCGCTTGCTTCGCTTAATTTTTGCGCCAAAAACGCTCGAATGGCAAAGGATGCACGTTCCGAAGCGCCACCGTCTCCGCAAAAACATAGACTGCACAGTTCGGCATTCGCTTGCTTGAAATCAAGCGCGTTGATCATAAGGTCGTTCGCGTATCGCCCTATGTCCTCGGGGATTCGCGCGACGGGGCCAATTTTCTCGCGCATATTGAATTCAATAGAGTCTTTGTCGATCGAACTCGTTTGATTGAAGTCCGCGACAATCGCAAATTTACCTGCATGCAACGCGTCAAAAAGGGACCCGCTTGTATCGCTCACCAATATATCGGCAAGTTTCAGACAGTAGAGATATCGGTCATAGTTCACGGTCCGTCGAAATAGGATATTTGCAAGCTTATTCCGAAAGATACGGGTGTTGTGATGGGGCGACCACAAGACATTAAACTTGGCCGCCAAAGAGCGGCAGCTGTCATTCAATGCCGCCGTCATTTTTTGGTCATTCCAGCTCGGCGCAAACATAATGGTCGGCTTTTTCGGGTCAATCTTTCTGCGCATGCTCTCGAGAATCGATTCATCAAGTGAATCATCGAAATATTCATCCATTCTCGGGTTTCCGACCGGAATGACAGGCGCGCTTGTTCGTATTTTTTGACGGGAATATTCGCCGAAGCAAAGAACCAGATCGGCCTCCTGCATCCATTTTCCGTATTGATGCCATTCTTTTGAAAGGCTGTACTGGGTGGCGATTAGCGGCATATTCGGTAGCTGTGCTCGAGCGTCCGTATTAGACTGCACAACCAGACCATCAACCAGTCCTGCAATGGGTGACAGCTCAGAATTCCGAAGCTTAACGATCGGGTTGCTGATCTCCTTCAATACATCGAATGGAAATCGTCGGTGAAGGCCTGCGCGAACATCCACGAACAGAATCGCTTCGGGTATCGCTTTCAATACGCTGCGAAAATGGTAGAATTGAAATTCGTTCCAGACCAAAAAACCAATTCGCATGCATTCACACCACTGTCACAAACTAATAGATTGTGACCCTTTAGGGCATATTCCTCGCCATGTAAAATCCCCGCCTGACCCAGCCAAATGAGGCGTGGTCTGAAATGAAACGGATGGGAAAATCGTTTCGCGTCCTAAATATGGCCCTGCCATACGTTCTCTGGCGCCGCTGATGCGCCATCAACCGCGCTTGCAGCAGGTCATTTTTTCTCCCCGCTTATCGGGGCGTTGAAGCCTTTCTGCTTGCGCCGGCTGCTCGGTCGAAATGGAGCGCTTCACAGCATCATAAAATAGCTCACCTCTCAATCAATGTCCTAGCTTGGCCACAGAATAGGCTTTAAAGCAGCCTAGGCGCCTATGTCTGTGGTTATGGGGAACTAATGTCGGATTCCAGCAAAAAAGTGTATGTCGCGATGAGCGCTGATATCGTGCATCCGGGACATCTTAATATCATTCGCGAAGCTGCGAAGCTTGGTGAAGTGACGGTGGCCGTTCTCACCGACAGAGCGATTGCCAGCTATAAGCGCGTTCCATTTATGACCTACGAACAGCGAAGCATCATAGTCGGCGCCCTGAAGGGGGTCGCGCGGGTCATTCCTCAGGAGACATTGGACTATGTGCCGAATCTGGAAATAGAGCGTCCCGACTTTGTAGTCCACGGTGATGACTGGAAAGAAGGGGTGCAGCGCGAGACCCGCCGGCGGGTGATAGACGTGTTGAAACAGTGGGGGGGGCAGCTCGTCGATATCCCTTACACGCAAGGCATTTCCTCTACCCAGCTCAATAAGTCTGTGCGTGAACTCGGAACGACGCCTGACATTCGACGCGGTATGTTGCGCCGCCTGCTTGCCGCCAAGGATCTCGTGCGTGTCATGGAAGTCCATACACCGTTGACGGGCATTATTGTCGAGAAGGCATCTGTATCTCTTGAAACCGGTTCGCGCAGCTTTGACGCAATGTGGGCTTCGAGCCTCACAGAATCTACCGTGAAGGGTAAGCCGGATATCGAAGCCGTCGACATCTCATCCCGTATCGCGAACCTGAACGATATCTGTGAAGTAACGACCAAACCAATCATCTTCGATGCCGATACCGGGGGTAAGATCGAGCATTTCAAGTTCACCGTGCGTTCACTTGAGCGGGTCGGTATTTCGGCAGCTATCATTGAAGATAAAGTCGGGCTTAAGAAAAATTCTCTTTTCGGCACGGAGGTCGAGCAGCAGCAAGACACTATCGACGGTTTCTGTGAGAAAATCGCCGCCGGGCAAAGTGCTAAAGTGACTGAAGATTTCATGATTTTCGCTCGGATCGAAAGCTTGATCCTCGATCGAGGAATGGACGATGCCGTCGCGCGTGCGCGCGCTTATTGTGATGCCGGAGTGGACGGCATCATGATTCATTCCCGGCATAAGGATCCTGCCGAAATCTTTGCGTTCTGCGAACACTTCAACAGATTCCGCCGTGACAAGCCCCTTGTCGTGGTTCCTTCTAGCTACAATGGCGCAACAGAAGATGAACTCGTCAGAGCCGGCGCCAATGTTGTCATTCACGCCAATCATCTATTGCGCGCGGCCTATCCGGCTATGATGTCGACGGCAGAGTCGATTTTGCGTCATGGACGGTCGCTTGAGGTTGATGCCAATATCATGCCGATCAATGAGATTATTTCGCTGATCAAGGAATAAATTAGTGGACCCCTCTCGCTTTCTGCAAGCATTACAAGAAAACGGAGTATGTTTCTTCACGGGCGTGCCGGATTCTCTTCTCAAAGAATTTTGCAAGTGTATAACATTTACTCTGCCAACCAACCACCATGTCATTGCTGCCAATGAGGGTGCTGCCTTCGCATTGGCTGTAGGTTATCATATCGGCACGGGCCAATATGGGTGCGTTTATCTTCAAAATTCAGGCATCGGTAATCTTGTCAATCCGTTGACCTCTCTCGCAGATCCCGAAATCTACAGTATTCCGCTGCTCATGATCATTGGTTGGCGCGGAGAGCCCGGTGTGAAGGATGAGCCTCAGCATGTTAAGCAGGGGCGCGTAACACAAGCGATGCTGGACTCTATGGAGGTCCCTTTCGTCGTTATCGACAAGGACACCGACGCAAACGAAGCGCTCTCAGATCTTTTGCACATAATGCGGGCGGAAAGCCGTCCAGTAGCTCTCCTCGTACGAAGTGGCGCTTTTGAGCCATTTGTAAGCGAAAAAGAAACGTCGCCGCAGGGGGGAGAACTGCCCTCGCGGGAGGAGGCGATTGAGGCAATAACGGAAGTCTTATCTGAAGAGAGCGTCATCATTGCAACGACTGGCTTTACGTCTCGGGAACTCTATGAACTCCGCATAAAGAAAGGCCAGACAGCAACAAAAGACTTCCTTGCGGTCGGAGGCATGGGGCACGCTGCCTCAATCGCGATGGGCGTCGCAATTGGTCAGCCCGACCGTGAGGTTGTATGCTTGGATGGCGACGGTTCGGTGCTGATGCATATGGGAACACTCCCGATCATCGGGCAGGCGGCTCCGAAGAACCTAATCCACATCATTCTAAACAACGGTGTCCACGATTCTGTCGGCGCTCAGCCGACTGCAGGCTTGTCTATCGATCTCGAAGGAATCGCTAAGGCGAGTGGCTACCGGCATGTTTTTCGCGCCTATAGCTGCGAGTCGGCTCAAGCGGCCTTGAGGGAAGCCGCCTGTTTGGGCGGCCCTGTTTTCATTGAGCTGCGCGTCCGTCCAGGTGCGCGCAAGAATCTCGGACGTCCCAAAAGTACGCCACTCGAAAATAAGCGGAACTTGATGTTGCAGATTGGCAGCAATTGATGAGACTGGTTTCATCCTTCACTTTCTTCAACCCGACGACAGTCATTTTTGGGGCCGGGAAGGTCAACGATTTTCCCGCAAACATTAACGAAAATCGGATTTGCCTCGTCACAACCCCCGGCTTCACGCGACGCGGCGTCACGGGCCGGCTTGTCCATCTGTTGGGTGAGCGTCTCGTTCATGTCGTTGATACGATCACGCCTAATCCGGAGCTTGATGATCTTGATGCGGTGATTGATGCGGTGCGCGAAGCCCGGCCGGATGCCGTATTGGCGCTCGGCGGCGGCAGCGCTATAGATAGTGGCAAGATCATTGCAAAGGCAATAACAGCACCCGCGTCCTGGACCCTCGCCGCCCATTTTCGCCAAGGTGTTCCTTTGCACGATTCAAAATCGTTACCTTGTTACGCGGTCGCCACGACGTCGGGAACGGGAGCCGAGGTGACACCCTTTGCGACGGTTTGGGACGGGCTGACCAAGAAAAAGTATTCTCTTGCGAACAAGGATATGTTTCCAGTTGTCGCGCTGATTGATACAGATTTAATGCAGGGTATGCCAAAAGAGGTTACGTTTTCGACCGGCCTCGACGCGATCTCCCAAGCGCTTGAATCTGTATGGAATCGAGGGTGCAACGAAATTACCCTGGGCTTGGCGATTAATTCACTTCGGCTCTCACTTGACGCTTTGGGCGTTGCCGGACGTGACCCTGCTAATGTCGCAGCGCGCAGTGCGATGGCCCAGGCGAGTCTTTTGGCAGGGCTTTGCATTAGCCAGACGCGCACTGCGCTAGCCCACTCGATTTCATATCCTTTAACTGCGCGTTTCGGTCTGCCGCATGGCTTTGCCTGTAGCTTCACTTTGCCAGCCCTGCTGGACTTCAATGGCCGACTGGACGACGGCAGGTTAGGATATGTTGCACGCTCGCTCGGTCACGCGAATCTGCCCGATTTCCGAAAAAAGCTTATCAGCGTCTTGAAAGAAGCGGAGACCTGGCAAAGTATAATAAAGTATGTCGTGAATCCCGATGACATATTAGATTGCCTTTCCGAGATGATAACTCCGAGTCGATCGGACAATAATATGCGCAGCTTCGATATTTCCGACATCAGGACGGTAATCAAAAAAAGTATTATGTATTTGTGTGATTGATGTGTTGGGTGAGGATTAGCTTCCTCCGAAGAGATTAGTGGGGCGGATTTTGCCGTTGGCATTCCTTTTGGGCTGTTTTGCCTTAGTTGGTGCGCCCGGTTTTGAATAATATCGATCGTCATCTGCGGATGGCGGTATGTTGTCGATGAGATCCGTAATGCAGCGACGGTTGAACCAGTCGTTCCAATTCCGGGGTCGCGAACGCGACCTGACCGATACCCTGCTTCCATAATCTCCCCTCAAAATTTGGTAGGGTGCGTAACACGCGAGGAGACGGGAGAATAGCGCATCCTTGTACGCGCGCAGCTCGCTTGGGGGCAGCCTCATCGCACGGCGTGAAAGCAGAAGTTGATTGTCTCCGACAACAGCACGGAGATGATCATTCTGTGGCCCCCGGCAAACCGATGCAAAATAGTTTCCCTTGAGAGTTTCAGCGGCAGTTTTCGTGGCGGTGCCTGAACTGGCCTGTTCTCGTCATTGCCCACGCACATTCAGCCATGAAAGAGGGCGACAGAGAAACGCATCCACTCCCCGCCTGTGGCAACAGTCTGCCATAGCCCAGATTTGATTTAAAAGTGGCAATCTCTAATGAATATCAAAATGCTGACCATTCGTTTCGAGTTGGTCAACTTCTTCACTTATGCAAGAATATGGTAATTCACCCGCTTGAAACAATACTTTGGATGGACCATATTCACCCAAGGCGGGATTGGCTTCCCGGCTCCAAGCCACTACGCCATCATAATTCCCCGCAAGCAATTTTGCCACACGGACCGCACGCTTCTCAGTCTCAATCTGGCGCGGTTCAAAGGCAGGGACTAAATCGCCATCGACGTTCCTGTTAAACGCTGCTAGCACGATCAGCTTAGCCGTCATGACTGTCGCTCCTCCTGATTGCCGCCGCGGCGGCACGGAATCTAGGGAAAGAAGATAGGGCAGTGGCGCTGTGTCTGCCAGAAAAAATTCGTGGCTGGACGTCTGCTGCGTGGGACGTTCTCTTCTGGAATGTCCGATGGTCGGTCTACTCTCCGAAGACGACGAGCAAATTATTGGCATTTTGACGGGCATCAGTCCGATTTGTTGCGTATCGTTTACGCCATGGAGCCCGCACGAAGGTGCTCGCCTACGTTGACATGTTTATTACCCAAAACGCAGGCGAGTCTCGAACGGCGCGCTACCGCTCGCCGAGTTCGAGAGCCGGCGGAGAATCCAAACAGGAGGGTGCGAAAATCGAGGCTATTCAATTGCCCCTCCGCCGTCGATTCTCCAAGGCTGACAACGTTGTTGTCAATGCTGTTTCAAAATCAGCGAAAATACCCAAAAGAGTTTTAGGGGCGCTCACCTGAAGATGGCTGAGATACTCTTTGCCTTTTCCACCAATTATCAATGTACCAGTCTGCCACTTCCTCGCTGTCTAAGAAGGTTACATTCTCGGTATTCTTGTTCTCTGCCGTCGGCGTATAGTTGTATGAGCCTCCAATAACCAGAGTTTCATCTATAATGATTAGCTTGCTGTGGGCCGTGTGTTTCGGGTGGTCGATCCAGACTGGAATGTTGGCGTTATATAATCTGGCGAGCCCGCTGTTTTTTTCGCGCCGTGCCCTCTGGAAATCAAGAATTGCCTTTACGTCGACGCCTCGCTCCTTGGCTCGAATCAGTGCGTCAATGATAGGCGTTGCCGTGAATTGGTAGGCCTGAACAAGTACGGATGTGGTGGCATCATCAATGGCTGCCACAATTTGATTCGAGCAGCGTTCGTAGGGTGTGAAGCATACGGAAATAGTTCCGGGGGCTGAGACGCGACCATCGGGATCGTCTGTTGCATCTGGATAGCCTCTGTGAGGCGCTTTTCCATAGGAAAAATGGTGCTGCTAGAGAGATTTGAACTCTCGGCCTCTCCCTTACCAAGGGAGTGCTCTACCCCTGAGCTATAGCAGCATCTTGCGAAGCGGAAGGCGCTTTCGCGTTGGGCGAGGGCCTATTGCCATAGGTGGATGGGTAGCGCAAGCGGCGATTTCGTGATTATCGCAACAAACTGATGACGGCGGTGCTTTTTTCCTGCCCGCGATTTCATTATGAGAAGGGATATGAGCGGCAAGGACGAGACGAAAAGCGGGAAAATCAGGACGGAGGCGGAGATCAGGGCGGAGCGGCTGGCCAGGACGCTGCGCGACAATCTCCAGCGCCGCAAGCAGCAGGCGCGTGCGCGGCGCGCCGGCGAGGCGGATGAGACGACGGGTTTGCCCGGCTCGGCCCCTGCCGCAAAAAAAGACGAATCGGACGGTTAGTCGAAACCGTCTTCACCACGAAGGCTACGGGGATGGTTGCCCAGCCGGGCGTGCGCGAAAGCGGGCGGCCGGCACGGTCTTCATTTTTCTTTCGCGATGCTCTAAAGAGGCCGCAATCTCCGAAAGCCTATATATCAAGAAAGGCGGGCCTGGCCCGTAATCGCATATGGATCGTATCAGGATTGTAGGCGGCAACGAACTCAAGGGCATCATTCCGATCTCCGGCGCCAAGAACGCCGCGCTGCCGCTGATGATCGCGTCGTTGCTCACCGATGACACGCTGACGCTGGAAAACGTGCCGCATCTCGCCGACGTCGAGCAGCTCATCCGCATTCTCGGCAACCACGGCGCCGACATCACCGTCAACGGCCGCCGCGAGCGCCAGGGCGAGGGCTATTCGCGCACCGTCACCTTCACCTCGCGCAACATCGTCGACACGACGGCACCCTACGAGCTGGTCTCGAAGATGCGCGCCTCCTTCTGGGTGATCGGCCCACTGCTCGCCCGCGAAGGCAAGGCCCGTGTCTCGCTGCCGGGCGGCTGCGCCATCGGCACGCGCCCGGTCGACCTCTTCATCGAGGCTCTTGCGGCACTGGGTGCCAAGCTCGAGATCGACGGCGGCTATATCGAGGCGACGGCGCCGGCCGGCGGCCTGATCGGCGCGCGCTACACCTTCCCGAAGGTTTCGGTCGGCGCGACCCACGTCCTCATGATGGCAGCGACGCTCGCCCGCGGCACGACCGTCATCGGCAATGCCGCCCGCGAGCCTGAAGTGCAGGATCTTGCCAAGTGCCTCAACGCCATGGGCGCGAAGATCACGGGTGCCGGCACCTCCACCATCACCATCGAAGGCGTCACCCAGCTTTCCGGCGCGCGCCACCGCGTCCTGCCGGACCGTATCGAGACCGGCACCTATGCCATGGCTGTGGCCATGACCGGCGGCGACGTCGTGCTGGAAGGCACGGAAGCCTCCCTGCTCGATACCGCGCTTGAGGCAATCCGCCGCTCCGGCGCCGAGATCACCTCCACGGAAAGCGGCATCCGCGTCGTGCGCAATGGCGGCGGCATCAAGCCGGTGGACGTCGTCACCGATCCCTTCCCGGGCTTCCCGACGGACCTGCAGGCGCAGTTCATGGGCCTCATGACCAAGTCGAGCGGCATTTCGCACATCACCGAGACGATCTTCGAAAACCGCTTCATGCATGTGCAGGAGCTCGCCCGCCTCGGCGCAAAAATCTCGCTCTCCGGCCAGACGGCCAAGATCGAGGGTGTCGAACGCCTGCGCGGCGCTCCGGTCATGGCGACCGACCTGCGCGCCTCCGTCTCGCTCGTCATCGCGGGCCTCGCCGCCGAAGGCGAGACGATGGTCTCGCGCGTCTACCATCTCGACCGCGGCTTCGAGCGCCTCGAAGAGAAGCTCACCCGCTGCGGCGCCATCGTCGAACGCGTCAGCGATTGATCTTTCCCACGCGGCGGCGTTGCAGTCCGCCGCGTGCCGTCCTATCTCGTTTACCGAATATACGGGATGCCGCATCTGGCGGCGTCCACGGGAAGGACATCGACTATGGACAGCCTGAAACTGCTTGCCCTCGACGCCGAAGACCTCGCGGTCGTCTCGGCTCATCTCCAGGACGCGGTCTTCAAGACCGACGGCCTCGCCTTCGACGCCCGCCAGCATGTCTTTTCGGTCGTCGTCAACCGCTTCGTCTGGGAAAATGCCGCAAGCCGCGGCAAGAGCTTCGAGCGCCGCCGCACCGTGGTCGCCTTCAAGCGCGTCAACGCCGTGCGCTCCCTCGGCATCGACCGCAAGGATACGAGTGCCGTGTTCTCCCTGCTTGCCATAAACTTCACGCCGAAGGGCGAAGGTCCGGAGGGAACGCTTGATGTCGTGCTCTCGGGCAATGCTTCCGTGGCCCTCGATGTGGAATGCGTCGAAGTTCAGCTTGCAGATACCGGCGGAGCATGGGAAACCAGCTTGAAGCCCCGCCATCCAGCGGTTTGAATGCATGAACCGGCAAGTTTTGCCGGGAGACGACAGGGACGACAGACTTGGCGATCAGACTTGACTACCAGAGCAGCGATTTCGAAAGCCGGTTTGCTGCCTTCCTGACCACCAAGCGCGAGGTCTCCGAAGACGTCAACACCGTCGTGCGCGCCATCATCGACGATGTGCGCGCCCGCGGCGACAAGGCGCTGGCCGACTATTCGAAGAAGTTCGATGGCCTCGATTTTTCCGTGACCTCCATGCGCGTGTCGCTGGAAGAGATCGAAAAAGCCTATGACGCCGTCGATGCGAAGATCATCGCGGCCCTCGAACTCGCCGCGCAGCGCATCGAAAAGCACCATGCCCGCGCGATGCCGAAGGACGATATCTACGAGGACGATATCGGCGTCGGCCTCGGCTCACGCTGGACGGCGATCGACGCCGTCGGTCTCTATGTGCCCGGCGGTACGGCGAGCTATCCAAGCTCGGTGCTGATGAATGCCGTGCCGGCCAAGGTCGCCGGCGTGCCGCGCCTCGTCATGGTCGTGCCGGCCAAGGAAGGCGAGATCAATCCGGCCGTGCTTGCGGCCGCCCGCATTGCCGGCGTCGATGAAATCTACCGCATCGGCGGCGCGCAGGCCGTCGCAGCGCTCGCTTATGGCACCGAGACCATCGCGCCCGTCGCCAAGATCACCGGCCCCGGCAATGCCTTCGTTGCCGCCGCCAAGCGTCAGGTCTTCGGCACCGTCGGCATCGATATGATCGCCGGCCCCTCCGAAGTGCTCGTCATCGCCGATGCCGACAACGATCCGGACTGGCTCGCCGCCGACCTGCTCGCCCAGGCCGAACACGATGTCGGCGCCCAGTCGATCCTCGTCACCGACAGCACGGCTCTTGCCGATGCCGTCGAGGCCGCCGTCGAACGCCAGTTGAAGACGCTGGAGCGCGCGGAAACCGCTGCCGCCAGCTGGCGCGATTTCGGCGCCATCATCCTCGTGCCCGATCTCAAGAAGGCCGTGCCGCTGGCAAACCGCATCGCCGCGGAGCATCTGGAGATCGCGACCGCTAAACCCGATGCGCTGATGCCCGATATTCGCAATGCCGGCGCCATCTTCGTCGGCCGCCACACCCCAGAAGTCATCGGCGACTATGTCGGCGGCTCCAACCACGTTCTGCCGACCGCCCGCTCGGCCCGCTTCTCCTCCGGGCTCTCGGTGCTCGACTATATGAAGCGCACCTCGATCCTGCGGCTTGGTCCCGATCAGCTGCGGGCGCTCGGCCCTGCCGCCGTCACGCTGGCGGAGGCCGAAGGGCTCGGCGCGCATGCGCGGTCCGTCGCCATCCGGCTCAATCTGGAGAGCTGACGCATGGGCACAAAGGGCAACTTCCGCCTCTGCGACGTGGTGCTGGACGATACGATCGGCCGCGCCACGCCTGACGTGGAGCACGAACGCGCCGTTGCCATCTTCGATCTGATCGAGGAAAACACCTTCGAGCCGGTCGGCCACGCGGGCGGCCCCTACCGCCTCAATATCTCGCTTCTCGACAGCAAGCTGGTCTTCGCCATCCGCACGGAGGGAGGCGAGAATGTCGCGACGCATATCCTGTCGCTGACGCCGTTCCGCCGCATCGTGAAGGACTATTTCCTGATCTGCGAGAGCTACTATCAGGCAATCCGCTCTTCCACGCCCAGCCAGATCGAGGCGATCGACATGGGGCGGCGCGGCATCCACAACGAGGGCTCGCAGACCCTGATGGACCGGCTGTCGGGCAAGATCAAATTCGACTTCGACACCGCCCGCCGTCTGTTCACGCTCGTCTGCGTTCTCTATTGGCGCGGGTGAGCGGATGGAGGGTGTTTTTCCGGCACTCGACAAATCCCCGTCTCGGACACCCCGTTCGATCCTCTTCATGTGCCGCATGAATGCCGTGCGCTCTCCGATGGCCGAGACGCTGGCCCGCAGCCTGCTGCCCGGCACCTATGTCGCCTCCGCCGGCATCCGCCCCGGCGAGCGCGATCCCTTCGTCGATGCCGTGCTCAGCGAGGTCGGCCTGTCGCTCGGCCGCCATGCGCCGCATTCGCTGGATGAGCTGGAGGACGATTATTTCGACCTCATCGTGACGCTCGCGCCGGAAGCCCATCACGCCGCCCTCGAACTCACCCGCTCCATGGCTGTCGACGTCATGTATTGGCCGACACCCGACCCCTCCGTCGCGACCGGCACGCGCGACCAGATCCTGCACTCCTACCGCGACGTTCGCGAGCACCTGAAGCTCCTGATCGAGAAGCGTTTGAAGCCCCCCGGCTGAGCGCAAAGCAGCCATGTTCCCGGCAAATGCAGAAAGCCTGCGCTTCGGTGTTCACAAAGCCCCGGGGATTGTGTAGTTTCCGGCAACTTTTCGGGGCCGGCATAAGGCATGTCCCAAATCCACCTCCAAGGAATACCGCTCGAACATGGCAAAAGAAGAAGTCCTCGAATTTCCCGGCATCGTGACGGAACTGCTCCCGAACGCAACGTTTCGCGTCAAGCTTGAGAACGAGCACGAGATCATCGCGCACACCGCGGGCCGCATGCGCAAGAACCGCATCCGCGTTCTCGCCGGCGACAAGGTGCTGGTCGAGATGACCCCTTACGACCTCACCAAGGGTCGCATCACCTACCGTTTCAAGTAAGACGCTTTTCGAAGCCCTGGGGCAGCGCCCTCGTTCGGCCCCTGGCCCGAGAGCGAAATCCGGCGCCCCCGGCGCTTTCCCGGAGATCCCATGGCGCAGACCGACAAGCTCATCCTCGCCTCCGGCTCGCCGCGCCGCGTTGAACTGCTCGCGCAAGCGGGCATCGAACCCGCGCGCCTGATGCCGATGGATATCGACGAGACGCCGAAGCGCTCCGAGCATCCCCGCTCGCTCGCACGGCGCCTGTCGACCGGCAAGGCGCAGGCGGCACTCGCCGCCATCAAGGGTGATCCCGCCTTTGCCGGCAGCTATATCCTTTCGGCCGATACGGTCGTCTCCGTCGGCCGGCGCATCCTGCCGAAGACGGAGATGATCGACGAGGCCTCCAGCGCGCTGCATCTTCTCTCCGGCCGCAGCCACCGCGTCTTCACCGGCGTGTGCCTCATCACGCCGGACCGCACCGTGCGCCAGAAGGTCATCGACACGAAGGTCCGCTTCAAGCGCCTGTCGACCACCGACATCGAGCAGTATCTCGCTTCCGGCCAATGGCGCGGCAAGGCGGGCGGCTATGCCATCCAGGGCATTGCCGGCAGCTTCGTCGTCAAGCTCGTTGGTTCCTACACCAATGTCGTCGGCCTGCCGCTCTACGAGACCCTGACACTGCTGTCGGGCGAAGGCTTCGACGTGCATGCCGGCTGGGCGGATGCCTGATGGCGGACGAGCCCGAAAAGCCCGCCGCCTCCGTAGCGCCGCTGCGCAAGGCCGTGCCCTGCCCGATCTGCAGCCGCCCCTCGGCGCGCGAGCATTACCCCTTTTGCTCGAACCGCTGCCGCGATGTCGATCTCAACCGCTGGCTCTCCGGCTCCTATGCCATTCCGGTCGCCGACGGTGAGGAAAAAGCCGAAGACGACGATCTGTGAGCCGCATACGGCATGGTAAAAAGCCAATCTTTTCATAAACTTGAAAAGACTGTCATTTTTCCCGCAAAAAACCGCCGATAGGGGTGGACACATTTTTGCAAGATGTTATAACCCCGCTCGCTTCCGGGGCGAAACCAAACGCCCCACGGATTTCCAACCGAAATCCACCCGGATGCCCGGATAGCTCAGTTGGTAGAGCAGCGGATTGAAAATCCGCGTGTCGGTGGTTCAAATCCGCCTCCGGGCACCATTAATTCTCCCCGATCTTCTGATTTCGAGAACCGTTTGCGGTCGTCTTCTTGCGCGTCTGGCCGGGCGGTTCGCCCACTATGCGTTTGAAAGCACGGGCGAAGGCTGCATGGGAGCCGAAGCCGAGGCGGCGGGCGGCGGTGTCGATGGCGAGCTTGTCGCGGCGGAACCATTGTTCGGCGAGCCGCATGCGCAGCGCCAGCACGTAGCGCTGTGGGGTAACGCCCGTTATTTCGACGAAGCGCTTGGCAAAGACCGAGCGGGAACTGCCCATTTCCCGCGCCATGTCGGCCAGCGTCCAGCTGCGGCCGGGCTCGCGGTGCAGCGCGGCGATGACGCGGCCGAGGCGCGGGTCGCGCAAAGCCTCGATCCAGCCGGTCGCATCGCCGCAGCCGCATTCCACCCAGCCGCGCACGATGGAGGCGGCGATGACATCGGCAAGGCGGGCGAGGATGCCGGCCGAGCCGACGCGTTCCTCCGCCATTTCCCGCTCCATCGCTCCCAGAAGCGGCATCAGTTCCGGCTGGCGGCCGATCAGCGCGCCGACGGACATGATCTGCGGCATCAGGCCGACGAGCGGGTGCAGCGTATCCAGTTCGAATTCCATGCGGCCGGTGAAGATGAGCGTGTCATTTTCGCGGCTGGTTTCCTTGATGCAGGCTTCCACCGCCTCGACTTCGGGGCAGAGCGGTTTGTGCGTATAGCTCTCGTAGTCGCGCATCCGGGCATTCGGGCCGGTGACAATTTCATGTGTCTCGCCACGCGGCAAAAGCACCGCATCGCCGCAGCCGAGGGCTCGGTCAGCCTCGCCCGGTGCGCGCAAAATGACCTTGCCGCGGGCGATGAAGTGGAAACGGGCTTCCGGGCCCGCGGGAAAGCGGATGCCGAAGGGCGGGGTCAGTTGCAGGCGGCCATAGCTGGCGCCGCGCAGGCGCATGCCCATCAGAAGCTCGCCGACGGGATCATGCGCATTTTGGGTCAGGTCGGACGATCGATCAAACATTACGGATAAAATGGCATTGTGCGTCCCGTGTTTCAACCCACCTTTCCAGCACGCACCTGCAACAGGAAAGGGATGGCAGATGACGGATGCAACAATAGCAGTGCCCGAGAGCGAGGCCGAGGCCCGCCCGGCCTGGGGAGCCGTGCTCGCCATGACGCTCGGCGTGTTCGGGCTGGTCGGGGCGGAATTCCTGCCGGCAAGCCTTTTGACGCCCATGGCTGATGATCTCGGGATTTCCGAGGGCATGGCGGGGCAGGCGGTGACGGCGACGGCCGCAGTCGCGCTGGTGACGAGCCTTGTCATTACCGTGGTGACGCGCAAACTCGACCGGCGGCTGGTGCTGCTCGGACTTTCAGTGCTCCTGATCTTCTCTAACCTGCTCGTCGCGATGTCGTCGAATCTTCCGATGCTGCTCGCCGCTCGCGTTTTGCTCGGCATGGCGCTCGGCGGTTTCTGGACGCTTTCGGCGGCGACCATGATGCGGCTGGTGCCGGAGGCTTTGGTGGCGAAGGCGTTGTCGGTCATGTTCCTCGGTGTATCCTTGGCGACGGTCTTTGCCGCCCCGGTCGGCAGCTATGTCGGCGATATCGTCGGCTGGCGGAATGTCTTCCTGGGGGCGGCCGTGCTTGGCGCGCTGGCGCTTGTCGTGCAGCTTGCGACGCTACCCGCGCTGCCGCCGCGTGGCCATTCGCGCTTCGGCACGCTGGTAGAGGTGCTGGCCCGGCCGGGCGTCGGTTTTGCCATGCTGGCGATCCTGCTCGTCTTCACTGGTCACTTCGCCTTTTTCACCTATATCCGGCCGTTTCTCGAAACGGTGACCGGCGTCGGCGTCGAGGGGGTCTCGGGCGTGCTGCTTGGTTTCGGCATCGCCACCTTTTTCGGCAATTATCTCGGGGCCGTGCTGCTCGAACGGTCCATGCGCTTCACGCTGACGATCATGCCGCTCGTAATGGGGACCCTCGCCCTCTCGCTTTCCGCTTTCGGCGGCAGCCTTGCCGGCGATGCGGCGATGGTCGCGCTCTGGGGCCTCGCCTTCGGCGCGGTGCCGGTGGCCTGGTCGACCTGGATTACACGGGCGGTGCCGGATGAGGCGGAAAGTGCCGGTGGCCTCTTCGTTGCCGCGATCAACTTCGCGATTGCGACGGGAGCGGCGGCCGGTGGTGCCTTGTTCGATGCCAATGGCGTATCGAGCGTCTTTGTCGCCAGCGGCGTCGCTCTCTTCCTCGCGGCCCTCACCATCGTCTCGACGGTGCGCACAAAGCCTGCCTGATCGTTCGGGATGGCGGCGCCTCGTCGCCATCCCCCGCTCGTTTCGGCGTTCTCATTCCTGCCCTGTTCCCGTCCTGCCTTTTCGCGTTACAACGTCCACCGAGGATTTTGGAGGAGCGGCGCGTGACGGCAGGTGATTTTTCGCGGGGGACGTTTGTCGGGCGCGTCTGGCGGCCGGATGTGCAGGGGCCGGCGGTGGTGGTACTCAGGGATGGCAGGCTCTGCGACATCACCTCGAAGGACGTTCCCACCATGCGGGACTTGCTGGAGAAGGACGACCCCGTCGCGATCGCCTGTGCGGCACCCTGCGAATCGCTCGGCATGCTCGATGCCGTTCTCGAGGCCTCGATCGAAGGCGCCGGCAATTTTTCCCATCTGCATCTGCTGGCCCCCTGCGATCTGCAAGCGGTGAAAGCCTGCGGCGTGACCTTCGCCCGCTCGATGATCGAGCGCGTGATCGAGGAGAAGGCGGCAGGCAATCCGGCACTGGCGGAAAAGGTGCGCGGGCGCGTCACCGCGATCATCGGCGACAGCCTGCGCGACCTGAAGGCGGGTTCGGAAGCGGCGGCGAGCGTCAAGGCGGCGCTGATCGAGGAGGGCGTCTGGTCGCAATATCTCGAAGTCGGCATCGGGCCGGATGCAGAAGTGTTCACCAAGGCACCGGTGCTGTCGTCGGTCGGCTGGGGCGCGTCGGTCGGGCTCCACCCGATTTCCAGGTGGAACAATCCGGAGCCTGAAATTGTGCTCGCCGTCGATAGTGGCGGGCGCGTCAAGGGCGCGACGCTGGGCAACGACGTGAACCTGCGCGATGTCGAAGGGCGCTCGGCGCTGCTGCTCGGCAAGGCGAAGGACAACAATGCCTCTTCCGCCATCGGCCCGTTCATCCGCCTTTTCGACGAGACCTATTCGATCGACGACGTGCGCAAGGCCGATCTCGACCTCATGATTGAGGGGGAGGACGGCTTCGTGCTGAAGGGCCGCAGCACGATGCGTGAAATCAGCCGCGACCCGCTCGATCTCGTCGCGCAGACCATCGGCAAACATCATCAGTATCCTGACGGGTTCATGCTGTTCATGGGCACGCTGTTTGCGCCGGTCGAGGATCGCGATGCGCCGGGGCAGGGCTTTACGCACAAGACGGGCGACCGGGTGGTGATCTCCAATGCGGAACTGGGGGCGCTTGCCAACACCGTGCGCCTCTCCACCGAATGCCCGCCCTGGACCTTCGGCATCGCGGCGCTGATGCGCAATCTCTCCTCGCGCGGGCTCGTTTGACATGGCCGATGGCGCGCTGGACGAGACGAGCCGCAAGATCCTGCGTCTCCTGCAAACCGAGCCGGAGCTGACCGTCGCCGAGATCGGTGAGCGCGTGGGCTTGAGCCATACGCCGTGCTGGCGGCGCATCAAGGAGATGGAAAAGCAGGGCATCATCCGCGGCCGCATCATCGCCATCGAGCCGCGGCTGGTCGGCTTCGAGGTTTCGGTCTTCTGCTTCGTGCGGCTGAAACAGCATGACGAGGCGACGCTGCTGGAATTCGAGAAAGCAGTGAAAAACATGCCCGAAGTCGTGCAGTGTTATTCCATGACCGGCGATCATGACTATGTGCTGCGCGTACTGACGAGCAGCGTGCGGCAATATGAGGAGATCCTGAAGAAGGCGCTGCTGCGTCTTCCCGGCGTCGGTTTCGTCAATTCCAGCTTCGCGCTCGACGAACTCAAGAACACGCACCGCGTACCGATCTGACGCCGCAATAGGATGGCGTTGCATTTGCCGGCCCATTTTGCGGATGCCATCCCTAAATCGTGATGTTGCAAGGGGAAAATAAGGACCCGCTCCTCCCAATCTCTGCGTAAGCTCCTACATAGGAAGGATGGCTTTCGTGGAGGAGGGCCATCGAGGAGGAAGTCATGCTTAAGCAGAGCTTTTCTCTCGAGGACAAGTATACGGCGGAAAGTGGGAGGATCTTCCTTTCCGGCATCCAGGCACTCGTGCGCCTGCCGATCGTTCAGATGCGGCGCGACCGTGCCGCGGGCCTGAACACCGCCGCATTCATCTCGGGTTATCGCGGATCGCCGCTTGGCGGCTACGACCAGCAGCTGGCGAAAGCCGGCAAACACCTGGCGGCGCACGACATCGTGTTTCGGCCCGGCGTCAACGAGGATCTCGCCGCCACCGCCGTCTGGGGCACCCAGCAGCTGCACCTGTCGCCCGGGGCGCGCTATGACGGCGTTGCCGGCTACTGGTACGGCAAGGGGCCGGGCGTCGACCGCTGCGGCGACGTGCTAAAGCACGCCAATGCGGCAGGCACCTCGAAACATGGCGGCGTGCTCTGTTTTGCCGGCGACGACCACTCGGCAAAATCGTCCTCCATCCCGCACCAGTCCGACCACGCCTTCATGTCGGCGGTCATTCCGGTGCTCTATCCGTCGTCCATCCACGAATTCGTCGAATACGGCCTGCTCGGCACGGCCATGTCGCGTTATTCCGGCTGCTGGGTCGGCATGAAGTTCATCTCCGATACGGTGGAAACGACCGCCTCGGTGGACCTTGCCGGCGAGCGTCGCCAGTTCGTCATCCCTAAGGATTTCGAAGTACCGCCGGGCGGTCTCAACCTGCGCTGGCCCGATCCGCCATTGCCGCAGGATGAGCGCCTCCAGACCTACAAGGGGTATGCCGCCATCGCCTTTGCCCGCGCCAACAAGGTGGACGAGGTGACGCATGATGTGCCGCGCGCCCGCTTCGGCATCATCGCCTCGGGCAAGGCCTATGAGGATGTGCTGCAGGCGCTGAAGGAGCTTTCGCTCGGCCCGGCCGAGATGGCCGAGATCGGCATGCGCATCTACAAGGTCCGCATGCCCTGGCCGCTGGAGCCGGAGGGCGTGCGCGAATTTTCGCAGGGACTGGAGGAGGTGCTCGTCGTCGAGGAACGGCGCGAGATCATCGAGAACCAGATCAAGCAGCAGCTCTTCAATTGGCATCATGGCGAGCGGCCGCGCATCATCGGCAAGTTCGACCATGACGACCATGCGTTCCTGCCGCTGTCGCAGGCGCTGACGGTCGGCATGGTGGCGCGGGCGATTGCCGCGCGGCTCATGCATTTCGACTTCGACGCCGGCCTCAAGAAACTGATTTCCGACGAGCTCGCCTATCTCCTCGAGCGCGAAAAGATCCGCAAGACGCATGCCGCGCCCATCGAGCGCGTGCCCTATTTCTGCTCCGGCTGTCCGCACAACACCTCCACCAAGGTGCCGGAAGGCAGCCGCGCCACGGCCGGCATCGGCTGTCACTACATGGTGCAGTGGATGGATCGCGACACCGCAACCTTCACCCATATGGGCGCCGAGGGCGTGCCGTGGTCGGGCATCGCGCCTTTCACCGACGAGAAGCATATCTTCGTCAATCTCGGCGACGGCACCTATTACCATTCGGGCATTCTGGCGATCCGCCAGTCGGTCGCCGCCCGCGTCAACATCACCTACAAGATCCTCTATAACGACGCGGTGGCGATGACCGGCGGCCAGGCCGTCGACGGGCCGATCAGTCCCGAGGCGGTGACGCGTCAGCTTTTCGATGAGGGCGTCGAACCAATCTATCTCGTCTCCGATCACCCCGAAGCCTATTCGCCCTCCATGCTCGCACCCGGCACCATCGTGCGCCATCGCGACGAACTCGACCGGGTGATGCGCGACATTCGCGAGGCACCGGGCTGCTCGGCCATCGTCTATGTACAGACCTGTGCGGCCGAAAAGCGCCGCCGGCGGTCGCGCGGCCTGATGGAGGACCTGCCGGTCCGGCTGATGATCAATCCCGCCGTCTGCGAGGGCTGCGGCGACTGTTCCACCCAGTCGAACTGCGTTTCCGTCGAGCCGCTCGACACGGAACTCGGCCGCAAGCGCAAGATCAACCAGTCGACCTGCAACAAGGACTATTCTTGCCTCAAGGGTTTCTGCCCGTCCTTCGTGACGGTGGAAGGCGGCCGGCTGCGCAAGGCGGCACGCTCGAACCCCGACATATCAGGCATCCCGGACCCCGATATCGTCAAGATCGGCGATCGGTCCTACAACATCGCCATCGCCGGCATCGGCGGCACGGGCATCCTGACGATCAGCGCCATCCTCGGCATGGCCGCCCATCTCGACGGCAAGTCGCCGATGATCCTCGACATGGCCGGCCTCGCCCAGAAGGGTGGTGCCGTCATGAGCCACCTGCGCATCGGCCTGCACGACCAGGACGTCTCTTCACCGCGCATCATCACCGGCGGTGCCGACCTGCTGATCGCCGCCGACGACGTGGTGGCCTCCTCCAAGGATGCGGTGACGCTCTGCGACCATCACCGCACGACGGGCGTGGTCAACACGCGGCTGACACCGGTCGCCGATTTCGTGCGCAAGCGCGACTTCGATTTCCGCCGACGCGATGTGGAGAGCACGGTGCGCGCGGCGTTGCGCGAGACCTCCACCCTGCTCGATTTCACGACGGTTGCCGAAAAGGTCGCCGGCAATGCAATGGCGACGAATATCCTGATGACCGGCTATGCCTGGCAGAAGGGGCTGATCCCGCTCACCCGCCAGTCGATCGAACAGGCGATCGCACTCAATGGCGTGGCCGTCGATGCGACGCTCTCCGCCTTCGGCTGGGGCCGCCTCATCGCCGCCGACCCTGCCCGCGCCGAGCGCCTGCTGCATCCCGGCAGGCCGGTCGCGACGCTGGAGACGATGCCGACGGCGGATCTGATTGCCCACCGCGAAAAGCACCTGACGGCCTATCAGAATGCCGCCCTCGCGGGTCGCTACAGGGCGCTGGTGGACCGTGTGCGGGATGCGGAAAAGACGCTCGGCCCCGACGACCGGCTGACGCGTACCGTCGCCCATGTCTATGCCCAGCTCCTTGCCTACAAGGATGAATACGAGGTCGCTCGGCTCTTCACCGACCCGGCCTTCAAGGCCGGTCTCGCCGAGCAGTTCGACGGCAATTACAAGATCGCCTTCAACCTCGCGCCGCCCTTCCTGAAGGGTGAGGATGCCAATGGCCGTCCGCGCAAACGCCGCTTCGGCCGCTGGATGCTGCCGGCCTTCGGTGTGCTGGCAAGCCTCAAGGGCCTGCGTGGCACGGCCTTCGATCCGTTCGGCCGCACCGCCGAGCGTCGCATGGAGCGCCAGCTGATCGCCGATTACGAGGCGCTGGTCGGCCACGTGCTGCAAAACCTTCGCCGCGACAATCTCGACGCCGCCGTTGCGCTGCTTTCGCTTTACGGTGAGATCAGGGGCTACGGTCCCGTCAAGGAGGAGGCGGCAAAGCGCGTGAAGGCGCGCGAGGCCGAAAAGCGCGCGGCCTACGACAAGGTAGAGGAAAAGGCAATCGCCTGACGATTGCGAGGGGAGGGTGGACATGTACGACGCCGGCATGAGCTTCGGGCTTGGAGAGGATATCGAGGCGCTCAGGGAAAGCGTGCGGCGTTTCGCGACGGATCGCATCGCGCCGCAGGCCGCCGAGATCGACCGCAGCAACAATTTCCCCATGCCGCTCTGGCGGGAAATGGGCGATCTCGGCCTGCTCGGCATCACGGCACCCGAAGGGTTCGGCGGCTCCGGCATGGGCTATCTCGCCCATTGCGTGGCGATGGAGGAGATCAGCCGTGCCTCCGCCTCGGTCGGCCTGAGCTACGGCGCCCATTCCAATCTCTGCGTCAACCAGCTCGTCCGCAACGCGTCGCCGGCGCAGCGTGAAAAATATCTGCCGAAGCTGATTTCCGGCGAGCATGTCGGCGCGCTCGCCATGTCCGAGCCGGGGGCCGGTTCCGACGTCGTATCGATGAAGCTGCGCGCCGACAAACGCGGCGACCGCTATGTGCTGAACGGCAACAAGATGTGGATCACCAACGGCCCGGATGCCGACGTGCTGGTGGTCTATGCCAAGACCGATCCCGACGCCGGCCCGCGCGGCATCACCGCCTTCCTCATCGAAAGAGGTTTCAAGGGTTTTTCGACCGCCCAGAAGCTCGACAAGCTCGGCATGCGCGGTTCCAACACCGGCGAACTCGTCTTCACCGATTGCGAGGTGCCGGAGGAGAACGTGATGGGCACGATCGGGCGCGGCGTCAATGTGCTGATGTCCGGCCTCGACTATGAGCGCGTGGTGCTGTCCGGCGGCCCGCTCGGCATCATGGCCGCCTGCCTCGATGTGGTCGTGCCCTATATCCATGAGCGCAAACAGTTCGACCGGCCGATCGGCGAGTTCCAGCTGATGCAGGGCAAGGTCGCCGACATGTATGTCGCGCTCAACGCCTGCCGCGCTTACGTCTATGCGGTCGCCGCCGCCTGCGACCGTGGCGAGACGACCCGCAAGGATGCTGCCGGCTGCATCCTCTATTCCGCCGAGATGGCGACGAAGCTGGCGCTCGAAGCCATCCAGTCGCTCGGCGGCAACGGCTATATCAACGACTACCCGACCGGCCGCCTGCTGCGCGACGCCAAGCTCTACGAGATCGGCGCCGGCACCTCGGAAATCCGCCGTATGCTCATCGGCCGCGAAATCTTTCAGGAGACGCTTTAATGCCGGTCATCCCCTCGGCCGTGAACACCCGCAGCGAGATTTTTGCGGCAAACCGCAAGGCGATGCTCGATGCCTTGGCCTTGGTCGCGGAGGCCGCAAACCTCGCCATGGATGGCGGCGGGGCGAAGGCGCGGGAACGCCATGTTGCGCGCGGCAAGCTTCTGCCGCGCGACCGTGTTGCGCAATTGCTCGATCCCGGCTCGCCCTTCCTCGAGATCGGCCTCACCGCCGGCCACGGTCTCTATGACGGCGCCTCGCCCTCCGGCGGCATGATCGCGGGCATCGGGCGCGTTTCCGGCCGCGAGTGCATGATCGTCTGCAACGATGCGACGGTGAAGGGCGGCACCTATTATCCCATCACCGTGAAGAAGCATCTGCGCGCGCAGGAGATTGCGGCGGAAAATCGGCTGCCCTGCATCTATCTCGTCGATTCCGGCGGCGCGAACCTGCCGAACCAGGACGAGGTCTTTCCCGACCGCGATCATTTCGGCCGCATCTTCTACAATCAGGCGCAGATGTCCGCCGCCGGCATTCCGCAGGTCGCCGTGGTGATGGGGAGTTGCACGGCAGGCGGCGCCTATGTGCCGGCCATGAGCGACGAGACCGTCATCGTCGAGAACCAGGGCACGATCTTCCTCGCCGGCCCGCCGCTGGTGAAGGCTGCGACGGGTGAGGTGGTGACCGCGGAGGACCTCGGAGGCGGCGACGTGCACACCCGCCTGTCCGGCGTCGCCGACCACCTCGCGCGCGACGACCGTCACGCATTGGCTATCGCCCGGCAGATTGCCGCCAACCTCAATACGCGTAAGCCGGAGGTTACGAAATCGGGTGCGGGCGATGCGCCGCTTTACGACCCGGAAGAGCTGCTCGGCATCGTGCCGGCCGATACGCGCACGCCCTATGATGTGCGCGAAGTCATCGCCCGCGTGGTCGATGGCTCGCGTTTCGACGAGTTCAAGGCCCGCTTCGGCACCACGCTCGTCTGCGGCTTCGCGGCCCTGTATGGCCTGCCCGTCGGCATCATTGCCAACAATGGAGTGCTGTTCTCCGAGGCGGCACTGAAGGGTGCCCATTTCATCGAACTCTGCGCCCAGCGCAGCATCCCGCTCGTTTTCCTGCAGAACATCACCGGCTTCATGGTCGGCCGCAGATACGAGGCGGAGGGCATCGCAAAGAATGGTGCCAAGCTTGTCACCGCCGTTGCCACCGCGAATGTGCCGAAGCTCACGGTGCTGATCGGCGGCTCCTACGGTGCCGGCAACTACGGCATGTGCGGCCGGGCCTATTCGCCGCGTTTCCTCTGGACCTGGCCGAACAGCCGCATCGCCGTGATGGGCGGCGAGCAGGCGGCCGGCGTGCTGGCGACCGTCCGGCGCGAAGGCATCGAGCGGACCGGCGGCAGCTGGAGCACTGAGGAGGAGGCCGCGTTCAAGCAGCCGACCATCGACATGTTCGCCCGCCAGAGCCACCCGCTTTACGCCTCGGCGCGGCTTTGGGACGATGGCATCGTCGATCCGCGCAAGACACGCGACGTGCTGGCGCTTTCGCTTTCCGCTGCGCTGAATGCGCCCATAGAGCCTACCCGTTTCGGCATCTTCAGAATGTAGAGGAGGCAATGTCATGAACCGCGAAACCATCAATGCCAAGAACGCACCCGCCCCGCGCGGCGGCTATTCGCAGGCCGTGAAG
This sequence comes from Shinella sp. 20P9.1.1, assembly GCF_057798995.1. Classification (NCBI taxonomy): domain Bacteria; kingdom Pseudomonadati; phylum Pseudomonadota; class Alphaproteobacteria; order Hyphomicrobiales; family Rhizobiaceae; genus Shinella; species Shinella sp. 20P9.1.1. Next base: position 309,894 of record NZ_JBYOLC010000002.1, read on the forward strand.
ATTACGGATTTCAAGACGCTGCTGTTCATCAGCGGCCAGATCCCCGTTTCCGACGACGACAAGGTGCCGGAGAGTTTCGAGGATCAGGCACGGCTCGTCTGGCGCAATATCGATGCGCAGCTGAAGGCCGCCGGAATGAGCAAGGCCGATCTCGTCAAGGTCACGACCTTCCTTGCCGACCGGCACCACACCATGGCCAATCGTGAGATCCGCAGCGAGTATCTCGGCAGTGTTGCCCCAGCGATGAGCGTCGTCATCGCCGCGATCTTCGACGAGAAGTGGCTACTCGAAGTCGAGGCCATCGCAGCGCAATGAGAACCGGAGCCGGGATGTTCAGGAAACTCCTCATCGCCAACCGAGGCGAGATCGCCTGCCGCGTCATCCGCACCGCCCGCCGCATGGGCGTGGCCACGGTTGCCGTCTATTCGGACGCGGACCGCGCGGCGCTGCATGTCGAAATGGCCGACGAGGCGATCCGCATCGGCCCGGCGGAGGCGGCGAAAAGCTACCTGAACAGTGCCGCGATCATCGAGGCGGCCAAGGCGAGCGGCGCGCAGGCGGTGCATCCGGGCTACGGTTTCCTCTCGGAAAACCCCGATTTCGTCGAGGCGGTCGAGGCCGCCGGCCTCGTCTTCATCGGCCCCTCGGCAAACGCCATCCGCGCCATGGGCCTGAAGGATGCTGCCAAGGCCCTGATGGAAAAGGCGGGCGTGCCTGTCGTGCCCGGCTATCACGGCGAAAAACAGGATGCGGCCTTCCTTGCCGGTGAGGCGGAAGTCATCGGCTATCCCGTGCTGATCAAGGCGCGTGCCGGCGGCGGCGGCAAGGGCATGCGGCGGGTGGAGCAGCCGGCCGATTTCGCCGCCGCCCTGGAAAGCGCCCGCCGCGAGGGCGAGAGCGCCTTCGGCGACGGCCGCGTGCTCGTCGAAAAATACATGGGCAAACCACGCCATATCGAGTTGCAGGTCTTTGGCGACGGGCATGGCAATGTCGTGCATCTCTTCGAGCGTGATTGCTCGCTTCAGCGCCGCCACCAGAAAGTCATCGAGGAAGCACCGGCGCCCGGCATGACGGCGGAAATGCGCGCGGCCATGGGGCAGGCCGCCGTGCGTGCGGCCGCGGCCATCGGCTATAGCGGCGCGGGCACGGTGGAATTCATCGCCGATATCTCCGAGGGGCTGCGGCAGGACCGCTTCTACTTTATGGAAATGAACACGCGGCTCCAGGTTGAGCATCCCGTAACGGAGGCGATCACCGGCCTCGACCTTGTGGAATGGCAGCTCCGTGTCGCGGCCGGCGAACCCTTGCCGAAGCGGCAGGAGGAGCTGACTATTGATGGCTGGGCCTTCGAGGCGCGGCTTTACGCGGAAAACCCGGCGCGCGATTTTCTCCCCGCGACCGGCCGCCTGAAGGTTTTCGATGTGCCTGACGGTGCCCGCATCGATTCCGGCGTGCGGGCCGGCGATAACATCACGCCCTTCTACGATCCGATGATCGCCAAGGTCATTACCCACGGCCGCAGCCGCACGGAGGCGCTTTCCAGGCTGGAGACGGCGCTGGAACAGTGCCGCGTCGGCGGGCTGACGACCAATGCCGGCTTTCTCGTGCGCCTCTGCCGTCATCCGGCCTTTGCCGCAGGCGATGTCGATACCGGGCTGATCGGCCGCGCCGGCGAAATCCTGCTGGCCGATCCCGATGCGCCGGAAGAGGTTTTCGCGCTCGCTGCTCTTTCGGCGCTTGGCTTTCTCAAGGTTTCGGATGATCTGGATCCATGGGGTCAAATCCGCGGTTTCCGCCTCTGGGGTGCATCCGCGCAGACCGTCTTTCTCGACCATGGCGGCGCAGAACATGCATTGCGCGTAACGGTGCTCGACAGCGACCGCTTCCGGGTCGAGCACAACGACATGGAGACGGAGCTTCGCGTGCAGTCGGCGGACGGCCGTTCGGTTCGTGCCGATTTCGAGGGACGCGTGTTTTCCGCGACGGTCCACCGCGACGGCAACGACATCGCCGTCTTCTTCGGCGGCCACGGCCATGCCTTCGCGCTTGCCGAAGAGGCCGGTCATCATGGCGAGGCGGCGTCCGGCGGCGACCGGCTTGTCGCGCCGATGCCCGGATTGGTGCGCATCGTCTCGGCCGAGCCGGGTGCGCGCGTCGCCAAGGGCGATGCGCTGGTCACCATGGAGGCGATGAAGATGGAGTTGGTGCTGGCCGCGCCCCGCGATGGCGTGGTGGCCAGCCTCCCCGTGGCGGTGGGCGATCAGGTGGCGGAGGGCGCCCTGCTGCTCTCGCTCGAGCCCGAGGAGGCGGCATGACCGGGCGTATCGACATCGTCGAAATGGCCGCCCGCGACGGGTTGCAGAACGAGAAGGCGATCATCCCCTCTGCCGAGAAGATCGCCTTGATCGACCTTCTGTCCGATTGCGGTTTTTCCCGCATCGAGGCGACGAGTTTCGTGAGCCCAAAATGGGTGCCGCAACTGGCCGATGGCGCTGCGGTCATGGCCGGCATAGAGCGCCGGCCCGGCATTTCCTATGCGGCTCTGGTGCCCAACATGAAGGGCTATGAGGCGGCGAAGGCGGCCGGCGTCGACGAGGTTGCCGTCTTTCTCTCGGCCTCCGAGGGTTTTTCCCGCGCGAACTTGAATTGCTCGATTGCCGAAAGCATCGAGCGCGCCCGGCCGGTGGCGGAAGCGGCGAAGGCGGATGGCATTCTGCTGCGCGGTTATGTCAGCTGCGTCGTGCAATGCCCCTATGACGGGCCGGTGGAGCCCTGCGCGGTGGCGCGCGTGACGGGGCAGCTGCTGCGCCTTGGCTGCCATGAGGTGAGCCTTGGCGATACGATCGGCCGTGCGCGTCCGTCCGAAGTCGCTGCCATGCTTGATGTCGTGCTCGCCGTCGCCTTTCCGGAAAATCTCGCCGGCCATTTTCACGATACGAACGGGCTGGCGCTCGACAATATCCGCGTGGCACTCGATCACGGGCTGACGGTTTTCGATGCCTCGGTCGGCGGTCTCGGCGGCTGCCCCTATGCGCCGGGCGCACGCGGCAATGTCGATACACTCGCCGTTGCCGACATGCTGGCGGCGGAGGGCTTTGAGACCGGCCTCGACCGCGAGAAACTGGCGGCGGCCGCGGCTTTCGCACGGCGCATCACCGGCAAGGGCGATATCCGCAAAAGTGCGTAACGGAGGGAGAGCCATGCATTTCGAAACCATCTCTGTATCCGTCGATCGTCGCGGCGTGGCGGCTCTCACCTTGCGCCGGCACGCGCAGCACAATGCCTTGTCGGGCCTGATGATCCGCGAACTCACGACCGTTGCCGGCCTGCTCGGCGAGGACAAGGCGGTGCGCGTCGTCGTGCTGACCGGCGAGGGCGAGAGTTTTTGCGCGGGCGGCGATCTCAACTGGATGAAAGAGCAGATCGCCGCGGGCCGCGAGGCGCGCATCGCCGAAGCACGCCGCCTCGCCTTGATGCTGAAGGCGCTGCGCGATCTGCCAAAACCGCTGATCGCCCGCATCAACGGCCAGGCCTATGGCGGCGGTGTCGGCCTGATCAGCGTCTGCGATGCGGCGATTGCCGCGGAGGGCGCGCGTTTCGGCCTGACGGAAACCCGGCTCGGCCTCATCCCGGCAACGATCAGCCCCTATGTTGCCGCCCGCATCGGCCCGGCGACCTTCCTGCGCCTTGCGACATCAGCGCGTCTGTTCGATGCGGCGACGGCCCGCGACATCGGGCTCGTCAGCGGCGTCGTCGCACCCGAGGCGCTGGACGAGGCGATCGAGATGGAGATCAAGCCTTATTTCGCAGCCTCCCCGGAGGCCGTTGCGGCAACGAAGGCGCTGGCCCATGCGCTGGCCGCGCCGATCGACGAGACCGTCATCGAGATGACACTGACGCGGCTTGCGGATACCTGGGAGACGCCGGAAGCGGCAGAGGGCATCGCGGCTTTTCTGGAAAAACGCAAGGCGAGCTGGGTGCCCGAGGCTACTCGATAAACACCCGCACGCTCGCCGCCCGTCCGGCGGCATCGATCACCGTTAGCGTCGAGAAACCGGCGCCTTCCGGCATCCACTGCGTTGTGCGCCGGCGCGCGGCGTCCGGCAGCACCTTGCCGTTGGCGAGCCAGCGGAAGGGCGCGCGGCCGCCCTGGAGTTTGAGCACGAGGGGCGAGATCTCGGAGCCGGTGGTGGCGCCGAGTTCGACATGCGCACCCTCCGGCGGATAGATGATCTGCGGTGCCGGCTCCCGCGCCACCACCGTGACCAGCCCGTTCGCCGTCGTCGAGAAACGGCGCAGGCTGGCTGGCAACTCGGATTGCGCGATGCGCAGCGCCCCGGCCGGTGCGCGGGGAAGCGCGGTGATAGCGATGCCGGAGCGTGAAAAGGCTTCGAAGAGAATGGGGGCGGCCGCACCATAGCCGGTCAGGCCGGGCACCGCGCCGTTGTCGGCGCGGCCGACCCACACACCGAGCACATGGCGGCCGTCATAGCCCACCGACCAGGCATCGCGGTAACCGTAGCTCGTGCCGGTCTTGTAGGCGATGCCGAGGCGACGACTGCCGGTCGGCGGGGTGACGCCTGACAGCACGTCCGAGACCTGCCAGACGGCGACGGGATCGAGCAGCGGATCGCCTGTTATCACCTTGGCGTCGCCGGTAATGCCATCGCCGAGCTGCACCGGCATGCCACGATTGGCAAGCGCCGCATAAAGCTGAGTCAGGTCGCGCAGCGTGATGCCGAGACCGCCCAGCCCGATGGCGAGGCCCGGCGTTTCGCCCGGCGGCAGCTCGGGGTGCACCTCAGCGCGGCGGAAGCGCACCATCATGCGCGTCGGGCCGACGGCTTCAAGCAGGCGCACGGCGGGCACATTGAGCGACAATTGCAGCGCCTTGCGCACGCTGATATCGCCCTGATAGGTCATATCGAAATTGCGCGGCCGGTAGCCGGAGAAATCGGCGGGGCGATCCTCGACGATGGTTTCCTGCGCGACCAGCCCCTCTTCGAAGGCAAGGCCGTAGATGAACGGCTTCAGCGCCGAACCCGGCGAGCGGCGGATGCGCGTCATGTCGATCCAGCCGGCGCGGCTGCCGTCGAAATAATCCGCCGAGCCGACTTCGCCGAGGATTTCGCCGGTGCGGGCATCGGCCATTACCATGGCGATGGAGATTTTCGGGCCGAGCCGTTCGGCCGCCTCGCGGGCGACGGTCTCAAGGCCGTCCTGCACCGTGCGGTCGAGCGAGGTCTCGTGCTTGATCGCCTTCGGATCCTTGCGCAGCGCCAGTTCCGAAAGGTGGGCGGCATAGGAGGGAAGCTGGCGGCGGCGGTCCGGCACGGCTTCAAGGCCGGCGCGCTCGGCCTCGCCCTCGCCGATGACATCCGAGACGGCAAGGCGGGTCAGCACGCGCTCGCGCGCCTTTTCGGCGACGTCGCGGTGGCGGTCCGGGCGGCGCTTTTCGGGAAGCTGCGGCAGGGCGACGAGCAGGGCGGCTTCGGCGACCGAGAGCCGCTTCGGCTCCTTGCCGAACCAGGCAAGGCTTGCGGCCCGCACGCCCTCCAGATTGCCGCCATAGGGGGCGAGCGTCAGATAGAGATCGAGGATTTCAGCTTTGGAAAGCCGGCGTTCGAGCTGGATGGCGCGGGCCATCTGGCGCAGCTTCGCCGGTAGCGAGCGGCTTTCGCGCGGCTCGATCAGCCGGGCGACCTGCATGGAGAGCGTGGAGGCGCCCGAGACGATGCGGCCATTGCCGACGAACTGGCCGGCGGCGCGCAGGAGCGCCCAGGGGTCGATACCGCCGTGCTCGTTGAAGCGTCGGTCCTCATAGGCCACCAGCATGCGCAGGAATTGCGGATCGACATCGGCGGCCGTGGTCTTCAGCCGCCAGTGCCCTTCCGGCGTGGCGAAGGCACGCAGCAGGCGGCCGTCGCGGTCGAGCACTTCTTTGGAGACCGTTTCCGCCACCGAAATCGGCGGCGGATAGGCGCGGTCGGCATAATCGAGCCCGAAGGCGAGGGCGGCGATGGTCGCCGCCCCGCCGAGGGAGCCGATGAGGAGCTTACGCCAAAGCGCCATCGCCAGAACCCTTATTCGGCCTTGACGACCTGCATGCGGCCGGTCGCCGTGCGGGCGGAGTATTGCGGACGATACATGTCCTCCACCTGGGCGGCCGGCAGGTCATAGGTGCCGGGGGTCACGGCGCGCACGACATAGGCGAGCGTCACGTCGCGGTTGTCGCCTTCGCTGCGGTTGAAGGCCGCGACGAAGCGGTCGTATCGGAACTCCGTATGCGCCGCCTCCGTCTCGCCGAGCCAGTCGAAATTGGCGAGCTTCGCGCTGTCGACGAGGCTCGGATTGTCGATTTCGAAGCCGGCGGGCAGGAGGTCGGTGATGATGATGCGCGAGGCCCAGTTGTTGTGCTCCGTCACCTTCAGCACCACGACGTAGCGCTCGTTCTGCTGTGCCTCCGTGACATTCGCCTCCTCGCCGTCGAGCGTGAAGTAAGTGCGCTCGATGGCAAAGCCGTCGCCGCCGGCTGGCAGTGGATCGATGGGCGCCGCGACCGTGGTGAGCACGGCGGACACCGGCTCGCCGGTGCGGTTGGCGATGGTCAGCGGGTTTTCCAGGAGCGACTTGCCCGTCATCTGCGCGGCATAGCCGCCGTCACGCGCCGCACCGTTGATTTCGAGCTTCAGGTCCTTGTCGGCATCCTTCACGGAGCGGGCGGCAAGCAGCATCCAGGTCTGTTCCTGCGTGCTGGTCCAGCGCTTGTTCTCCCACTGCTTGGCGACGAGCTTGGAAAGCTCCGGAATGATGCCCGGAACCGGCCGTGCTTCGGCGGCAAGCGCCAGGATCGCGGCACCGTCCCGCAGCGACGAGCCGTAGTCGGTGCGCGAGAGGCTGGCGGTCATGACGCTGTCGCGGGAGAGGCCGAGCGCATTTTCGAAGATGGTCGTCGCGCGCTGGGCATCGCCATAGAGGCCAAGCGCACCGGCCAAATGCGCCCGGGCGAGCGGCGAGGAGAATTCCGACAGTTTCGTATCGGCATAATAACGCAGGTCGCTGATCGCGGCCTTGCGGTTGCGGGCGAGCACATAGAGCGCATAGGCGATCTCGTTGCCCTGGGTGGAGACGTTGACGTCATAAGAGATGGAATTCTGCAGGTTGGAAAGCGCCTGCAGCATCGCCTGTTCCGGCACGTCGAACTTCTGTTCGCGGGCGCGGGTCAGGAAGTCGGTGACGAAGGAATCGAGCCAGAGGTCGCCGTAACCCGGCGACCACAGGCCGAAGCTGCCCGAAGACGACTGGTTGGCGAGCACGCGGTAGATGGCATCTTGCACGCGCTTCTGCGTTTCCGTGTCTTCCGGCAGGCCGGACTGCTTGGAAAGCTCGCTGAGATAAAGCAGCGGCAGGGCGCGGCTCGATGTCTGCTCGGTGCAGCCATAGGGGTAGCGGTCGAGAGACATCAGCAGTGCGGGGATGTCGAAGGCGGCCGCGCGCGACACGCTGAGGCTGACGGAGGCACCGGCCAACTGGCTGTCGGCGAGCAGCTGGTCGTCGATCGTCAGGCTGCCATTTGCGGCGATTTCGAGCGGCCGGCGCGTGGTGATCGGCATGGCTGCCGGGCGCACCGGCACGTTGAGCGCCTGTTCGAGCGACATGCCGCTGCCGTTGGAGAGCTTGAGCGAGATGACGCCATCGCCGATCTCGCCGCCGATCAGCGGCAGGGTCAGCGCGGTCTTGCCGCCGGCTACGAGCTTCACCGTCTGGCTCGCGCCGGTCTGTTCGACCATCACGGAGGCATTGTGGGTGATCTCCAGCGTGTAGTCGCCGGCCGGCGCATCCGTGTTGGCGATGTCGAGGCGCAGGTCCGAGCGGTCTCCGGGGGCGAGGAACTTCGGCAGGCTTGCGGTCACGACAACGGGATCGCGGATGACGACGTCCTTCGAGGCACTGCCGACGCCGGTCTTCGTCCAGGCGACGGCCATGACGCGGGCGGTGCCGTTGAACTGCGGGATGTCAAAGCTGACCTTGGCATTGCCGTCGGCATCGAGCTTCACGGGACCGGCGAAGAAAGCGACGAGCTTTTCCTTCGGCGGATCGCCCTGAAGGGCACCTTCGCCGCCGTCACCACCGGTGCGCAGCCGCCCGGTCGTGCCGAGCGAACCGTCGATCAGGCGGCCGTAGAGATCGCGGATTTCCATGCCGAGGCGGCGCTGGCCGAAGTACCAGGTGGCCGGATCGGGTGCTTCGTAGCGGGTGAGGTTGAGGATGCCGACATCGACGGCGGCAACCGTGATGTAAGCCTCTTCGCCAACACCGGCCCCGGCGACCTTGAGCGAAATGTCGAGCGGCTGGCGCGGCAGGGTCTTTTCCGGCAGGTCGAGCGAGAGGTTCAGCTTGCGGTCCGCCGGATCGACCTTCAACCAGGTGATGCCGATGGCGCGCATCGGCATGCGGCTTTCCTGGTCGGAGCCGGGGCGGAAGAGCGTCGCGGTCACATAGGAGCCGGGGCCCCATTCCTTGGTGACGGGGATATCGATCTCGCCGCCCTCGGCGCCGATGGCGGCCGTCTGGGTGGCGATCAGGCTTTCTGCGCCGATGGTGACGAGAACCTGACCGGCATGGCGCGGCGAGATCTTCAGCTTGGCGGTGTCGCCAACCGCATAGCTTTCCTTGTCGAGCGAGATTTCCAGGGCATCCGGCGTTTCCGTCGAGCTGGCGGCGACATACCAGCCGGCGTCGAATTCAACGCTGGTGGCGGGGCCCTCCGGCTCGGGGCTTTCGACTTCGAGGCGGTAGCGGCCCCAGGTCACCGGCACGGAAATCTTGCCGCCGTCGGCAGTGACATCAAGCGTGCCGTTGGCGACCTGCGAGGTGGAGAGCACCGGCTCATAGCGCCACGAGCTGCCGTCGCGATACCATTGGTAGTTCCGCTCTACTGCGAGCAGCTTCCAGGGCAGGCCCTGCATCGCCTGCTTCTTGCCATCGGCGCCGACGGTGATGACGTTGAAGTTGGCGACGGTGTTTTCCGAGAGGTCGCCCTTGAATTCCGGCTTCACGCCGATCATCGCGCCTTCCGACTTGACGGGCAAAGTGAGGCTGCGTTCGACGGCGCGGCCGCCGGCCTCCATCATACGCAGCGTCACGAGCGCTTCGAGGCGCTGGGTCGTGGCCGGCAGATCGGCGACATTGATGTCGAAGGTCGCCTTGCCGTCCTCATCGAGCACATCGAGGCCTTCGAGCGGAATGCGGCTTTCCTCGATCGCCTCTTCATCGGCAAGACCGAAGACATAGTCCGGATAGGCGGGATCCTGATGGGTCGGCTTCAGCGCGACGTCGCCCTCGATTTCGAGACCCGCGCCCGGCGCGCCATAGAGATAGCGGCCTTCGACGGAGACGGGCGCGGCAACGCCGGCCTCGACTTCCTTGGCCGCGCTCGTCATGTCGAATTCGATGCGATCGGGCACGAAGTCGTCGACGAGGAAGGTCTTTTCGGCAATCGCCGTGCCCTTCGGGTCGGTATAGACCTGCATGGTCCAGGTGCCGCGCATGCTGTTTTCCTGCAGCGGCAGGTCGATCGTATGGCCGCCGAGTGATGCGCCATCCGACACCATGCGGCGGTCTTCCACGCCGTCGGGCCGGTTGAAGACGAAGGTCAGCGGCAGTTTTTCGACGGCATTCGCCTCGATGTCGCGGGCAAGCGCGGAGGCATGCACCGTCTCGCCGGCGCGGTAGATGCCGCGCTCGGTCCAGGCCAGCACGTCGATGGCGCCCGGTGCCGGGCGGCCGGTGACGCCGCGGTCGGAAAGGTCGAAGCCGGCGCGCGTCATATCGAGGAAGACGAAATCGCCTTCGCCCTTCCTGGCGAGGATGACGGCGGGCGTGTTGGCGGCGGTACCGCGCATCAGGCCGGCGGTGAAGGTGGCGCGGCCGTCCGCATCGGTCGTTGCCGTGCCGAGCACTTCGTTGTTCTTGGCGATCAGCTGCAGCTCGACGCCGTCAAGCGGGCCGGCCGTATCGAGCGAGCGGGCGAAGACGTTGAGACCATCCGTGCCGGCATAGGTGGTGAGGCCGACATCCGAGACGACGAACCATTGCGTCGCCTTGGTGTCCCACTCGTTGCTGCGGCCGTTGGAGGCGGCGGCGGTCAGCACATAGACGCCGGGCTTGCGCTCAGGCAGCGCCTCGTCGACCGGGAAGCTGGTAACGACGTCCTTGTTCAGCTCCGGCGAAATCTCGATCTTGCCTTCCCAGACCAGTTCGCCGTTTTCGCTTTCGATGCGGCTGGCGGAATAGCCGTCGAGCTGGGTGAGGAAGCGGCTTTCGTTGAGGAGGCCCGCAATGGCGCGGTCGCCGACGCGATAGAGCTTCAGATCGGCGCTGTCGGTGTTGACGGAAACGATCGGGATGCCGCGGCGAACGCTGCCCGGCAGCACGAAGCCGTCACCGGTGAAGCGCACGGTTGCCGCGCGGTCCTGCACGTAGATATCGAGGTCCGAAGCGGCGGCCAACGGTTCGTCGACGGAGGACGGCAGGCCGGCGCGGAACGTGATCTTGTAGCGCTGGCCGTGGGTCAGGCCCTCGACGCAGATCTGCCGGTCCTTGGCTTCGATGGCCTTGGGTGCGGCACCATCGAGCGTGACGAAGGAGGCGTAGTCGGCGCCTGATTTCACCAGCGGCTCTGAGAATTCCACGCAGGCGCGCGGTGTCGCGCTGTCGGAATCGATCGTGTGGTTGACGATGCGGAAGCCCTGGCGGGCGCGCAGGCCGAGATAGGCCGAACGGACGGCGACGTCGTCCTTCAGGTCGAGGCTCGCCTTGTAGGCATTGATGCCGGCGCGGTAGTTGCTCGACTTGTCGAGCGTATCGCCCAGCACGGCGAGCGCCCGCGCCCGCGTCTCGGTGGTGCGCGAGAGCTGGTAGGCGTTGATCGCGGCAAGCGCACCCTGGCCGGCGAGATAGCTGTTGTTATAGGCGCGGCCCATTGACTCGGCCGTCTCGATCCAGAGGAAATAATCGTCCGGTGCCAGCGAAAGCGCACCGCGATATGCGGCGAGCGCCTGGTCGAAGCGGCTCGACGCGGTCTCGATGCGGCCGAGCGAGGCGAGGCTTTCCGCGCCCTGGCCGGCCTGGTCGGCGGCAAGGGCGAGATTGTCGCGGAACGAGCGGGCGTCGGTCAGCATGTATTCGCTCATGAAGGGCATGGCCGGTGCCGCGCCGATATCGGCGGCCGTGTCGGCTTTCAGGATCTTGCCGGCGATAGCGCCCTGGAAATGGTTGAGCTGGTTGAAGTCGCTCTTCAGGAAGCACCATTTCACCTTGGGATTATAGGTGAAGGCACGGCAGGAGAGGTCGTCCACGCAGTCGCTCTTGCACTGGTCGAGCGTCACGTCCTGCACCGTGCGCAGGTCGAAGCCGAAATAGTCGCTGTTCTCGGTCGTGACGACCGAGCGCGTCTCTTCGGCATGGGCGGAAAGAGGGGGTGAGGCGATCGCGGAAAGAACAAGTGCCGAGAAACCCAGGAATGCGCGCATAGACATGAAGTCCTCCTACCGCTGCCGTCTCGTTGCCGCCGCCACTGTCCGGACCCCGGGCCGGCTTGTCAATCGAAAGACAGGGAGCCGCAAGGGATGGAAAGGGCATGGCGCATGGAACCAGGGGAAAGACGTTTGGCGACGCCGGTTCAATCGCTGGTATTGCGAATTTTTTTGAGGACCTTTCACGTTAACCTTTTGTTAACCATATCGGCGCAGACTTCATCTCATCGACGGACGGATTTCTGTCATACCCCTGTAACAGGGGGTCGGTAGAACCCTCGTCAGACACGAAAGTCGTGTTTCGAACCGCAGTGACCACGGATGTACTGGCACAGCGCGAAACACGTCCCCGGCCAGGCCGGGATGAGGAAGCGGGGGGATAACCCTCGCTTTTTTCATTTGTGCGCTTTCCAGCCGTATCGCGCTGGACCCCTCCCGGCGATTGCTCTACCCATGACGTTATCTTGAGACGGTGCGCGTCGCCGTCTGCTTCCTGCCCGGAATGATCATGTCCGACGTCGCCCTCAACGTTCTTCCCGTCTTCGCGCTTATTCTCATCGGCTGGCTGCTTGTGCGCACCGGCTACCTCCGGGAGGAACTGGGGGAGGGGCTCGGCGAATTCGTCTTCCGCGTCGCCGTGCCGCTCCTGCTCTTCCGCACCATCGCGGAGGCCGAATTTGCCGGTGAGGCGCCGTGGCGCATCTGGGTCGCCTATTTCGGCGGTGTGGCCGTCACCTGGACGGTGGCGCATCTGATCGCGACGATCGTCTTCAAGCGCGACCGGCGCATCGGCGTGCTGGCCGGCGTCTCCGCGGGCTTTGCCAACACGGTCTTCATCGGCCTGCCGCTCGTGGCGCGTGTCGTCGGGCAGGATGGTCTTGTCGCGATCTCGGTGCTGCTCTCCGTGCACCTGCCGACCATGATGATCGCCGGCACGATCCTGATGGAGCGGGCCGAGCGCAAGGAAGGCACGCGCGAGCCGCAGAGTTTCGCCAAGCTGCTTCTCGGCATTGGCAAAAGCCTGTTGCGCAATCCGCTGGTCATTGGGCTTGCCGTCGGTGCGGTGTTTCATATCGGCGGCATCCCGCTCGTCGGGCCGGTCAAGGTGGTGGTCGACCAGATCGCCGCGATGGCTGCGCCGGCGGCCCTCGTCTCGATCGGCATGGCGCTCAACAAGTACAAGGTCGGCGGCAATGCCGGCATCGCGCTCGCCATGACCGGCCTCAAGCTGGTCATGCTGCCCGGCTCCGTCTATGTCGCCTGCCGCCTGCTCGGCCTCAGCCCGGAATGGACGGCGGCCATGGTGCTCACCTCCTCCGTGCCGACGGGCGTCAATGCCTGGCTGCTCGCCAACCATTTCGGCGTCGGCCACGGACTGGCGTCTTCGACCATCACCATCACGACGGCGCTCGGCGTGTTCACGGTGTCCTTCTGGGCCTGGCTTTTGGGGTGAAGGGAGCCACATCCTTTCCTCTGTCATCCTCGGCCTTGAGCCGAGGATCCACACCTCCGCACCGCCTCGCTTGTGGCATGGATCCTCGGCTCAAGGCCGAGGGTGACGGAAGGAGGGGTAGGCGAGCGAGGCCAGGGAAGAAAATGGAAGTCCCAAACAAGGCTGAACCTATCGACAGCGAGACTGACCCTTATTTGGCAGGCAACAAAAAACCCGGCACGAAGGCCGGGTTTTCGGTGTTCTGGCTTTGGCCTGCTTACTGAGCGGCTGGCTGTTCGGTCGTGGTGCCCTGCGTCGTGCCTTCGGCCGGGGCTGCGCCCTCGGTCGTGGTCGTTGCAGCGCCGCCTTCGGCGGGCTTGGCTTCCGTCGTCGTAGCGGCAGCGCCGCCCTCCGTCGTGGCAGCAGCGCCGCCTTCGGCGGGAGCCGCACCATCCGTGCCGGTTGCGGCAGCGCCTTCGGCCGACGGGGTCGGCAGAGCGGCCGGGTTGTCGGAGAGCGTGCGCAGATAGGCGATCAGGTTGGCACGCTCGTCTTCCTTCTTCAGGCCGGCAAAGCCCATGGCGGTGCCGGGAACGTGCTTCTTCGGCGCTTCCAGGAAGAAGTTCAGGTGATCATAGTCCCAGACGATCTTGTGGCCTTCGGAGAAGGTGGTCATGCCTGCGGAATAGCTGAAGCCTTCATGCGAGGCGATCGGACGGTTCACGACGTCGAAGAGGTTGGGGCCGACCTTGTTCGGTCCGCCCTTCTCCCCGGTGTGACAGCTCGCACATTTCTTGAAGACGGCTTCGCCGGCCGTTGCATCGGCGCTGGCGAGCAGGGTCGCGATCGGCGTGCTGGCCGCGGCTTCACCGCCGCCCGCTGCACCCTCTTCGCCACCTTCGGCGGCGACGATCGCGAAACCTTCCTTTTCGGGATGGCCCGAATGGAAAATGCCTTCAGAAGCGATCGACACGGACATCAACACGAAAACGGTGCCGAGCAGGGCACCCACGCCCATGTTCACATAAGAGTTCATCCAAACGCTCCCCTAGCGACCGGCGGACCTGATACCGGCCAGTCTTGAAATCGCGCGGAACCTATGTCTTTTGCTGCTTCGTTGCAACAGTGATTGTAGCCCCCGCACTGAGACTTTTTGACACTTTTCCCGGGGGTTTTGAAGGGCCTGCGATGAATTCCGCCAAATTTGACAAGACCCTCGTGCTCATTCCGGCCCGCATGGCCTCGACCCGGCTTCCGGGCAAGCCGCTGGCCGATATTGCGAGCCTGCCGATGATCGTGCAGGTTGCGCGCCGCGCCGCCGCCGCCGATGTCGGGCGCGTCGTGGTGGCCGTCGACGACCAGACCGTCTTCGACGCGGTCGTCGCGGCCGGTTTCGAGGCCGTCATGACGCGCGTCGACCACCAGTCCGGCTCCGACCGTATCCATGAGGCGCTCATGAAGAGCGATCCGGACGGCCGCGCCGAGCTCATCATTAACGTGCAGGGCGACCTGCCGACCATCGATCCGGAAACGATCCGCGCAGCACTTCGCCCGCTGGAAAACGCCGCGACCGATATCGCGACGCTGACGACGGAAATCCGCGACGAACACGAGAAGACCAACCCGAACGTCGTGAAGGTCGTCGGCTCGCCGATTTCCGAAAACCGGCTGCGCGCGCTCTATTTCACGCGCGCGACGGCGCCGCACGGCAATGGCCCGCTCTATCACCATATCGGGCTCTACGCCTACCGCCGCAAGGCGCTCGAAGCCTTCGTCGCGCTGAAGCCGTCGACGCTGGAAAAGCGGGAATCGCTGGAGCAATTGCGCGCGCTCGAAGCCGGCATGCGCATCGATGTCGAGATCGTTGACACCGTTCCGCTCGGTGTCGATACTCCCGCCGACCTCGAAAAGGCCCGCGCCATGCTTGCGGCCAACCCCATCTGATCGGACCTGCCATGACCATGAAGACCAACCGCATCGCCTTCCAGGGCGAGTTCGGCGCCAATTCCGACATGGCGAGCCGCGACATGTTTCCGACCATGGAGCCGCTGCCCTGCCAGACCTTCGAGGATGCGCTGCTCGCCGTGGAAAACGGCGATGCCGATCTCGGCATGATCCCGATCGAGAACACGATTGCCGGCCGCGTCGCCGATATCCACCATCTCCTGCCGGAATCGCGCCTGCATATCGTCGGCGAATATTTCATGCCGATCCGCTTCCAGCTCATGGTGCTGCCCGGCGTCACCAAGGATGAGGTGCGCACGGTCCACAGCCACATCCATGCGCTCGGCCAGTGCCGCAAGATCGTGCGCCTCAACGGCTGGAAGCCTGTTATTGCCGGCGATACGGCAGGGGCGGCAAAGCTCGTCTCGGAGACCGGCGACCGCTCGATGGCGGCGCTGGCGCCCCGTCTCGCCGCCGATCTCTACGGCCTGTCGATCATCGCGGAAAATGTCGAGGACACCGAAAGCAACGTCACGCGCTTCGTCGTTCTGTCGCGCGAGCCCGTCGTCGCCGAGCGGGTCGAGGACGAGATCATCGTCACGACCTTCATCTTCAACGTGCGCAACATCCCGGCCGCCCTCTACAAGGCGCTCGGCGGCTTTGCGACGAACGGCATCAACATGACGAAGCTCGAAAGCTACCAGATCGGCGGCACCTTCACGGCGACGCAGTTCTATGCCGATATCGAGGGGCATCCCGACGATCCGCATGTGCGCCGGGCGCTCGACGAACTGGGCTTCTTCTCGGAGAAGGTGCGCATTCTCGGCACCTACCGGGCGCATCCGATGCGCAGCGCGTTTTAAATCGTCCAGTCCAGCCAGTCGCGCATCAGCCGGTGCGCGATGGCGCCCTTCGGCGGCGGCGTGGTGGTGCCGGGTGCGGTGCCGGACATGGCGCTGCGCTCGATCATCTCGGCCGTCTCGTCACGGGTGAACCAGCGGCAATCCTCAAGCTCCGTCTCGTCGCGGCGGATGTCGAAGGAGATCGCTTCTGCATAGCAGCCGATCATCAGGGAATGCGGCATCGGCCAGGGCTGTGAGGCGTGATAGCGCACGCGGCCGACCTTGATGCCGGATTCCTCCAGCGTCTCGCGGCGCACCGTGTGCTCGATCGTCTCGCCCGGCTCCAGGAAGCCGGCGAGGCAGGAATACATGCCCGGCTGGAAATGTGGCGAGCGGCCGAGCAGGCAGAGATCCCGCTCGATATCGATGACCAGCATGATGGCGACCGGATCGGTGCGCGGGAAGATCGTGTGGTTGCAGGCCTCGCAGACACGGCGATAGCCGCCGATCTCCGAGCGGGTCGGCGAACCGCACTTGCCGCAGAAGCGGTTGTTGCCGTTCCAGGTCATCAGGCTGGAGGCCTGCGCGAACTGGCCGAGCAGGTCGTCATCGAGCATCTGCTGGCGATAGAGCGTGCGCCCGTCGGTGGCCTTCAGCGGCTCCTGCAATGTGTCGGGATCGGCGCGAACGGGGATCGCCAGTCGCGGCTCGCCGTTCTTGAGGTAGCCGAGCAGAATGGATTCGTCGGGGATCGGGTCGAGTTCCGCCAGTTCATAGGGGGCAAAGAGCGGATCGATGATCTTCTCGTCATGCTTGACGACGAGCTTGCCGCCGGCAAGCGCGAAGGCATGGACGTTTTCCGCCTTGAACGCCTGTTCCAGGCAGTCTGCGGCGCGGTGTTCGGATTGGCGGTCGAGTGTGTTTTCCGCAAAGGCCACCATGGTGCTGGGTTCCGCATGCGGGCGATAGATGTCGAAAAGCGATGGCTTCATGGGGTCATTGCGTCCAAAAGCTTGGCTGAAAAGGCCTTGGTTTCCTCGGCCGAGCGCGGCTCGGCGGTGCCGAAGCCCCAGACGGGACCGGGCCAGTTCGGATCGCCCTCGCTGCGGGCGATGACATGGACGTGAAGCTGGCGCACGATATTGCCGAGCGCGCCGGTATTGATCTTCGTGGCGCCCGTCACGGTCTTCAGCGCCTCGGCGACGAGCGTGGTCTCGAAGGTCAGCATGGTCTGGTCGAGCGGCGTGAGATCGAAGACTTCGCTGACATCGGGGCGCTGCGGCACCAGAACCAGCCAGGGCCAGCGGCTGTCCTTCATCAGGCGCAGTTCGCACAGGCCGATCTTGGTCAGGAGATCGCTGTCGCGCGCCAGCCGGTCGTCGGGTCGAAAATCGCTCATCGGGGCCTTCCGCATGCTGTTATCAATGATAAATGCCACGCGCCCGATTTCCCTCCAACAGTTTTTTGTAAGCCGCGCTTGCATTCGGATGGAATATTGCCGATATGGGGGACGGGAGGTTGGTGGTGGACGAGCCACTCGCCAACCGGGTCAGGTCCGGAAGGAAGCAGCCCCAACGAGCTCCGGCACGGGTCATCGTGCCAGCCTCCCACCTTACCGTCCTGCTTCTGGCCGTCCTGTCGGGACAGACATTTGAATAACGGCAGGGTCGATGAGCGACGAAACCTCAAAACCGTCCACCGAAAAGCCCGCCGCCTATCGCGTCCTTGCGCGAAAGTACCGGCCGAAGGATTTCTCGGATCTCATGGTCGGCCAGGAGCCGATGGTCCGCACGCTGACCAATGCGTTCGAGACCGGCCGCATCGCCCAAGCCTATATGCTGACCGGCGTTCGCGGGGTCGGCAAGACGACGACCGCCCGCATCCTCGCCCGCGCGCTGAATTACAAGACCCCTGAGATCGACAAGCCGACGATCGACCTTCGCGTGCCCGGCGAACATTGCCAGGCGATCATGGAAGGCCGTCATGTCGACGTCATCGAGATGGACGCCGCCTCCCATACGGGTATCGATGACATCAGAGAGATCATCGAGCAGGTACGCTACCGTCCTGTCTCGGCACGCTACAAGGTCTATATCATCGACGAAGTGCACATGCTCTCGACGCAGGCCTTCAACGGCCTTTTGAAGACGCTCGAAGAGCCGCCGGAGCACGTGAAGTTCATTTTCGCGACGACGGAAATCCGCAAGGTTCCGATCACCGTCCTGTCGCGCTGCCAAAGGTTCGACCTGCGCCGCATCGGTGCGTCGGATCTCGTCGGCCTGTTCACCACCATTCTCGGTAAGGAAGGCGTCGAGTTCGAGCCGGATGCGCTGGCCATGGTCGCCCGTGCCGCCGAAGGCTCGGCGCGCGACGGTCTGTCGCTGCTCGATCAGGCGATCGCCCACGGCGCTGGCCGCGTCGAGGTGAATGCCGTACGCTCCATGCTCGGCCTGGCCGACCGTGCCCGCATCGTCGATCTCTTCGCGCATATCGTGAAGGGCGATGCTGCCGCCGCCCTTGCCGAATTCGCCGCGCAATACGAGGCGGGTGCCAGCCCCTCCGTGGTGCTGACGGACCTTGCCGATTTCACCCATCTCGTCACGCGCATGAAATATGTACCGGATGCGACCGGCGACCAGTCGCTGAGCGAGGTCGAGCGCGTGCGCGGCGTCGAATTCGCCAATTCCATCGCTGTTACGGCGCTGTCGCGCATGTGGCAGATGCTGCTCAAGGGCATCTCGGAAACCGAGGCCTCCAGCCGCCCGGCCGGTGCCGCCGAAATGGTCATCATCCGCCTTGCCCATGCGGCCAACCTGCCCTCGCCGGAAGACGCTGCGCGCCGGCTTGCCGACCTCACCAGTGGTGACGGCGGCAACGGTTTTCGCGCGCCGCCATCGGGCGGCAATGGTGGCCAGCCCTCGGCACAGGCTTCCGTTTCCGCCGTCGCGCGCCAGCCGGATCAGCCGATGCGGGCCCAGGCCGGTGGTGGCACCGTGACCATGCTGCGCCCCGTGCCGCAGGCCGAGCCGGCCGCGCAGCCAGTCGGCCGGGTTGAAACCGCGCCCGCCGCCCAGCCGGCCGCAGCACCCAAAGTCCCTGTTAACTCGATTTCCGACGTTGCCGATCTCTGCACCAAGAACCGCGATATCCGTCTGCGTGCCCTCGTGCGCGCCTTCGTGCGGCCTGTCAGCGTCGAGCCCGGCAAACTGGAAATCAGCCTGACCGACGACGCGCCGAAATCGCTCGTCGCCGACCTGTCCAACCGGCTCCAGGAATGGACGGGCCAGCGCTGGCTGGTCATCCTGTCGCGGGAAGCCGGCGGTCCCACGCTCTCCGAAGCCGAGACGATGGCGCAGGAAGCCCGCGTCGCCGATGCGCGCCAGGACCCCGACGTCGCGGCCATCCTGCAACGTTTCCCGGGCGCCAAGATCACCGACGTGCGCATCAAGGTGCAGGAAACCGAAGACGAGCCCGAGACGGTCGTGGTTGCGGCCGCAGCCGAATCCGCCGAGGGCGACATCCTGCCCGGCGACGATATCGAACACTAAATATCCAGAGAACAAAAGGAGAGACCGATGCGCGACATCATGGGCATGATGGGCAAGGTCAAGGAAATGCAGGCCAAGATGGAGAAGATGCAGGAGGAGATCGCTGCGCTGACGGTGAACGGCTCTTCCGGCGGTGGCATGGTTTCCGTCACGCTCGACGGTAAGGGTAATCTCAAGGGCCTGAAGATCGATCCCTCGCTCTTCAAGGAAGACGACGTCGAAATCCTCGAGGACCTGATCGTGGCTGCCCATAAGGACGCCAAGGATAAGGCCGAGGCCGAAACCGCCGAGCGCACCAAGGCGCTGACCGCCGGCCTGCCGATCCCGCCCGGCTTCAAACTGCCGTTCTGATCCTGTAGGGTAAAGGCTCCCGAGGAGGATTTCCGATGAGCCTGATGACCCTGCTTGTCTTTGCCGGTGCGCTGATGATGGCGGCCGGTTCGCCCGGTCCGAGCATTGCCGCCCTCGTCGCCCGCGTGCTGTCGCGCGGGCCGAAGGATGTGCTGCCCTTCCTTGCCGCCATGTGGATCGGCGAGGGCGTCTGGCTCACCTTCGCCGTACTCGGCCTTGCCGCGATTGCCGAAACCTTCCATGCCGCCTTCGTCGTCATCAAGTGGCTCGGCGTCGCCTATCTGCTCTATCTCGCCTGGAAAATGTGGTTCGCGCCGACCGACACCGGTGAGGAGACGCTGCCCGAGGCGCGTTCCGGCGCAAAGCTGTTTTTCGCCGGGCTGACGGTGACGCTCGGCAATCCCAAGATCATGATGTTCTACGTAGCGCTTCTGCCTGCGATCATCGATCTCGGCGCCGTCACGCTGGTCGGCTGGGCCGAACTGGTCGTGACAATGTTCGTCGTGCTCGTGGCGATCGATCTCGCCTGGGTCTTCCTCGCCTCGCGTGCCCGTATGTTCTTGAAGAGCCCGCGTGCCGTGCGCATCGCCAACCGGCTCAGCGCCGGCACCATGGCCGGGGCCGCGGCGGCGATTGCCGCGCGCTGATCAGCCGGTGAGTGCTGCGCGCAGCTTGTCGGCGATGGGGGCGGCGAGATAGCGGATACGGTCTTGCTCGGACATGTTCTTGCCGTAGGTGCGCAGCAGTTCCGGCATGGTGACGGGCTCGCCGGGGAAGGGCGTATAGGTCACCGCATCACCCGCCTGCATAACGCCGTCGCGCAGGACACGGCAGTAAAAACCCGGCCGGCCGGCCTGCATGAAGCGGCGTGCGAAACCGGGATCGCCCATTTTCGCCGTCAGCGTGTTGCAGGGAATGCGCGTCGAGGTCACTTCAAGAAGCACGCTTTCCGTCTCGAACCGGTCGCCGACGGAGACGGAGCGGCTGTCGATGCCCTCGATCACGACGTTCTCGCCGAATGTTCCCGGCTCGATGGTTCGGCCAAGTTCCTTCGACCACCAGTCGAGATCCACGGAGCCGAGACCGTAGACCGCCTGTTCAGGCCCGCCATGGTGCTTGCGGTTGCAGATGGCGTCACCCAAAAGCCCCTCGCGGTCGACGACGATGGCCGCATCCGTCGGCACCTTGAAAATGCCGGTCTTATAGCTTTTGCCGGGGACAGGGCGGGCTACGCCCGTGCATACCGCGAGGATTTTGATCAAGCGTCGAACTCCCGAGATTCCGTTTCCTCTTGATATGGGCTAGATAGCGGCAATGGCAAAACGAGTCACCGGCCCTGAAATCGAAAAACTCATCCAGCTCCTGGCCAAGGTGCCGGGCCTCGGGCCCCGTTCGGCGCGGCGTGCGGCGCTGCATCTCGTCAAGAAGAAGGACCAGCTGCTTGGCCCGCTCGCCGAAGCGATGGGCGAGGCGCATCGCAAGGTGCGCATCTGCTCGTGCTGCGGCAATGTCGATACCAGTGATCCCTGCACGGTCTGCACGGATGTGCGCCGCGACCATGCGATGATCATCGTCGTCGAGGACGTTTCCGATCTCTGGGCGCTGGAGCGCGCCGGCGCGATGAACGCCGCCTATCACGTGCTCGGCGGCACGCTCTCGCCGCTCGATGGTGTCGGACCTGACGATCTCAACATTCGCGGCCTCGTCGACCGGGTGGCGAAGGGCGGCGTGCGCGAACTGATTATCGCCGTCAACGCCACCGTCGAGGGCCAGACGACGGCGCATTACATCACCGACCAGCTCTCCGGCCTCGACGTGAAGATCACGCGGCTTGCCCATGGCGTGCCCGTCGGCGGCGAGCTCGATTATCTCGACGAGGGCACATTGACGGCCGCGCTCCGCGCCCGCACCGCGATCTGAGGAGACCCCTTTTGAACATTCGCAAAGCCTTCAAGGCCTCCGTCGGCATCGCCCTGTTTTCCCTTGCTTTCGCCCTTCCGGCAGCGGCCGCCTCCAAGGCCGAGGTCGAAAAGATGTTCCGGGCGTGGATCGATAGGGATCTCTGGCCGGCGGCGAAGAAGACCGGCGTCAGCGAAAAGACCTTTCGCGCGGCGCTGGAGGGCGTGACGCTCAACTGGGACCTGCCCGATCTCGTGCCGCCCGGCTCCAAGCCGAAGAAGGAGCAGGCGCAAAGCCAGGCGGAATTCTCCTCGCCGGGTGCCTATTTCTCCGAAAAGCGCCTGCAGGGGCTGGCGGGAACGGGCCGCAGCCTTGCCAAGACCCATGCTTCGACGCTGCGCAAGATCGAGCAGAAATTCGGCGTCCCCGGCGAGATCGTCGTCGCCGTCTGGGGCCGTGAATCGGGTTTCGGCAGCGCGAAAATCCCCTATTCGGCCGTCGAGGTGCTCGCCACCAAGGCCTTCATGTCGACGCGCAAGGACCTCTTCCGCAAGGAGCTGATCGCCGCGCTCCACATTGTCGATGGCGGCGACCATACGGTCGCGCAATTGAAGGGCTCCTGGGCCGGCGCACTCGGCCAGCCGCAGTTCATGCCGACCAGCTACCTGCAATATGCCGTCGATTTCGATGGGGACGGCGTGCGCGATATCTGGGGCTCGGTGCCGGACAGCCTGGCGTCGATTGCCAATTATCTCGCCAAGAAGGGCTGGCAGGCCGGGCGCGGCTGGGGTTACGAGGTCTCCATCCCCGATGGCGTGTCCTGTGCGCAGGAGGGGCCTGATCTTGCCAAGCCGATCTCGGCCTGGGCCGCGACGGGCATCACGCGTATTTCCGGCAAGGCATTTTCGGGCGGCGAGGCCAAGGCTTCAGGCATGATGCTGGTTCCGGCCGGCACGCACGGGCCGGAATTCATCGTCACGCCGAATTTTTACGTGCTCAAGGAATACAACAACTCGGATCTCTACGCCCTCTTCCTCGGCAATCTCGCCGATCGCATCGCCCATGGCAGCGGACCGTTCCAGGGTCAGTGGGGCGATATCGGCAAGATGCTGC
Organism: Shinella sp. 20P9.1.1; assembly: GCF_057798995.1. Taxonomy (NCBI): domain Bacteria; kingdom Pseudomonadati; phylum Pseudomonadota; class Alphaproteobacteria; order Hyphomicrobiales; family Rhizobiaceae; genus Shinella; species Shinella sp. 20P9.1.1. Next base: position 332,560 of record NZ_JBYOLC010000002.1, read on the forward strand.
GCTCGGATGTGCTCGCCATGCAGAAAGCGCTGGTCGCCAAGGGATACGATGTCGGCAAGGTCGATGGCCTGCCGGGCTACAAGACCCGCCGCTCGCTCGGCGACTGGCAGGCGAAGAACGGGCTTGCGCCGACCTGCTATCCGGATGCCTCGCTGAAATCCAAGCTGCGGTAAGGTTCTAGCCTACCTTCAGTGCATATCCACCTGCCGCTTGAACCGCTCGTATTCGTGCGGGACGATGGTCTGCCGCTCGATCATGCGGTGGACGCGCGGGTCTTCCGCGCCGCTGTGCAGCTGGCGAAGCTTCTCGCCATTGGCGGCATCCGCATGGGTGCGGCGCTGGTTGTGGCGGACATATTCCACCCAGGTCGGCACGTGGTAGGTCTCGGTCCATATCGTCGGGTTTTCGAGATCGCGCATCAGCGCCCATTGGCCCGCACCGTCGCGGATACGAATGCGCCGGCGTTCGGTCATCGCCTCCAGAAATTCGGGAATGTCGCCCTCGGCGATCTGGTAGTCGATGAGGATGACGATCGGGCCGCTGCGCGGTTTCAGGTCGAGCGGCAGGTCCGGCTCGCTGAAGCGATTGAGCGGATCGACATTGAGGCTCTGCAATTCGGGCAGCGCATAGCGCAGGCCGAGTGCTGCACCGGCGATCATCGCGACGGCGGAGGCGAGCAGCGCGGTCTGCGCGCCGTGCGTATCGGCGGTCGTGCCCCAGATCCAGCTGCCGGCCGCAATGCCGCCGAAAGTGGTGGTCTGGTAGAGCGACAGCGCGCGGGCGACGACCCAGCGCGGGGTGGAGAGCTGCACCGTCGTATTGAACAGCGAGAGCGCCATGACCCAGGAGAAGCCTGCAATCAAGAGCACGGCGCCGGTGATCGCCGCCGAGGTGCTGGTCGCCGAAACCGTGGCTGCGATGGCGAAGCCGGTGAAGGCCATGCGGGCGATGGCCTCGCTGGTGAATTTTTCGCGCAGCCGCGCATTCATGAAGGCCCCGCCGATGGCGCCGAGGCCGAAACAGCCGAGCAGCACGCCATAGGTCAGCGGCCCGCCGGCCACGAGGTCGCGGGCGATCAGCGGCAGCAGCGAGAGGATGGAGCTGGTCGCCAGGCCGAAGGCGAAGCCGCGCAAGAGAACCTTGCCGATATTCGGCGACATCGACACGTAGCGCAGGCCCGCCGAGATAGCGCGGCCGAAGTCTTCGCGCGGCAAGGCGCGCGGCGAAACGTTCGGCTTCCAGCGGATCAGCGCGTAGAGCAGCGCGAAATAGCTGAGCGCATTGGCGGCGAAGGCGGCCGCCGCACCCGCCGCCGCGACGATCGCGCCGCCGATGGCGGGGCCGACGGAGCGGGTGAGGTTGAAGCCCATGCTGTTGAGCGACACGGCGGCGGGCAGGTCCTCGCGCGGCACCATGTCGCCGACGGAGGCCTGCCAGGCCGGATTGTTGAGCGCCACGCCGCAGCCGAGCAGGAAGGTGAAGGTCAGAAGCAGCCAGGGCGTGATGACGCCGTACCAGGTACAGAGGGTGAGGCCGATCGCGACTGCCAGCATGAAACACTGCGCCGTCAGCATCAGCTTGCGCCGGTCGAAATTGTCGGCGAGCGCGCCGGCGGCGACGGAAAACAGCATGATGGGCAGCGAGGTCGAGGCCTGCACCAGCGCCACCATGTTGGCGGAGGGCGAGATGGAGGCCATCATCCAGGCCGCGCCGACGGACTGGATGAGCCCGCCGAAATTGGAGATCAGGCTCGCCGCCCAGATCAGCCGAAAGGTTTCGTTTCGGAAGGGGGCGAGGGGGGATTTCCGGTCCGGCACGGTGGGGCACTCATTCTCGACGCAGCGTTGGCTAGCAATCTAGTCCAAACAACAAAAGCGGCAACCCGGTGGCGGCAAATACGTCGCCCACAGGCGGGCTTTGCGGCCGACCTTGCATTTATGACGAACCCGGTCTATATCACTCCCAAATTCTTGATCGTCAGATGAAGAGTGGGCCCGCAAGGACCCGCTCTTTTTTGTTGCCGCGATCAGGTGCATGATAACGACCATCCCGGGAGGGCATGTCATGTCCGACACGACCCAGACAGAAACTGTAGCGATCGAGCCGCGCCTGATCGTCGAGACCGGCCTCGACCGCCGCGTTGCCGACATCATCGAGCCGACCATAGAGCAGATCGGCTACCAGTTGGTGCGCGTGCGCCTGTCGGCGCAGAACGGTGCGACGCTGCAGATCATGTGCGAGCGCCCCGACGGCACCATGACGGTCGAGGACTGCGAGAAGGTCTCGATGGCCGTCTCGCCGGTGCTCGACGTTGAGGATCCGATCGACAAGGCGTATCATCTTGAAGTGTCCTCGCCCGGCATCGACCGGCCGATGGTGCGCAAGTCGGACTTTTCGCGCTGGACGGGCCATCTCCTGAAGTGCGAGACCTCGATCCTCGTCGAAAGCCGCAAGCGCTTCCGCGGCAAGATCGTCGCCGCAGACGAAAACGGCTTCACGCTGGAACGTGACCAGCTCGCCGCCGGCGAGGAGCCGACGGTCGTCATTCCCTTCACGGCGCTTGCCGAGGGCCGGCTGATCCTGACCGACGAGCTGATCCGCGACGCGCTGGCCGCCGACAAGAAGGCGAAGGCCGCGCAGGCCGCCAACCAGAACGACGAAGACGGCGACGACGAAGAATAAGTATGTGAGTGCGTTTCGCCCGAGGTGGCGGAACGGAGAGGACGGAACCGGAGCGGCCTGGCCGCTCCCGATTGCCGGGGGCGAAAAACCCGGCTCGACCATGGAGACCTGAGACAATGGCAGTCAGTGCGAACCGGCTTGAGCTTCTGCAGATCGCGGATGCCGTGGCCCGTGAAAAGGTCATCGACCGCGAGATCGTGCTTGCCGCGATGGCCGACGCCATCCAGAAGGCAGCCCGCTCGCGTTACGGCACGGAATCGAACATCCGCGCCGACATCAATTCCAAGACCGGTGAAATCCGCCTCCAGCGCCTGCTCGAGGTCGTCGAGGTTGCCGAAGATTACGGCACCCAGATCCCGCTGGAACTGGCGCGCGACCGCAACCCGGACGCCAAGCTCGGCGATTTTATCGCCGATCCGCTGCCGCCGATGGATTTCGGCCGCATCGCCGCCCAGTCGGCCAAGCAGGTCATCGTGCAGAAGGTGCGCGAAGCCGAGCGTGACCGCCAGTTCGACGAATACAAGGATCGTATCGGCGAGATCGTCAACGGCACGGTCAAGCGCGTCGAATACGGCAACGTCATCGTCGATCTCGGCCGTGGCGAAGGCATCATCCGTCGCGACGAGATGATCCCGCGCGAAAACATGCGCTACGGCGACCGCGTCCGCGCCTTCGTCTACGACGTGCGCCGTGAACAGCGCGGGCCCCAGATCTTCCTGTCGCGTACCCATCCGCAGTTCATGGTGAAGCTCTTCACCATGGAAGTGCCTGAAATCTACGACGGCATCATCCAGATCAAGTCGGTCGCTCGTGACCCCGGTTCGCGTGCGAAAATCGCCGTCATCTCGAACGACTCGTCGATCGATCCGGTCGGCGCCTGCGTCGGTATGCGCGGCTCGCGCGTCCAGGCCGTCGTCGGCGAGCTGCAGGGTGAAAAGATCGACATCATTCCGTGGTCGCAGGATCCGGCGTCGTTCATCGTCAACGCCCTTCAGCCGGCGGAAGTCGCCAAGGTCGTTCTGGATGAAGATGCAGAGCGCATCGAAGTCGTCGTTCCCGACGAGCAGCTGTCGCTGGCCATCGGCCGCCGCGGCCAGAACGTACGCCTCGCTTCGCAGCTGACCGGCTGGGACATCGACATCCTCACGGAAGCCGAAGAGTCCGAGCGTCGCCAGAAGGAATTCAACGAGCGCACCAACCTCTTCATGGAATCGCTCGACGTCGATGAGATGGTCGGTCAGGTTCTGGCGTCCGAAGGCTTCGCTGCCGTTGAGGAACTGGCTTACGTCGATCTCGACGAAATCGCCTCGATCGACGGTTTCGACGAAGACACGGCCCAGGAACTCCAGACCCGCGCCCGCGAACATCTCGACCGCCTCGAAGCGGCGATGGACGCCAAGCGCAAGGAACTCGGCGTGTCCGACGAGCTGCGCCAGATCGACGGCCTGACGAGCCAGATGCTCGTGGCGCTCGGCGAAGACGGCATCAAGACGATGGAAGACTTCGCCGGCTGCGCCGCGGACGATCTCGTCGGTTGGTCGGAACGCAAGGACGGCGAGACGAAGAAGTTCGAGGGCCTGTTCTCGAAGTTCGAGGTCTCCCGCGCCGAAGCCGAAGCCATGGTCGTCCAGGCCCGTCTTGCGGCCGGCTGGATCACCGAAGAGGACCTGGTTAAGGAAGAGCCGGTCGTCGAGGGCGGCGAACAGGACGCCTGATCGGCGTCCTCCAGAGCATGTCTCCCGAAAGTGGCTTCCGGTTTCGGGATAAAGACATGCTTGAAACGCTTTAGAATTGGACATGTCGCCCGCTGATTTTGCACAGCGGTTTGCGTTGGCAAGAGCGGAAACCTATATGGGCAAGAAGGACGAGGACGGCGTGAACGACCGCATGTGCATCGTGACGCGCGAAAAGGGCGAGGCGGATGATCTGATCCGCTTCGTCGCAGGTCCCGACGGCAGCGTCGTGCCGGACCTGAAGCGTCAACTCCCCGGACGCGGATGCTGGGTAAAGGCCGAACGGGCGATCGTCGACAAGGCGGTCGCCAAGAAGCTTTTCGGGCGTGCGCTGAAGGCGGAGGCGAAGGCGGCTCCCGACCTCGGCGCCGAGGTGGACCGGCTGATCGCCGCCCAGCTCGGCGGCATGATGAACATGGCGCGCAAGGCGGGCCAGTTCATCACCGGCTCCTCGAAGGTCGATCAGGCCGTGCGTGCACTTGCTGCCCTTGCCGTCTTCCATTCGACGGATGCGGCGGCGGACGGTGTCCGGAAAATAGACCAGGCGCGGAAGGCTGCAAGCTTTCTCACCGAGGACGAAACGGAAATACCCTCCTTCAAGCTCTTTTCGGAGAGCGAATTGGAGGGCCTTTTGGGAAGTAATGCTTTTATCCATGCCGCAGCGCTTGCAGGGCAGGCGGGTGAGGGTGTAGTGAAGCGCGCAATCATGCTCGAGAAATACCGGGGCGACAGCCAAATGATGGCAAAAGGTGGCGCTGGCCAGACAAACCAATGACGCGGTTACCGGCATTCGGCCGGCCGAAATCGCATTGGATGAACACATTTGAACGACAGAGTCTGGTGATACGCATCCGGCTCTGATCTTAGGAACGGAACGGAATGACCGACAACGAAGACGACAAGACGATCAATGTGGCTGGCAAGAAGACCCTTAGCCTGAAGCCCTCGGGGGTTCAGCAGGGAACCGTGCGCCAGGACATGGGTCGTGGCCGCACCAAGGCCGTTGTGGTCGAGACCCGCACGAAGCGCCACTTCAGCCGTCCGGGCGAAGAACGCCAGGCATCGGCACCCGCAGCACCCGTGCAGCAGCGCCAGCCGGAGCCGCAACAGACGCGCCCCGCGCCGCAGCCTTCGCGCCCCGTACAGCAGCAGCCGTCGCGCCCGATGCATCAGCAGCCCTCCCGACCGGGCGAGCAGAACCGCCCGCGCGGCGTGGTGCTGAACCAGCTTTCGCCTGACGAAGTCGAGGCCCGTCGCCGCGCGCTTGCAGAAGCGCAGATCCGCGACGCCGCCGAAGCCCGCCAGCGCGCCGAGGACGAAGCCCGCCGCAAGGTCGAGGACGAGGCCCGCCGCGTTGCCGAGGAAGAAGCCCGCATCGTCCGCGAGAAGGAAGAGGCGGAACGCCGCGCCGCAGAGGCCGCCGCTCCCGCGCCCGTCGTGGAAGAGGTTGTCGCGCAGCCGGTCGCAAGACCTGCGCCTGCCGCTGCCGAAACCCGCCCGCAGCCCGGCCGCACGCCGGCTCCTGGCCCGGTTGCCACGCCGGTCGCCGGCCGCCGTCGCGAAAACGAAGAGGACGACGACAAGCGTCCGCGCGGTGGCGCGCCTGCAAACCGCGGCGCCGTCAAGCGTCCGGAACCGGCAAAGGTTCCGGCCCGCCCGAAGGCCGATGACGGCCGTCGCCAGGGCAAGCTAACGCTGACCACGGCCTCGACCGATGAGGACGCGACACAGCGCGGCCGCTCGCTCTCGGCCATGCGCCGCCGCCAGGAGAAATTCCGGCGCAGCCAGATGCAGGAGACGCGCGAAAAGGTCATGCGCGAAGTCATCCTGCCGGAAACCATCACCATTCAGGAACTGTCGCAGCGTATGTCCGAACGCGCCGTCGACGTCATCAAGTACCTGATGAAGGAAGGGCAGATGATGAAGCCCGGCGATCTGATCGACGCCGACCTGGCTGAAATCATTGCCGGCGAATTCGGCCACACCGTCAAGCGCGTTTCGGAATCCGACGTCGAAGAGGGCATCTTCAACGTCACCGACGATGCCGGCGATCTGGAGAGCCGTCCGCCGATCGTGACCATCATGGGCCACGTCGACCACGGCAAGACCTCGCTGCTCGACGCCATCCGCAAGGCCAACGTTGTTGCCGGCGAAGCCGGTGGCATCACGCAGCATATCGGTGCCTACCAGGTCGAGCATAACGGTCACAAGATCACCTTCATCGACACCCCCGGCCACGCGGCGTTCACCGCCATGCGTGCCCGCGGTGCGCAGGCGACGGACATCGCGATCCTCGTGGTTGCGGCCGACGACAGCGTGATGCCGCAGACGATCGAGTCCATCAATCACGCCAAGGCGGCGGGTGTTCCGATCATCGTGGCGATCAACAAGATCGACAAGCACGAAGCCGACCCGCAGAAGGTGCGCAACCAGCTCCTCCAGCACGAGGTCTTCGTCGAAACCATGGGCGGTGAAACGCTCGACGTGGAAGTGTCGGCCAAGAACCGCCTCAACCTCGATAAGCTGCTCGAAGCCGTTCTGCTGCAGGCCGAAATCCTCGACCTCAAGGCGAACCCGGACCGCACGGCAGAGGGCGTCGTCGTCGAAGCCCAGCTCGACCGTGGCCGCGGCGCCGTCGCCACCGTTCTCGTGCAGACGGGTACCCTGAAGCCCGGCCAGATCATCGTGGCCGGCGATCAGTGGGGCCGTGTGCGTGCGCTCGTCAACGACAAGGGCGAACACGTCAAGGAAGCCAGCCCCTCCATGCCGGTCGAGATCCTCGGCTTGTCGGGCACGCCGGCCGCCGGCGACAAGTTCGCCGTCGTCGAGAACGAAAGCCGCGCCCGCGAAATCTCGGAATACCGCCAGCGTCTCGCCCGCGAAAAGCAGGTGGCACGCCAGGCCGGTTCGCGCGGTTCGCTCGAGCAGATGATGAGCCAGCTGCAGAACTCCGGTCTCAAAGAGTTCCCGCTGCTCATCAAGGGCGATGTGCAGGGCTCGATCGAAGCCATTGCCGGTGCCCTCGAAAAGCTCGGCACGGACGAAGTCCGCGCCCGCATCGTTCACTCCGGTGCCGGTGGTATCACGGAGTCCGATATCTCGCTGGCCGAAGCCTCGAACGCCGCCATCATCGGCTTCAACGTTCGTGCCAACGCCCAGGCCCGCACGGCCGCCGAGCGCGCCGGTCTCGAAATCCGCTACTACAACATCATCTACGATCTGGTGGATGACGTGAAGGCGGCGATGTCGGGCCTGCTCTCGCCGGAGCGTCGCGAAACCTTCCTCGGCAATGCCGAAATCCTCGAGGTGTTCAACATCACGAAGGTCGGCAAGGTCGCGGGTTGCCGCGTCATCGAAGGCAAGGTCGAGCGTGGTGCGGGTGTCCGCCTCGTGCGCGACAACGTCGTCATCCACGAAGGCAAGCTCAAGACGCTCAAGCGCTTCAAGGACGAAGTTGCCGAAGTGCCGATGGGCCAGGAATGCGGTATGGCCTTCGAGAATTACGAAGACATCCGCGCCGGCGACACGATCGAGTGCTTCCGCGTGGAGCACATCACCCGCACGCTGTAAGCGTCCGGCGATCCAAACATCGTGCGAGCGCCGGACCGTTTCGGCGCTCGTATTTTTTTGAAGGTGACGACCATGGTAAGAGCAACAACCTCAGCACCGTCGCAACGCATGCTGCGCGTGGGCGAGCAGGTGCGCGCGGCGATCACCCAGGTTCTCCAGCGCGGCGAAGTGCGCGATCCGCTGATCGAAACGACGGTGATTTCCATCTCGGAAGTCCGCATGTCGCCGGACCTCAAGCATGCGACGGCCTATGTGACGCCGCTCGGCGTGAAGGATCACGACGCCGTCATCGAGGCGCTGAACCGCAATGCGAAATACATCCGCGGCCGCATGGGCTCGCAGCTGCGGCAGATGAAATATATGCCGGATGTCCGCTTCCGCGACGACACCAGCTTCGACAATTACAAGAAGATCGACGAACTCCTGCGCTCGCCGGAAGTCTTGCGCGATCTCTCCGGCGAAGACGACAAATAATCCAGGATACAGATGTCCAGACCCCGCAAACCCAAGGGCCGGCCGGTTTCCGGCTGGCTGATCCTCGACAAGCCCTTCGATTTCGGCTCGACCGAGGCCGTTTCCAAGATCAAGTGGCTGTTCAAGGCGCAGAAGGCCGGCCATGCCGGCACGCTCGATCCGCTCGCCTCCGGCATGTTGCCCATCGCGCTTGGCGATGCGACCAAGACAGTTCCCTATGTGATGGACGGCCGCAAGATCTATGAATTCACCGTGACCTGGGGCGAGGAGCGCACGACCGACGACCTCGAAGGCGAGGTGACCGAGAGCGCCGACAAGCGCCCGACGGCGGAAGAGATCCAGGCGATCCTCGGCGAATATACCGGTGTCATTCAGCAGATCCCGCCGCAGTTCTCGGCCATCAAAATTGCCGGCGAGCGCGCCTATGACCTGGCCCGCGAAGGCGAGGTTGTCGAAATCCCGTCGCGCGAAGTGGAAATCCACAGGCTGACGCTTGTTGGTTCGGACGAGAACACCGCCCAGTTCGAGGTCGAATGCGGCAAAGGCACCTATGTGCGTGCGCTCGCCCGCGATTTCGGCCGCCAGCTCGGCTGCTACGGCCATATCTCCGCGCTGCGCCGCACCTTCGTCGCGCCCTTCGGCGAAGACGACATGGTGCCGCTCGCCGACCTCGTCGCACTCGAGAAGATCGAGGACGAAGCCGAACGGTTGGCAGCCCTCGATGCGTTCCTGATCGATACCGGCGAAGCGCTGTCCAGCCTGCCGCAGATCGTCATCAACGACGATCAGGCGCACCGCCTGCGCATGGGCAACCCCATCATCGTGCGCGGCCGCGATGCGCCGGTTTCGGCTGACGAAGCCTATGCTTCTGCGCGTGGCAAGTTGGTGGCGATCGGTGAGATCGCGGGCGGCGAATTCCGTCCGAAGCGGGTCTTCCAGGGCTAATAATCGGGGGGCGGAACCAACGGCCCCCGACTTGATTTCACCACAAGCTACAGGCTTTATGAGCCGGCGAGGTTCGCTTCATGGCGGGTTGGGCGGCGCTTTGCCGTTTCGGTCTTCCTGGGGAGAAGAGTGGAAAGGGCTGGCCGTTGACGATGTCGCCGACTGACAGATCGGTATCTGCTGGGGATGTGGACGCAAAGCCCGCCGAGGCCCGCCGGCGCATGCATTACCCGGTTGCCTTCTACCTCGTCTGCCTCATCCTCGTCATCGTCATCCCTGCCTTTCTATTCTCCATCGTCGTGCTGAAGCGCACGAACGAAGCACAGGAGCGTATCTTCGAATCGCTGCTGCGCACCTCGACGACCGCCGTGAACCGCGCCGTCGAGCGCGAGATTTCCGGCATGTTCTCCACGCTGAATTTCCTCTCGACGTCGGAAAACCTGCAAAACGGCGACTATGCGGATCTGCATGCGCAGGCTGTGAAGACGCTTGAGGGCACGGACATCAATTTCCTGATCATCGATCAGACGATGCGCCAGCTCCTCAACACGCGCGTTCCCTATGGCACGGCGCTCAGCGCCGCTTCCGACCCGGTGTCTGCCGGCATGGCGCTGGCGCGTGGCGAGCGCATGGTGTCCGATCTGTTCTTCGGTAAGACGGCGCAGCAATGGGTGTTCAACGTCTACCAGCCGATGCGGCTTCCAAACGGCGAACATGTTCTGCTGACGCTGACAAAAAACGCCGACGCGCTGCGGCGCGCGGTCAATCCGGACGTCCTTTCCCCCGGCTGGAATGCCGCCGTGCTCGATAGCCGCGGCACGATCATCGCCTCGACGGACGAGAAGCAGGAGACCGGCAAGCCGTTCTTTCTGCGCGTGGTGCCGGCGCTCCGGCTCGGCGTCAGCACGATGGGACAGGATGGCGTCAATTATCAGGTCGTGACGGAGTTCTCCTCGCTCGCCGGCTGGCGCATGATCGCCTGGGCGAAATCCGCCGATGTGCAGGCGCCCGCCGTGTCGTCGTTCCTTTGGCTGGCCGTCGGCGGCCTGGTCTTTGCGCTTCTTGCCGCCGTCAGCGCGATCGGCATTGCGCGCCTCCTGTCGCGCGATGTGCGCCTGCTCGCTGCCGATGCCCGTCGGCTTGGGCATGGCGAGCGGATTGCGGCGCGCCCCTACGCCATTTCCGAGTTGGAGACCGTCTCGCGCGCCCTGTCTGAAGCGGCAGATGCCCGCGTCAAATCGGAAAACGAGGTGCGCTTCCTGATGCGTGAGGTGGCGCATCGCTCGAAGAACCAGCTCACCGTCATCCAGGCCATGCTGAACCAGTCGGCGACCGGCGCGGAAAATGCCGCGGATTTCGCCGAAACCTTCCGCAGGCGCGTGTCCGGTCTCGCTCGCTCCACAGACCTGATGATCGCCAACGCGACCGACGGCATCAACTTGGTGGAGCTTGCAAAAAACCAGCTGAAACCCTTCACGCCCGCCGATGCATCGCGCGTGCGCATTGCCGGCCCCGCCGTGCTGCTTGATCCGCAGGCATCCCAGACGCTCGGCATGGCGCTGCACGAACTTTCGACCAATGCCACGAAATACGGCGCACTCACCAACGACAAGGGTATCGTCTCGTTGAGCTGGGTGACATCAGGCGAAAACCTTGCCCTCGTCTGGCGCGAAAGCAAGGCGTCGATCGACCGGGAGGCCGTCACCACCCGCCGCAAGGGCTTCGGCAGTGTGGTGCTGGAGCGCATGCTCGGCATGGCTCTCGATGCCAAGCTGGAATTCCTCGTGCACGACGACGGCATCGAGTGGCGGGTGACGATCCCGCTCGCCCGTCTGCGCGACGAGGATGCGCAGCAAGGGGCCGGATATTGACGAAGCCCGCATTTTCCCTTCGCAGGATGATTTCATGACGGTTCTTTTGCGTGCTGCTTTTCTTGCCGGCCTTTTCGCCGCAACACCTGCCTTCGCCGCCGACGAATGCCTAGTAGACGACCCCACGGGAACGCCGCTCAATGTGCGCGCCGAGCCGAATGGCGCGATCCTGACGACATTGCAGAACGGCATGAGCGTCACCGTGATCGAGGAACGGAAGCTCGGTACGAAACGCTGGCTTCTCGTTTCGCTGGAGGGCCGGCAGCTCGGCTGGATCTTCGGCGCCTATGTCGTCTGCCCCAAGGCCGGCGGCGCGGTGGAGGCGGCCCCCCGCCAGCCGGCGGAGCAGCGTTAGAACACCCTTCCCTTTCATGAGGGAATGGTTTATAGGCACCGCCAGCAATGCGGGGCTTTGGCCTCCTTGCCTTCACGGCCATCGCTGGACGACATCCCGGCTTTTGGCGACCCTTAGTTCTCCATTCATGAAAGGACATACGATGTCGATCACTGCTGAGCGCAAGGCTGCGCTGATCAAGGAATACGCAACCGTCGAAGGCGACACCGGTTCTCCGGAAGTCCAGGTTGCGATCCTGACGGAGCGCATCAACAACCTCACCGGTCACTTCAAGGACCACAAGAAGGACAACCACTCGCGTCGTGGCCTTCTGACGATGGTTTCCAGCCGCCGCTCGCTTCTTGACTACCTCAAGAAGAAGGACGAAGCCCGTTACAGCAAGCTGATTGCTGCTCTCGGTATTCGCCGCTAAGCACTTTCGGCGGGCGTTCTTGCGAGCGCCCGCCGCTTTCATTTCCGGGGCGAAAGCCTCGACGTACCGTTTCGCCTGTGCCGGTCGAGGCCGCCTCGTGAAACGGATCCTCCAGCAGGCCGGATGCGCCGGCCCTGCGGAACCAACCGATGACCTGTCATGGGGCAGGATTGCAGGACGCTTCGGGCACGCGCCTTTGAGATTGCGTGCCACTCTCCGGAAGCCTCCCGCTGTCTTGCCCATGATGCGTCATAAATCGGATAGACCACCTGCGCCTTCAGGCGGCGGTGCGCGTATCCGTCAAGAAGGACAAGACATGTTCGATACCCATACGGTTGAAATCGAATGGGCGGGCCGTCCGCTCAAGCTGGAAACCGGCAAGATCGCCCGTCAGGCTGACGGCGCGGTTCTCGCGACCTACGGCGAAACCGTCGTTCTCGCCACCGTCGTTTCCGCCAAGGCGCCGAAGCCGGGCCAGGATTTCTTCCCGCTGACCGTCAACTACCAGGAAAAGACCTACGCCGCCGGCAAGATCCCGGGTGGCTACTTCAAGCGCGAAGGCCGCCCGTCGGAAAAGGAAACGCTGGTTTCCCGCCTGATCGACCGCCCGATCCGCCCGCTCTTCCCGGAAGGCTACAAGAACGACACGCAGGTCGTCGTCACCGTCGTCCAGCATGACCTCGAAAACGATCCCGACGTCCTGTCGATGGTTGCCGCTTCCGCAGCGCTCACGATCTCCGGCGTTCCCTTCATGGGCCCGGTCGGTGCAGCGCGCGTCGGCTACATCAACGGCGAATACGTTCTCAACCCGCATCTCGACGAGATGGATGAATCGGTTCTCGACCTCGTCGTCGCCGGCACGCAGGACGCCGTCCTGATGGTCGAGTCCGAAGCCAAGGAACTGAACGAAGACGTCATGCTCGGCGCCGTCATGTTCGGCCACAAGGGCTTCCAGCCGGTCATCGACGCGATCATCAAGCTCGCCGAAGTGGCTGCCAAGGAACCGCGCGATTTCTCGCCGGAAGACCATTCCGCTCTCGAAGCCGAAATGCTCGGCATCGCGGAAACCGAACTGCGCGCCGCCTACAAGATCACCCAGAAGGCTGATCGCTACGCCGCCGTCGACGCCGTCAAGGCTAAGGTGAAGGCACACTTCTTCCCTGAGGGCGCCGAGCCGAAGTACAGCGCCGAAGTCATCGGCGCCGTCTTCAAGCACCTGCAGGCCAAGATCGTTCGCTGGAACATCCTCGACACCAAGAGCCGCATCGACGGCCGCGATCTCGAAACCGTTCGCGCCATCGTTTCGGAAGTCGGCATCTTGCCGCGCACGCACGGCTCGGCTCTCTTCACCCGCGGTGAAACCCAGGCTGTGGTCGTTGCCACGCTCGGCACCGGCGAAGACGAGCAGTATGTCGACAGCCTGACCGGCATGTACAAGGAACGCTTCCTGCTGCATTACAACTTCCCGCCCTACTCGGTCGGTGAAACGGGCCGCATGGGCTCGCCGGGCCGCCGCGAAATCGGCCACGGCAAGCTTGCATGGCGCGCCATCCGCCCGATGCTGCCGACGGCGGAGCAGTTCCCCTACACGCTGCGCGTCGTTTCCGAGATCACCGAGTCGAACGGCTCGTCCTCGATGGCCACGGTTTGCGGCACCTCGCTCGCTCTGATGGACGCCGGCGTTCCGCTCGCCAAGCCGGTTGCCGGTATCGCCATGGGCCTGATCCTGGAAGGCGATCGCTTCGCAGTCCTCTCCGACATCCTCGGTGACGAAGACCACCTCGGCGACATGGATTTCAAGGTCGCCGGCACCGCCGACGGCATCACATCGCTGCAGATGGACATCAAGATCGCCGGTATTACCGAAGAGATCATGAAGGTCGCGCTCAGCCAGGCGCAGGGCGGCCGCAAGCACATCCTCGGCGAGATGGCCAATGCCATCACCGAAGGCCGCTCGCAGCTCGGCGAATTCGCACCGCGCATCGAAGTCATGAACATCCCGGTCGACAAGATCCGTGAAGTCATCGGCACGGGCGGCAAGGTCATCCGCGAAATCGTCGAAAAGACCGGCGCCAAGATCAACATCGAAGACGACGGCACGATCAAGATCGCATCGTCCTCCGGCAAGGAAATCGAAGCGGCCCGCAAGTGGATCCACTCGATCGTCGCGGAACCGGAAGTAGGCCAGATCTACGAAGGCACGGTCGTCAAGACCGCCGACTTCGGCGCCTTCGTCAACTTCTTCGGCCCGCGTGACGGCCTCGTGCACATCTCGCAGCTCGCTCAGGAGCGTGTTGCCAAGACCTCCGACGTCGTCAAGGAAGGCGACAAGGTCTGGGTCAAGCTGATGGGCTTCGACGAGCGCGGCAAGGTTCGCCTCTCCATGAAGGTTGTCGACCAGGCAACCGGCAAGGAAGTCGCCGCCGAGAAGAAGGGCGACGGCGAAGCCGCCGAGTAATCGTACCTGACCGTATCAAGGGGGCGCGGAGCGGCACGTTCCGCGCCCCTTTTCCTTTGACCAACCCGTTGTCCCGTCCGCCGAAAGCCCGCTATGACCCGCGAAGCCCTGAAGACCCTGTTCCATCCCTTTGCCGCCGGCACGCTCGGCATGCCCGGCGAGGACGAACGTTACCTCTTTCTCGGTGCGGAGGCCGGCCAACGCCCGCCGGAGGGCTTTGGCGCCGCGCTGGAGGCCGTGCAGCCGCTGCGCCCGCTCTATCGTGGGCTGGAAGCCGTTCGCGCACCGGTGAAGCCGGTGATCGAGGGCGATGACTTCGACGGCGCGCTCATCCTGATGACCAAGCACAAGGGTGAAAACGAAAACCGTATCGCTGAGGCGCTGCGTCTCGTGCGCACGGGCGGCCTGATCGTCGTTGCCGGCAGCAAGGAAGACGGCGTGCAGTCCATGCGCAAGCGTCTCGACCAGCTGGGCCTTACCGGCGACTACATGCCGAAATATCACGGCCTCGCCATCTGGTTCGCCCGCCCGGAAGACCCGGCCGATGCGATCGCCAAGCTGGCGGCCAAGCCGGTGCGCATCGTCGGCCGGTTCACGGCAGCCCCGGGCATGTTCTCGCATGACCGCATCGACGAGGGCTCCGAACTGCTCGCCACCCGCATCCCGGAGGATTTCCACGGCCATGCCGCCGATTTTGGCGCGGGCTGGGGCTATCTTTCCGTCATGCTCGGCGGCCGCGCGCCGCAGGTAAAGGGCATCGATATCTTCGAGGCGCATTACGAGGCGCTGGAAGCGGCCAAGGAGAACATGGCGGAGAACTGCCCGAACATCCCGGCGCGCTTCTTCTGGTTCGACCTGACGGCGGAAACGCCGCGCGACCACTATGACCTCATCGTCATGAACCCGCCCTTCCACGAGGGCCATGCCGCCGACCATTCGCTGGGTGCGGGCATGATCCGCATGGCGGCGAAGTCGCTCAAATCAGGCGGCCGCCTGCTGATGGTCGCCAACCGCGGCCTGCCCTACGAGCCGGTGCTAAAGGAAGCCTTCAAGGAAAGCGGCGAAGTCTGCCGCAACGCGCGCTTCAAGGTGCTGTGGGGCAAGCGCTGATAGCAGCGCTTTGACAGGCGTCAGCCCGTGCTGACGCCGATTGCCGCAGCCGATTGCCATTTTTCCGAAACGGGTCCACCATCGACGGACCGTACCCGTTCAGGAGATCCGTAATGGCTTTTGGACCTGCCAGGCCGCCGATCACGGAAGATGTGGCGGATGTTATCGCGAAAGATGTGAAGCAAGGGGAGGGGCACACGCCGACCTCCGAGGTGCCGCTCGCCTTTTTAAGGCGCAACTCCGATGGCAAGCCGCTGGAAATGAACAGCCGCGTGAGGATCGTGTTCTTCGCCATTCTGGCGGCGCTGATCCTGCTTATCGTGGTGCTGATGCTGCGCTCGTAAAAGGAAAACGGCGCGAAGTCCGAGAACTCCGCGCCGTTCTGTTACTCGCTGTCGGCCTTGGCCAGCCGCTCCAGCGTCGGCATGGAGGTGATGTTGTAACCGGAATCCACATAGTGGATCTCGCCGGTGACGCCGCTCGACATGTCGGAGAGCAGGTAGAGCGCCGAATTGCCGACATCCTCGATGGTGACGGTGCGGCGCAGCGGCGCGTTCTTCTGCTGCCACGAGAGCATGGCACGGGCGTCCGAGATGCCGGCACCCGCCAGCGTGCGGATCGGGCCGGCCGAGATCGCGTTGACGCGTATGCCCTGCGGACCGTAGTCGCCGGCAAGGTAGCGCACGGAGGCTTCCAGGGCCGCCTTGGCGACGCCCATGACGTTGTAGTTCGGCATGAGGCGCGTGGAGCCGCCATAGGTCAGCGTCAGCATCGCGCCGCCGTCGGTCATCAAGTCCGCGGCGCGCTTGGCGATTTCCGTAAACGAGAAGCACGAGATCACCATGGTGCGCGAAAAGTTGTCGCGCGAGGTGTCGGCATAGAGGCCCTTCAGCTCGTTCTTGTCGGAAAAGCCGATGGCATGCACGACGAAATCGAGCTTGCCCCATTTTTCCTTGATCGCCGCGATCGTCGCATCCACCGAGGCGATGTCCTCGACATCGCAGGGAATGACGAAGTCCGAGCCGAGCTCGCCGGCTAGCGGCTTCACGCGCTTGCCGAGCGCTTCGCCCTGATAGGTGAAGGCGAGTTCGGCACCTGCACCGGCTAGCTTCTGCGCGATGCCCCAGGCGATAGAGTGGTTGTTCGCGACCCCCATGATGAGGCCGCGCTTGCCGTTCATGATCCCCGTCATGCCAGTCATCCGTTGTGGCGCTGGAAGACCAGCGTGGCGTTGGTGCCGCCGAAGCCGAAGGAGTTCGAGAGAACGGTATCGATCTTGGCATTGTCGATGCGCTTGCGCACGATCGGCACGCCGTCGAATTCCGGGTCCAGCTCGGTAATATGCGCGCTTTCGCCGATGAAGCCGGCCTGCATCATCAGGAGGCCGTAGATCGATTCCTGCACGCCGGCAGCGCCCAGCGAGTGGCCGGTCAGCGACTTGGTCGACTGGATGTGCGGGATTTTGTCGCCGAAGACTTCGCGGATCGCGCCGATTTCCTTCGAATCGCCGACGGGCGTCGAGGTGCCGTGTGTATTGATGTAGTCGACATCGCCCTTCACGGTAGCAAGCGCCTGGCGCATGCAGCGCGCAGCACCTTCGCCCGACGGGGCCACCATGTCGTAGCCGTCGGAGGTCGCGCCGTAGCCGACGATTTCCGCATAGATCTTCGCGCCGCGGGCCTTGGCGTGTTCCAGCTCTTCGAGAACCAGAACACCGGCGCCGCCGGCAATGACGAAGCCGTCGCGGCTGACGTCATAGGCGCGCGAGGCCGTGGCCGGCGTGTCGTTGTACTTGGAGGACATGGCGCCCATGGCGTCGAAGAGGTTCGACATGGTCCAGTCGAGATCTTCGTGGCCGCCGGCGAACATGATGTCCTGCTTGCCCCACTGGATCATCTCGGCGGCATTGCCGATGCAATGTGCCGACGTCGAGCAGGCCGAGGAGATGGAATAGTTGACACCGTGGATTTTGAACCAGGTCGCGAGCGTTGCCGATGCCGTCGAGGACATCGCCTTCGGCACGGCGAACGGGCCGATGCGCTTGGGCGAATTGTTCTTGAGCGTGATTTCGGCCGCTTCGATCAGGGTGCGGGTGGACGGACCGCCCGAACCCATGATGATGCCGGCGCGCGGATTGGCCGCGTAATCGGCTTCTTCCAGGCCGGAATCGGCGATCGCCTGCTTCATGGCGACGTGGTTCCACGAGCCGCCCTGCGAGAGGAAGCGTGCCGCACGGCGGTCGACGAGCTCGGTCGTGTCGATATTGGGCGAACCCCAGACCTGGCACTTGAAGCCGTGGTCGGCGAAATCCTGGCTGAAGCTGATGCCGGAGCGCGCATCGCGCAGCGATGCCGTCACTTCGTCCGCGTTGTTCCCGATGGAGGATACGATCCCCAGACCCGTGACAACTACCCGTCTCATATTCCTGCCCTTTTCTAGAACGTCTTGTTGTGAAGGCGGCTCAGGCGCCGCCCTCAGGCTTTCGACAGCTTGCGCCGCCTTTAAGCGTCTTTGTCCTTCGACAGGCCGACGCGCAGGTCGGTCGCCTGATAGATGGTCTCGCCATCGGCCTTCAGCCAGCCGTCCGCCGTGCCGAGCACGAGGCGGCCGCGCATGACGCGCTTGAAGTCGATGCCGTATTCGAGAAGCTTGGTGTCCGGACGGACCATGCCCTTGAACTTCACTTCGCCGGTGGAAAGCGCCATGCCGCGGCCGGGCTCGCCGAGCCAGCCGAGGAAGAAGCCGGTGAGCTGCCACATGCCGTCGAGGCCGAGGCAGCCCGGCATGATCGGGTTGCCCTGGAAGTGGCAGGGGAAGTACCAGTCATCGGGCTTCACGTCATAGGCCGCGCGGATATAGCCCTTGTCGAAGGCGCCGCCGGTTTCGGAAATGTCGGTGATGCGGTGGACCATCAGCATCGGGGGCAGAGGAAGCTGCGCATTGCCGGGACCGAAAAGCTCGCCGCGGCCGCAGGACAGAATTTCCTCATAGTTGTAGCTGGATTGCCTGGTCGTCATCTGAATGTCTCATCCCCGGTCGTGTTCACGCTTGTTCAGCGTTAGATTTAGCGGAGGACGGATGCGATTTGAAGCATCTCGGCCGCCTCGTTTTTTCTGCCCCATCCTTTGCGGATGAGACGTCCATTCAGCTGTCCGCATACATGATGCCAGCGGTCACAGCCAGTGCAAAGTGGCGGAGGCCAAGCAAAGGCCCCGGTTTTTCCGCATGTTGCGCGCCTTGCGGATGCCGCATTCCTATTGAATCCCGCTTCCGCTAAAGTTATATCGAAAGTTCAAGATTGTTATTCAAGGCTAAGCCGAGCGGACCCGTCGCCCATGACGCATGCACACGAGATGCCCATCGAAACGCGCCTGCGCCATTCCGGCCTGCGCCCGACGCGCCAGCGCGTGGCACTCGCCGACCTGCTTTTCGCCAAGGGTGACCGCCACCTGACCGTCGAGGAACTGCACGAGGAGGCGGTGACCGCCGGCGTGCCCGTGTCGCTGGCGACCGTCTACAATACGCTGCACCAGTTTACCGAGGCGGGCCTCATCCGCGTTCTCGCGGTGGAAAGCTCGAAGACCTATTTCGACACGAACGTCTCGGATCACCACCATTTCTTCGTCGAGGGTGAAAACCGCGTTCTCGACATTCCCGTCAGCAACATCGCGATCGACAACCTGCCGGAGCCCCCGGAAGGCATGGAAATCGCCAATGTCGACGTGATCATCCGCCTGCGTCCCTGCAGGAAGGACTGAGACCCTTCACATCACATCGTCGGGATGCCGCCCCGGCCGGGGCCGGTAAATCGGGAAACGCCAGCCGAAGCGCAGCGCGCCGCCGCGCACCGCGAAGGCTGCGGCAATGCCGATGGCCGAGGCGAGCCAGAGCGGTGCGCCGGCAACCGTCGCAGCCGTGAAGCCGGCCGCGCCGATCAGCGCCGCCGTCACATAGACCTCCGGCCGCAGCAGCACGGACGGTTCGTTCGCCAGGAGGTCCCGGATGATGCCGCCGAAGCTTGCGGTCAGCACGCCCGTGGTGATGGCGACCGTCGGCGAGTTCGTCGCCGCATAGCCCTTGGCAGCCCCCATCACGCAATAGGCCGAGACGCCCATGGCATCGAGCCAGAGCAGCAGGCGATAGCGCGACTCGATACGGTGGGCGAGCACGAAGACGAGAAGGGCGACGGCGACGCAGACGATAAGATAGGTCGGGTTGACCACCCAGAAGACCGGTGTCGCGCCAAGAATGACATCGCGGAACGTGCCGCCGCCGATGCCGGTGGCTGCCGCCAGGAACAGGAAGCCGATGATATCGAGCTGTTTGCGCGAGGCCGAAAGCGCGCCGGTAGCCGCAAAGACCGCGACGCCGGTATAGTCGAGCAGTTCCAGGATCGTCACGCGTTTCTCCCCTCCGGCCAAGCTTCGCGACAGCTTGGCAACGGTAAAGTCGCGCGCGACAGAATCAATTCGTGCGCCCCGCAGCGCATAATGACCGAATCGCCTGCCATGGAAAGGTTTGAGAGATGGCCATCCGCATGAGAATCCTGGCAATCGTCTCCGCCGCGCTGCTTTCGACCGGCGGGCCGGCCCGTGCTGCCGAGATTGTGCAGGATCCGCTGGCGACGGTGCAGGCCGAAGTGGCCACGCGCTGCAAGACGCCGATCTATGGCGAGGATTTCGCCGACAATATCGATTTCAACAACGACACGCTGGTCGATGCGATCTTCAATCTCGGCGCTGTCAATTGCGACGGCGTGCCCGGCGGCCTCTGCGGCGATGTCGGCTGCCCGCACCAGTTCTACATTCATGTCGCGGAAGGCGGATATTTCCTCGCCGCCAATGCCGATCTCTATGGCTACGAGATGAAGAAGCGTTTTGGAAACATGGTGTTCGAGCTCAAGGCCAATGCCGCAAGCTGCGGCCGCGACGACAGCGAATACTGCACGATGACGGTGCGCGTGCGCGGCGCCGATTTCGAGACGATTTCCAAGAAATAAACCGCTTACTGCGGGAAGAATGCCTGCGTGCGGCCGGCGAGATAGTTGAACAGCAGGCCCGTCCATTCGCGGACGGCCGTCGTCATCAACTGGGTATTGACCGAAGGCTGCGTGAAGTCGAGCCCGAGGCTCGCCTTGCCCGTCGTGCGATAATCCGTCGGCCAGGGCAGCACGGTAAGGCCGAGCTCGCGGAAGAGGCCCATGGAACGCGGCATGTGAAAGGCCGAGGTGACCAGCAGGCAGTTTTCCAGCCCGTTCGATGCGAGCAGCGTTTCCGTGTTGGCCGCATTCTCGAAAGTATCGCGTGATTCTGTCTCGCGGATCAGCCGGTCGGCGGGAATGCCGAAGGCGGCGAAGAAACGTTCGGCGATGACGGCATCCCCCTCATAGGCGCCGCTCAGCGAGCCATCGCCGCCGGAAACGAGAATGCGCGCCGCTGGGAAATCCCGCGCCAGCCGGAGCGTCTCCACGAAGCGGTCGCCGGCCTGTGTCATCTCGAAACCGCCGCGCGCGGTCACGACCTCCGATTCGAAGCCGCCGCCGAGCGTGATGATGCAGGTCGGCCCGCCCTCTGGGAGATCGGCGCGGGCAAAACGGTTCTCCAGTTGTTGCAGCAGCACGGCGCCGGTCGAGGTGAAGAGCGTCACGAAAAGGACGAGGGCGGCGGCAACGTTCGCCCAGGTCCGGCTGCGGGTCCACTTCAACAGCCCCGCGAAGAGGCCGATGACGAGGAGCAGGAGGGCAAGCGAGAGCGGCTGGGCGACGAGCCAGAAAATCTTCGAGATATAAAAGGTCACCCGTCGCCCGCTCCTGTCACTGTTGCCTGCCAAGCGCCCCCGTCGTAACCGGTGCGGAAGCCGCCTTGCCCTTGCGCAGGTAAAGGATGCCGGCCGCCAGCGCAACGCCGATCACGAGAACCGCGATGGCGACAAACGGGCGGTAGGCGATCCAGGCGATGGCGATCACCGTGGGGCCGATCAGCAGTGTCAGGATCAGCGCGATGATGGACGTGCCGAAATTGACGATGGAACCGATGAACGGCACGACATCGCCGATCACGCCGAGGATCGAGAAGATGAAGGCAAAGCCGATGAAAAGGCCGACGAGCCCGCCCACGCGCACCGCCCAGGTGATGATCGTGTTCTCGCTCTGCGCGGTCTCGAACATCGCCGCCGCATCATGGATGCCGGCTTCGCTCAGCAGAAGCTCGCGCCCGTTGGTCGTCTTGTAGGGCGTGATGCCCGTGCCGCGCTGCGCGCCGACGAAGCTCGCCTCGGCCAGATCCGACCGCTTGAAGGAAATCCTGATATCGCCGATCTGCGGGTTCTGCGGATCGAAGGAGAAGACGGCCTGGCCGCCAAGCGCGGAGACCGGCTTGCCGAGCGTTGCCGCCTCGCCGACGCGGGTTGCGTCGAGGGCGGTCAGGGGGATGGGCCTGTCGTCGCCGAGATTGGCCGCCGTGCGGCCATCGACGCTGAAGGCACCGATATTGACCGAATCGACCGGGAAGCTCGCATCGTCGATCGGCTTTTGCGGGTTGTCATGGCCCGACTGGCGGAAGCTGCCGGAGCTGATTTCGCGGTGGTTCCATTCCTTGCGGTAGGAATAGGTGGTGACAGTTTCCTCGCTGCCGCCGAGCTGCTTGCGCGTCTCTGACTTGGATTCCTCGACCCACTGATACATCTCGACCACGCGGTCGAGGCCGACGGCGCCCTCGGCCGAAATGCCGAGCTGGTTGTCTTCCGGCACGCCGACCGGCTTGACCGGCCCCGATATGTGCACGAGCTTGCCCTCGTTTGCCGGATCGACATTGCCATTGTCGACGGAAACGACAAGGCCGGCGCCCTCGACGAGCGAGCGATAGGTCTTGACCGAGCGGCCCTCGTTCCAGAAGAGAAGCCAGATGCAGGCGATGAGAAGGATGAAGCCGACCACGATCTTGATCAGCGCCCCCTTCAGCCTGGAAAACCAGGAGGTGGTCGTCGTTTCCGTAAAGCTCATGATGTCCCCCGACAAAGCTGGCGTCGGTCCCTAGACGCTCGGTGGATCATGCTTATTCTTGCTCCATGAATGACGCAAGCAAAGTCGTTCCGACAGAGGGGCAGGAAGGGAACATCCTGCCCCGCCTGCCGTTGTCCATCACCATGTGAAGGGAGCTCGTCATGACCGAAGACCGCGAAGAAAAAATCCGCAAGCGTGCGCATGAACTCTGGCTGCTGGAAGGCCAGCCGGAGGGGAAGCCGGATGATCATTGGTTGCAGGCCGAGCACGAGATCGATCACGGCGGCACCGGCGAAATCGAAGGTGACGACATCCCCAATCTCGCCGCCCTGCGCGAAGCCGCCCGCCAGCACACCGATGCCTATATCGTGAAAACGGATCTCGAAGACGCCGACCAGCGCGAGGCGACACCGGGCATGCGCGAGCAGCCGTGAAGGCGGAAATATGCCTGAAGCACTACGGGATGTATTTGTCTTAGGGGAGGTTTGGTGGAGCTAAGCGGGATCGAACCGCTGACCTCTTGCATGCCATGCAAGCGCTCTCCCAGCTGAGCTATAGCCCCATAACGGGTCCGGCAGAGCCGGTTTCCGGGAACCGAAGCGGCGCTGCCGTTCGGTGTGGCGGCTTATTACTTCCCGTCTGGAAGGATGGCAAGCCGAAAAATGAAAACCGGCCGATTTTTTTTAAAACCGGCCGGTAAATCAAAATCTTACGCTTCGTCGTCGTCGCCGCCGACACCGATGATGCCGGTCATGTCGTCATCGTCGTCTTCTTCCTGTTCCAGGAAGGTGTCGTCGTCGTCGCCATCGATCTCGACGTCGTCGTCGCCGAGATCAGGCAGATCGTCGCCGGCCGCTGCATCGTCGTCGGCATCCTCGAGCGAAACGAGTTCGACTTCGGTGTTCTCCGTATCGACTTCGCTGGCGTCCTCGTCTTCTTCCTTCTCAAGGACTGCAACCGCAGCCGTCTCCTCGAAGTAGGACAGCGGGTAGGACTTGCCCGTGTAGGGGGAAACGATCGGGTCGCGATTGAGGTCGTAGAACTTCTTGCCCGTTTCCGGGTCGATGCGTTTGGTTCCGAGTTCCGCTTTTGCCACAGTCAAAGCCTTCTGAGTGCCGAATGTTTCCGGCGGGGCCGGTTGTCCGGCGCGTTGAACGGTAAATTGATTAGCCGGTCCCCTTAATCGTCTTGCGCAATCCTGTCAAAGCCTAACTTTGGGGCCAGACTCCGGGTGGAGCGGGCGAGCGCCGCGCGACGATTGTTTTATGGGAGGAGGATGACGGTTTAAATCGTTTGTGATAGCTAGCCCGCGTTCTCCCCGGCACTCTTTCCGGGAAGCCTTCTATCGATCAAGGAAGACGCCCATGTCGCACGGCGCCCATGCCCGGCCCGCAACCGCCCGCAAATCCTCCGGCCTCACCGGAACCGTTCGCATTCCCGGCGACAAGTCGATCTCCCATCGTTCCTTCATGTTCGGCGGCCTGGCCAGCGGCGAGACCCGCATCACCGGTCTGCTCGAAGGCGAAGACGTCATCAATACCGGCAAGGCCATGCAGGCCATGGGCGCCAGGATCCGCAAGGAAGGCGACACCTGGATCATCAACGGCGTGGGCAATGGCGGCCTGCTGGCCCCTGAAGCGCCGCTCGACTTCGGCAATGCCGGCACGGGCTGCCGTCTGACCATGGGCCTCGTCGGTGTCTATGATTTTGACAGCACCTTCATCGGCGACGCCTCGCTCACCAAGCGTCCGATGGGCCGCGTGCTGAACCCGCTGCGCGAAATGGGCGTGCAGGTGAAATCGGAGGACGGAGACCGTCTTCCCGTGACCTTGCGTGGCCCGAAGACGCCGACGCCGATCACCTACCGCGTACCGATGGCCTCAGCGCAGGTGAAGTCCGCCGTGCTGCTCGCCGGCCTCAACACGCCCGGCATCACGACGGTCATCGAGCCGATCATGACTCGCGACCATACCGAAAAGATGCTGCAGGGCTTTGGCGCCAACCTCACCGTCGAGACGGATGCCGATGGCGTACGCACGATCCGGCTGGAAGGCCGCGGCAAGCTCACCGGCCAGGTGATCGATGTGCCGGGCGACCCGTCCTCGACGGCCTTCCCGCTGGTTGCCGCCCTGCTCGTTCCGGGCTCCGACGTCACTATTCTCAACGTGCTGATGAACCCGACCCGCACCGGTCTCATCCTGACGCTGCAAGAAATGGGCGCCGATATCGAGGTCATCAACCCGCGCCTTGCCGGCGGCGAGGACGTGGCGGATCTGCGCGTCCATTCCTCCGCGCTCAAGGGCGTCACGGTGCCGGAAGACCGCGCCCCGTCGATGATCGACGAATACCCTGTTCTCGCCGTCGCCGCCGCTTTTGCCCAAGGCGCGACCGTGATGAACGGCCTGGAGGAACTGCGCGTCAAGGAAAGCGACCGCCTCTCGGCCGTCGCCAACGGCCTCAAGCTCAACGGCGTGGACTGCGACGAGGGTGAAACCTCGCTCGTGGTGCGCGGCCGCCCGGATGGCAAGGGCCTCGGCAACGCCTCGGGTGCGGCCGTCGCCACCCATCTCGACCACCGCATCGCCATGAGCTTCCTCGTCATGGGCCTCGTCTCGGAAAACCCCGTGACGGTGGACGATGCGACGATGATTGCCACGAGCTTCCCGGAATTCATGGACCTGATGGCGGGGCTGGGCGCGAAGATCGAGCTTGGCGCGTAAAATTTCGACTTTGTCGGGAATAGGCTGTTAAGTGCTGTCGCCTAGGTTTCGTCGGAAGCCCGGGAGACAGCATGACTCGTACTCATCAACGCGTAGTTCGCCAACTTGACGAAGAGCATGTGGTTTATCGCTTGCATCTGCGAGCGAAAGCCGTGGTTTTGAATCAAGTCGAATATGAGCTGGTTGAAAAACTCTTTTTGCGCCGATTGTTGATTGGCGTAATGTCTGCCTTAGCAATTATTCTCGGGCTTCTTTTATCGTTCCATTTGTACCGCCGCGATGTTTTTCCTTTGGCTGTGTTCATTTGCATTGTTGCGGTCCTGATGTGGTTCGCAACAGTCTTGGACAAGAAGCTCATGGTGCGTACTAGCGCCATACTCGATGCCGCTCCAATCTCGGCAGAGGACAACAACGAGAGAGTGCCATCGCGGTTGGAAGCGTATCGATTGGCCTTGACCAGCGAGCTTCACAATGCGTCTTCCAACGCAATATGGCACATGATCATACATTCGGCGCTGATTTTGTTTGCTTGCCTTTTCATTCTTGCGAAGCAGATGCAGGGAACGGATCCAACAGTGCCAGATACGCATCCCGTCATTCTCGTAATGGGCGCGAGCATATCCGGGCTCTTTCTGCATATCGTCCTTAGAGAACGTCGAAGGCGTAGCATGCACGATCCTGAATGAAATAGCGCGTGCCAATCAAGAATTGGCGCTGCCCAGCCCCTTGGCATAGCCCCCATTCTTCCGCTAACACGCTTGATGAAAAGCATATGACACACGGATACGCCATGAAGACGATCGCCATCGACGGTCCCGCCGCTGCGGGCAAGGGCACGCTCTCGCGCCGCATCGCGGAGGTCTATGGCTTTCATCATCTCGATACCGGCCTGACATATCGCGCCACCGCAAAGGCATTGCTGGACCGCGGTCTGCCGCTCGATGACGAGGCGGTCGCCGCCGATGTCGCCCGCAACCTTGATCTCGCCGGGCTCGACCGTTCCGTGCTGTCGGCCCATGCCATCGGTGAAGCGGCCTCGAAGATCGCGGTCATGCCTTCGGTGCGCCGCGCGCTGGTCGAGGCGCAGCGCACATTTGCGGTACGCGCGCCGGGGACGGTGCTGGATGGGCGCGATATCGGTACGGTCGTCTGCCCGGATGCGCCGGTGAAGCTTTATGTCACCGCCTCGCCGGAGGTGCGCGCCAGGCGCCGCCATGACGAGATTCTCGCCAGCGGTGGGGTGGCCGATTATGAGACGGTCCTCGACGATATCCGCCGTCGTGACGAGCGCGATATGGGCCGGGCGGACAGTCCGTTGAAGCCCGCGGACGATGCGCACTTGCTTGATACCTCGGAAATGAGTATAGAGGCGGCGTTTTCTGCGGCACGGTCGATCATCGACGCTGCATTTAAGCAATAGCAATTCCAGGAAAAGTGCCCAGGCGGTTTTCCGTCCGGAATTGCGCACATAAGAGCAAAGCCTGTCCCCGCGCCGGATTTGCTGCCTTTCAAGGCAGCGGGCATCGTTTTGTTCCTCATCAACGCTAACCCCCGGCGCCCGTGCCCCACAGGCACACCAGGAGTTTCAATGTCTCAAGCAAACCCCACGCGCGAAGATTTCGCAGCCCTTCTGCAGGAATCCTTCGCGTCTAACGATCTCGCCGAAGGCTATGTTGCCAAGGGTATCGTTACGGCCATCGAGAAGGACGTCGCCATCGTCGACGTCGGCCTCAAGGTCGAAGGTCGCGTACCGCTCAAGGAATTCGGTGCCAAGTCCAAGGACGGCACGCTGAAGGTCGGCGACGAAGTCGAAGTTTACGTCGAGCGCATCGAAAACGCGCTGGGCGAAGCTGTTCTGTCGCGCGAAAAGGCTCGCCGCGAAGAAAGCTGGGCCAAGCTCGAAGTCAAGTTCGAAGCTGGCGAGCGCGTCGAAGGCGTCATCTTCAACCAGGTCAAGGGTGGCTTCACCGTCGATCTCGACGGCGCCGTTGCCTTCCTGCCGCGTTCGCAGGTCGACATCCGTCCGATCCGCGACGTCACGCCGCTCATGCACAACCCGCAGCCCTTCGAAATCCTCAAGATGGACAAGCGTCGCGGCAACATCGTCGTCTCGCGCCGCACGGTTCTCGAAGAGTCGCGCGCCGAGCAGCGTTCTGAAATCGTTCAGAACCTCGAAGAAGGCCAGGTTGTTGACGGCGTCGTCAAGAACATCACCGATTACGGTGCGTTCGTTGACCTCGGCGGAATCGACGGCCTGCTGCACGTCACCGACATGGCCTGGCGCCGCGTCAACCATCCGTCGGAGATCCTGTCCATCGGCCAGCAGGTCAAGGTTCAGATCATCCGCATCAACCAGGAAACCCACCGCATCTCGCTCGGCATGAAGCAGCTCGAGTCGGATCCGTGGGATGGCATCGGCACCAAGTACCCGACCGGCAAGAAGATTTCCGGTACGGTCACGAACATCACCGACTACGGTGCGTTCGTCGAGCTGGAGCCGGGCATCGAAGGCCTGATCCACATCTCCGAAATGTCCTGGACGAAGAAGAACGTTCACCCCGGCAAGATCCTGTCCACGAGCCAGGAAGTTGACGTGGTCGTTCTCGAAGTCGACCCGACGAAGCGCCGCATCTCGCTCGGTCTCAAGCAGACCCTCGAGAACCCGTGGCAGGCCTTCGCGCACAGCCACCCGGCTGGCACGGAAGTCGAAGGCGAAGTCAAGAACAAGACCGAATTCGGCCTGTTCATCGGCCTCGACGGCGACGTGGACGGCATGGTTCACCTGTCGGACCTCGACTGGAACCGTCCGGGCGAGCAGGTCATCGAAGAGTTCAACAAGGGCGACGTCGTCAAGGCAGTCGTTCTGGATGTTGACGTCGACAAGGAGCGCATCTCGCTCGGCATCAAGCAGCTCGGCAAGGACGCTGTTGGCGACGCCGCCACGTCCGGCGACCTGCGCAAGAACGCCGTCGTTTCGGCTGAAGTCATCGCGATCAACGATGGCGGCATCGAAGTGAAGCTCGTCAACCACGAAGACCTCACCTCGTTCATCCGTCGTGGCGATCTCTCGCGTGACCGTGACGAACAGCGTCCGGAGCGTTTCTCGGTCGGCCAGACCGTCGATGCCCGCGTCCTGAACTTCTCGAAGAAGGATCGCAAGATCCAGCTTTCGATCAAGGCTCTGGAAATCGCTGAAGAGAAGGAAGCCGTCGCACAGTTCGGTTCGTCCGACTCAGGCGCTTCGCTCGGCGACATCCTCGGCGCGGCTCTGAAGAACCGCAACAACGCCGAGTAAGCCTTCGCTTACGAAATAGAGAGCCCGCGGAGAGCGATCTCCGCGGGCTTTTTCGTTTGGCTGGACGCTATGGAGACGTTCAGGTCCAGTAGTCGCCGAGCTTCTGGTAGAAGACGAGGCCTGGTTCGATGACGCCGACCATCTCGGCCGTCTTTTCGCGCCGACGGGCCATATCCGGCGTTTCCGGTTCGTCGCCATCCTCGGCCGTATCGTCCGCATTCTTCTCGCCGCCGTCATGCTCGCCGGCAGCGCCGTCCTCGTCGGTGGCTTCATCCTCTTCCGCTTCGCGCGTTTGCGACCATTCGAGGTCTTCCTCCGCCGGCAGGTAGGGCACGAAGGCGAGCGGAATCCCCTCGCGGGCGACCGCGGCCGGCAGGGCAAGATCGGGCTGGGCGGCGACCTGCGCCTGGGCAGCGCCGTTTTCCGCAAGACGTTGGGCTGGGCGGGCCTCCTCCGCAAGAACCGGCGCCTGGCGGGCCGGCACGGATGCCGTCTGGGCCGGGTCGGGCCGCAGGCGCGCCGTTTCCTCTGATATGTCGGCGCTCGCCATGTCCGCCTCCTGCTCGGCCGTGGCGACAGCCTCCGCCTCCGGATCAACGATTGGCGGCAGCCCGGTCTCTTTCAATTCGACGTCCGGCGGCAGGACGACGTCGAGCGGACGTTCGAGAAGCGTGCGCAGGAACGTCGCCTCCTCGGGCGAGAGGTTTTCGACGAGATGAATGACCGCTTCCGTCAGAAGGGCAGGCGGCAGGTCGCGGGCCACGGCTTGCAGCACACTGCGCGCCAAGGCTTGGCCTGTGGTGTTGGTGAGCGGCTGTCGAGCCGAGGGTTCCTCGCGTCTGGCGGTCGCCGAAGTGTTGTCCTCGGGCTCCTGCGCATCGGCATGCTGGGGTTTGACGTTCTCGATGGCTTCCACCAGCGGGTGGTCGTCTGCAAGCGCCAGGACAGGCGCAGTCGCGACCGGGCGCGCTTCAGCCATCCGTTGAAGCGCGGGCGTCTCGTTCGGCTGGCGGACCGCGCCTGTAAGCTCGGCCCGCGCCGTCGTCGTTCCGCGCGTTTCGGCCTTGCCGGCCGCTTCCGCCTTTGCTCCGGTCGTTTCCGTTTTCACTGTGCTTTCGGCTTGTGTGACCGTTGCCGCTTTTTCCGCCGTTCCGGCGGTTTGCACCGGCTGAGCGGTCGCGGCGCGTGGCTTCGAGCCGCCGTCGAAGTCGAAGACACGCTTCAACATTGCCTGCAGGGTGCGGGCATCGCCGCTGAGCAGCTGCGCCATCTGGGCGGCCTGCTGCAGGCTGTGACGGCCGACGACGGCGAGTTGCTGCGCCGTCAGGGCGGCGGGCTTCTGGGCGCTGGCGGTGTGGCCTTCCGCAGCGTGGCGGTCTTCGGTCGTCAGGTTCGTGGCCAGCAGGGTGGCGAGTTTCTGCGCCTCCGGGCCGTTCGGGTTGCGTACGATCTCCACCAGCGTGCGTGTCGGCACGGCCGACAGGACGGTGCTGATCAGCTTTTCCACGGCCGGGCGCATTTCGGGCGGCAGCTTGGCGATGAGGTCGGCGAGCTTGCGGCCGCTTTCGCCTTCCCGGCCGGGCAGGGTCTTCAGGACGGTCAGCAACGTTTCGAGAAGGTCGCGGTTGGGGCTCGCCTCGCCGGTGCGCGGCATGTGCTTCAGCAGCGTCTCGATGAGGCGCAGCACGACTTCGGCGCGCAGATTGGCAAGGGCGGCGGCGGAAAGCGGGGGCTTGGCGGCGGCATCGACCGATGCCCCGGCCGCAAGGGCAGGGGTGGGCTGGGTCGTCCCGGTCGTTGGTGCCACGCGCGGCAGCATGCCCGCCTCCTGTTCGCCGCCTTGCCGATGCGCCGCATCCGCAAGGTCTTGCCAATGTTCCATCGTTCGTCGGATGGCGCATCATGCGCGACGCTGCGAGGGGATGCTTCGGCCCGGACGAACCGGGCTCTTTACGCGGAGGCGACGGGTAAACCTGAAGGCACTGAACCGCTTGACTGTGCCGGACGGGTGTTCCCGAGCTTCCGAACAACTACTGGCCCTTACATTTGGCATTTTATGGTTAACGAATTCCTAACGCATGCCAAAGAGCTTCGCAGATGCAGCAAACGTCCCCGGATTGTCCCGCTCGACGGCTCTTGCCCCTTATGCTCAGCTCAAGTAAATCTTGCCCGCACTGTTGGCCGCCGGTGAAGCGGGCCGCGGATGCGGCGGAGACTTTTTGATGAACCTCACCAACCTCATCCTCAACACCGACAGCTACAAGTTCAGCCACTACCTGCAATATCCCCCGGAAACCCGTGCCATCTCGTCCTATGTCGAGGCGCGTGGCCATTCGGACCATGCGGAAGTGCTGTTCTTCGGCCTCCAGATGTTCCTCAAGGAGTATCTGTCGAAACCGGTGACGATGCAGGACCTCGATGAGGCTGAAGGGATCGTCTTGGCGCATGGCTTGCCGTTCAACCGCGAGGGCTGGACGCATATCGTCAACAAACACGGCGGCTACCTGCCGCTGCTCATCGAGGCCCTGCCGGAGGGCACGCTGGTGCGGCGCGGCGTGCCGGTCGCCCAGGTCGTCAATACGGACCCGGCCTGCTACTGGCTGACCTCCTATATCGAGACGGCCTTCCTGCGCGCCATCTGGTATCCGAGCACGGTCGCCTCCAATTCGCGCAAGGTGAAGCAGGTCATCCAGCCGTTCCTGGAGAAGACCTGCGACGATCCGGCGAGCGTGCTGCCCTTCCGCCTGCATGATTTTGGCGCGCGCGGTACGACGAGTTTCGAGCAGGCCGGCATCGGCGGTGCTGCGCATCTCGTCAATTTCATGGGTACGGATACCGTCAGCGCCGTGCTCTATGCGCGCCGCTACTATGGTGCCGACATGGCCGGCTATTCCATTCCCGCCTCCGAGCATTCGACCATGACCTCCTGGGGTCAGGAGCATGAGGCCGAGGCCTATGGCAACATGATCGACAAGTTCGGCGGCAAGGGCCTCTATGCCGTCGTCTCCGACAGCTACGACATCAACAACGCGGTGTCGGAAATCTGGGGCAAGCAGCTGAAGGATCGCGTGCAGGCGGCCGGTGGCACGCTCGTCGTGCGGCCCGACAGCGGCGACCCGGTGGAAACCCCTGTGCAGGTGCTGCGCCAGCTTGCCTATGCCTTCGGCACGCATCTGAACGGCAAGGGCTACAAGGTGCTCGATAACAGCGTGCGCGTCATCCAGGGCGATGGCATCTCGCCCGCCGATATCGGCCTCATACTCGGCCGGCTGGAGGCCTTCGGCTTCTCGGCTGAGAACATCGCCTTCGGCATGGGCGCGGGCCTGCTCCAGCGCGTCAACCGCGACACCTATTCCTTCGCCATGAAAGCCAATGCACGGCAGGATACTGCCGGCGTCTGGCACGACGTCTACAAGCGTCCGGCGACGATGAACCTGAAAGCCTCCAAGGCCGGCCGCCAGGCGGTGGTCGAGGGTTATATCGGTTTGGAAGGCGCGCGCGTCGACCAGCTCGCCGGCCGCCGCAATCTTTTGCAGCCGGTCTGGCGCGACGGCAAGCTGCTCGTCGACTGGCATTTCGAAGAGGTCCGTGCCCGCGCGGTGTGAGGTCTTGCCGTCGGTGCTGCGCCGCGCCATCTTGAAGTCCTGACGGAGACGAACGATGACGGTACGCCCGCCGCAGGCGCTCGCCCCTTCCTTCACCAAGGAGACGGGGCTCAATATCCTCGAATACGAACTGATGTCGGAGCGGGCGGATTCGCTTGGCCGGCATGGGCTGAAGGTCGAGAAGGCGATCGCGCTGCTCTCGGAGCGTCTTGCTGCCGGCTGCGGCGAGGCGGAGCGTGAGGACCTGCTGAACGATGCGGCCGACAAGGTCTGGGCCTTCTTCATCCAGCGCGAAATGTGCGGCCTGCGCAGCCAGAAGGACGCGATCCGC
This sequence comes from Shinella sp. 20P9.1.1, assembly GCF_057798995.1. Taxonomy (NCBI): domain Bacteria; kingdom Pseudomonadati; phylum Pseudomonadota; class Alphaproteobacteria; order Hyphomicrobiales; family Rhizobiaceae; genus Shinella; species Shinella sp. 20P9.1.1. The sequence continues at coordinate 365,121 of NZ_JBYOLC010000002.1, forward strand.
CGCTACGGCATTCCGCCGGAGGTGATCGCGAGGCTCGGTATCGTCAGGAAGAAACCGGAAACCTAGGCGACGAGCTGGCGCGTGATCAGGTCGTAGATCCCGTTGTCGTCGATGCGCAGCGCAAAGATTTCCTTCCTGGCGTCCTCCCGCTCGTCCTTCTCCTTCGTGCCGGCGGCATCAAGATTGCGCACGGCCTCGCCCGTCGTTTCCGCAGGCGCGTCCTTGTGCTGGAGAAGCGTGTCGTCGGGCTTCGCCGATGCCTTTTCAACCGCCTTGGTTGCCTCGGCGCCGGAGGCGAGAAGCTGGATCGTGTCGACGGCATTCTGTGACGGTCCGGTCCCGGATTTGCCGTCCGTCTTGCCCTTGGCTGCCTCTTCATGGGCGCGGCCCACGGCCTCCTGAAGATCCTTGATGTCTTCGAGCTTTTCGCCAGCGTCGAGCTTGCGGATCGTCTCCTCGCGCTCCTTGCGCGTTTCAGCATCCTCGACGCGGGTCGGGTCGCGCCTGGTGCGCTCGAGCTTCAGTTCCTCAATCGTCTTGGGGTTCGCGGCGTCTTCCAGACGCGCGAGAACCTTCTGCATTTCCGGCGTCAGCGCCTTTTCGTCCTTGGCCTTTTCCGCCAGCGCATCCTTCACGCGCCCGGCTTCCTCGCCATAGGGATTGCGGATCGCCGCCACGAGATCGCTGGCGCGCAGGCCGAGGTCGGTGAGGCCGGTCTTTTTCTCGATCGTCGCCGTATCGGCCGGCAGCTCGCCGCGCTGGCGGGTCAGCATGGCCGAGAGGCGTTGCTGGTAGTCGGCGTCGGCCTCGCCATCGCCCTGCGCGGCACCGGTCGCAAGCGCCAGGCGTGCGACGAGATTGGCGCCGGTATCGTCCGAGGGGCCGCTCATCGCCTGCTTGACGGCATCGAGCGTCGTGCCGAGTGCCCGCAGCGAAACATTGAGCTCGCTGCCCTTCGAGGGAAGCCCGACGGCATCGACGAGGGTCAACTGGTCCGCAAGGCGCTGTGCGAAGTTGCGGGCGGATTCGCCCTCCTGCTGGGTTATGCCGAGCGCATCGGAAAAGCGGGAGATCAGCTTGGCGAGCGTGTCGCCGTCCTGGATACTGTTGCCGAAGAAATGTTCGTTGATGCGGGCATTGGCCTGGCGCGCGGCATCGTCCGGGCGCAGATGCGCCTGTTGGATGAGGTCGTCCTTCTTGCGGCCGCTGGCCTTTTCCGCTTCCTCGCGCTGGCGGTCCTCGATCGTCGTGACGATCGATTGCAGCGCCGAAACGGCCGCGGTGGACTGCGCGCTCTGCAGGGGTGTCAACATGATGGCAACCTCCAGAATCGACCTGAAGGATAGCCGTTCGCTCGTTAACCGGGCGTTAAGCCTGCGCCTGTCGGATTTGAGGGGTCGCGGGCGCCTGGGGCCGGCAGACGATCGTCACCAGCACGAAGCTGACATAGAGCAGCAGATACCACGAGCCGAGCTTGCTGAACGACACCATGTGCCAGGCATGCTGGCCGGGATAGAGCCAGACGCCCGTCGCCGTGCCGATGTTTTCGGCGATCCAGAGGAAGATGCTGGTGAGGAAGGCGGCCAGCACCAGCGGCATCCAGCGCGGCTTCGTCTCCACCGTATAGTAGATGCGCACCCGCCCGAAGAGCAGCACGGTGGCGGCAAAGAGCAGGATGCGGATATCGGGCAGGTAGTGGTGCGCGTAGAAATTGGCGTAGATGGCGATCGCCAGCACCGCCGTCATCCAGAACGGCGGATAGTGCGTGAAGCGCATGTCGAAGATGCGGATGGCGCGCGCCATGTAGCTGCCGACCGAGGCATACATGAAGCCGGAAAACAGCGGCACGCCGCCGATACGGATCAGCGCCGCCTCGGGATAGGTCCAGGAGCCCATATGGACCTTGAAGATCTCCATGACAGTGCCGACGACATGGTAGATGAGGATGACCTTCGCTTCCTCCAGCGTCTCCATCTTCAAGAGCAGGAACGTGATCTGAATGGCGAGCGCCATCAGGAAAAGCGCGTCGTAACGATGGAGCGGCCAGTCCGGCTGCCAGACGAGCTTGGTGAGGATGATCAGCCCGAGCATCAGCCCGCCGAACAGGCAGGCCCACGCCTGTTTCAAGCCGAACAGGATGAATTCGGAAAGGCCCGGCGGCAAGGCGGCGAGCCGGCCGCGAATGAGCCGGCGCAGAGGCTCCAGCGTCGGGCCGGTCTGGTGCTGCTGTCCGTTCTGCACGGCAAGCCTCAGCTATGGGCGAAGATGTCGGTCTCTTCCCAACCGATGAGATCGAGCTTGGCGCGCGTCGGCAGGAAGGTGAAGCAGGCTTCGGCATGGGCAAGCCGGCCGTCGCGGACGAGGCGGGCCATGAGCTTGTCGCGCAGGGCATGGAGATGCAGCACGTCGGAGGCGGCATATTCGAGTTGCGCCTGTGACAAGGTCTCGGCGGCCCAGTCGGACGACTGCTGCTGCTTGGAAATGTCGACGTCGAGCATCTCCTTGAGGTTTTCCTTCAGGCCGTGGCGGTCGGTATAGGTGCGCGTCAGGCGCGAGGCGATCTTGGTGCAGAAGACCGGCGTCGTGGTAACGCCGAAGGTGTGGAACAGCACCGCGATGTCGAAACGGCCATAATGGAAGATCTTTTGGCGGCTCGGGTCTTCCAGCATGGCGACGAGATTGGGGGCTTCCTTCTGGCCGGCGGCGATGCGGATGACATCGGCGGAGCCGTCACCGGAGGAAAGCTGGACGACGCAGAGCCGGTCGCGGCGCGGAATAAGGCCGAGCGTTTCCGTATCGATGGCGATCGCCCCGGTATAGCGGGCCGCATCGGCCGCCGAGATGTCACCTTCGTGATACCGGATTGCACTTGCCATGAAAAACCCCATCTAACCAATTGGAATGCTCGCAGGCCTATAGCGCATGTCGCCGGCCGGCGGTATCTCTTTGTGGATTGCGAAAGGCCGGCTTCAGCCGGATGGAAAGATGAAGACACGAGCCACCCTTGCCCTTCTGGGCCTCCTCCTGTCCGCCGCCGGCAGTCAGGCACAGGTGTTCAAGGACCTGCCCGGCGTGACGCCGAGCGACGCCACCGATGAATACAAGAGCAAGGGGCAGGTGGCGTGCGAGCCGACGGTAGGGTATGCGCGTGATCGCGATTTCCGCTGGATGCCGCGCAACATGTATGTCTGCGAACAGAACGGCATAACCGCAAGCGGCACGGCGCTGCCACCGTCCAGCGTGCGTGCCCTGCGCGGTCTGGGGTACTAAGCAATCCAGCAAAAGTGCGCAGCGGTTTTGCGTCCGGAATTGCGGGAGCACCCAGGTCGCACGCTTCTCACGCCCGTGCTACCACAGCGTGGACGCATATCCGGAGGAGCCATGACCGACAACACAATGCCGCTGGTGATCAGCGCGCCCGAGCCGCGCACGCTCGATCTCATCTTCACGCCACAGACAGAAGCGGAACTGCGCCGCACCTATCGCATCGTCGAGGCCGATCCCGATGATATTGCCGGGCTCGGCGATGCCGTACTGTCAGAGGCACGCTATATCATCGGCCAGCCGCCGCTTTCGGCGGAAACGCTCGGCCGCATGCCCAATCTGCGCGCCATCCTGAATGTCGAGAGCAATCTCCTCAACAACATGCCCTACGATATCCTGTTTGCGCGCGGCATCCACGTCGTGACGACGGGGCAGGTCTTCGCCGAGCCGGTCGCCGAACTCGGCCTTGCCATGGCGCTGAACCTTGCGCGCGGCGTGATCGATGCCGATGTCGCCTTCCGCGAGGGCCGTGAATTGTGGGGCGGCGAGGGCAATGCCTCGGCCCGTCTTTTATCCGGCTCGGAGATAGGCATTGTCGGCTTCGGCGATCTCGGCCGGGCGCTGAATCGTGTTCTCTCGGGCTTCCGTGCGAGAATCCGCGTCTTCGATCCCTGGCTGCCGCCGTCGATCCTGCGCGAGGCGGGCGTCGAGCCGGCCTCGCTTTCCGAGGTGCTGGGAATGAGCGATTTCGTCTTCGTCGTCGCCTCGGTGACGAGCGAGAACAGGGGCTTTCTCGATGCTGAAGCGTTTGCGTCCATGCGCAAGGGCGCGGCCTTCATCCTGCTCAGCCGGGCGGATGTGGTCGATTTCCCGGCGCTGGTGGCTGCGGTGCAGCGCGGTCATATCGTTGCGGCGAGCGATGTTTATCCGGAAGAACCGCTGCCGGCCGATCATCCGGTGCGAAAACTCTCCGGCTTCGTCCGCTCGGCCCATCGCGCCGGCGCGCTCGACAGCGCCTTCAAGAAGATGGGCGAAATGGTGCTGGAGGATATGGCGCTGATGGATCGCGGCCTGCCGCCGATGCGCTGCAAGCGGGCCGAGCGCGAGACGGTCTCGCGCATGCGCTCCAAGCCGGTGAGCGTCAACTGAAACGAAAAAGGCCGTGGCGCGAGATCGCCACGGCCTTGTCGGTTTCACGCGCGTGGGATCAGGCGCGTTTGATGACCTTGATGAGCACGAGCAGGATCACCGCGCCGATCGTGGCGTTGATGATTGCAGCCAGTATGCCGCCGCCGATCGAGAAGCCGAGCCGGGGAAAAAGGAACCCTGCAATAAAGGCGCCGACGATGCCGACGACGATGTTACCGATGAGGCCGTAGCCGAAACCCGAGACGATAAGGCCCGCAAGCCAGCCCGCAATGGCGCCGACAAGGAGAAAAATAAGAATGCTTTCAATGCCCATGGAGTGCTCCCTTTGACAGTATCATTCTGTCACCGCCCAATCTGGCAGCGGTTTTCCGGAAAGCAAGAGGCTTTGAAAACTTCTCTTACGCCGCTCACACGATGCCGCCGCCGCCGCTTGCAACTGCCGGTCGCTCGCTCGCAACTTTCGCCCGGTAGCCGGCAGCCCGGTAGGTCGCGACCGGGTCGATCGCCCCGCCGGATTCCAGCCGTGCCATGGCGAGGATCGGCTCGACATCGGTGCGGAAGCCGACCTTCAGCGTTTCGGACGCCATCAGCGCGTCATTGCCGTCCTGATAGCCGGCCAATGCTGCGCGGTCGACGATGAGGCCCTGCGCATAGGCGCGGCAGACTTCGGTGGCGCTGCGCATCAGGCTTTCGATCGGGTCCGTCACATTGTGGCTCTGGTCCAGCATATGCGCCGGCGCAAAGCCTTCGGCCTTGCGCACTTCCGCATCGACCAGTTCGTTGAAGACGAGGAACAGACGGTATGGATCGATGGAACCGGTATCGAGGTCGTCGTCGCCATATTTCGAATCGTTGAAATGGAAGCCGCCGAGTTTCTTGAACTGGATGAGGCGCGCGACGATCATCTCGATATTGACGTTCGGCGCATGGTGGCCGAGATCGACGAGGCAATAGGCCTTGGGGCCGAGTTCCTGCGCGATCAGGTAATTGGTGCCCCAGTCCTGCACGACCGTCGAATAGAAGGCCGGTTCGTACATCTTGTGTTCGGTGAAGAGCCGCCAGTCGTCGGGCAGGCCTTTGTAGATCGCCTTCATCGCATCGAGATAGCGCTCGAAGCTCTTGGTGAAATTCGCCTGGCCCGGAAAGTTGGTGCCGTCGCCGATCCACACCGTCAGCGCCTTGGAGCCGAGCGCATTGCCGATGGCGATGCATTCCAGATTGTGCTCCACGGCCTGCTGGCGCGTGCCGGCGTTTGCATGGGAGAGCGAACCGTATTTGTAGGAATGCTCCTGCTGCGGCGCATCGGAGAAGGTGTTGGAGTTCATCGCGTCGAAGCCGAGGCCAAGCGCCGCGCCGCGTTCCTTCAACTCCTTCAGGTCCGAAACCTTGTCCCAGGGAATATGCAGCGAGACGGTCGGCGTCGCGCGCGTCAGTTCCTGAATGACGGCGCAGTCCTCCAGCTTGTCATAGATATTGCGCGGCTCGCCGTCGCCGGGGAAGCGGGCAAAGCGCGTGCCGCCGGTGCCGACGCCCCAGGAGGGCACGGCGACAGCATAGGCCGCGACCTTGTTCTTCACCGCATCGATATCGATGCCCCGGCGGGCAAGCTGCGCGCCGAGATGGTCATAGTCACTTCTCAGGTCGGCGAGACGCTTGTCGTTCTCGCGCGCCACCACATCCTCGGAAATCATCGTCATCGAAAAAATCCTCAGCGGGTGAACGACTGGGCATTGCCCGCGTCGACATTGACGATATTGCCGGTCGATTTCGCCGACATGTCTGAGGTGAGGAAGTAGATGGCCTCAGCGATATCCTCCGGGAAGACAGAGAGTTTGAGCATGGAGCGCTCGCGGTAAAGCGCCTCCAGACCTTCCGTGTCGGTCTTGTAGATCGCCGCGCGCTGTTCCTTCCACTCGCCGGACCAGATCTTCGAGCCGCGCAGCACGGCATCCGGGTTCACCACGTTGACGCGGATCTGCTCGGAGGCGCCTTCGAGCGCGAGGCAGCGGGCGAGATGGATTTCGGCGGCCTTCGCCGTGCAATAGGCCGAGGCGCCGGGGGAGGCGGCAAGGCCGTTCTTGGAGGCGACGAAGACGACGTTGCCGCCCGCCTTCTGCCGGCGGAAGATGCGGAAGGCTTCGCGCGAGACGAGGAAGTAGCCTGTCGCGAGAATGCCGATATTCTTGTTCCACAGTTCGAGCGTCGTGTCCTCGATGACGGCGGAGGAGGCGAGGCCCGCATTGGAAACGAGAATGTCGAGGCCGCCGAATTCGACCAGCGTATCGGCAAAGCTTTTGGCGACCAGCGCCTCGTCGGTGACGTTCATGGTGACCGAGCGCACGACATCCTTGCCGTAGCGGCCGGCAAGCTCGCTCTGCGCTTCGGCAAGAGCGGTCTCGTCGATATCGGCCAGCACCACGCAGGCGCCCTCCGCCATCAGCCGGTTCGCCGTCGCCTTGCCGATGCCGCCGGCGCCGCCGGTGACCAGCGCGATGCGGCCGGCGAGGCTCTTGGGCTTCGGCATGCGCTGGAGTTTTGCTTCCTCCAGCAGCCAGTATTCGATGTCGAAGGCTTCCTGTTCCGGCAGGCCGACATAGTCCGAGACACCGGACGCGCCGCGCATCACGTTGATGGCGTTGACGTAGAACTCGCCGGAAATGCGCGCCGTCGCCTTGTCCTTGGCAAAGGTGATCATGCCGACGCCGGGCACGAGATAGACGACCGCATTGGGGTCGCGCATGGCGGGGCTGTTGGCGCGCTTGCAGCGCTCGTAATAGGCGGCATAGTCGGCGCGGTAGACGGCGACGGCATCGTCCAGACCGGCCAGCGTCTTGTCGATATCAGGATTGGCCGGATCGAAATCGACGACGAGCGGCCGGATTTTCGTGCGCAAAAAGTGGTCCGGGCAGCTGGTGCCAAGCGCCGCGAGCGGGGCGAGGTCCTTTGCCGTGACGAAGTCGAGCACGGCGCTGCTGTCGTCGAAATGGCCGACCTTCTTTTCGTCCTTGCTGATCATGCCGCGAATGACCGGCATCAGCTTTTCGGCGACCGCGCGGCGTTCGGCCGGCGCCAGAACCGGCTTCACCGCGCCGCCGAAGGCAGGGGCCGTGTTGTTCGCCTCGAACCAGGCGATCGCCTTGTTGATGATCTCGACCGTCGTCTCGTAGCATTCCCTAGCCGTATCGCCCCAGGTGAAGAGGCCGTGGCTTTCCAGCACGAGGCCGCGCGCATTGGGGTTTTCCAGGCAGAATCTTTCGAGCCACAGGCCCAGTTCGTAGCCGGGGCGCTTCCAGGGCAGCCAGCCGATATCGTCGCCGAAGATTTTTTGGGTCAGCTCGCGCGAATTCTTCGCGGCGGCGATGGCGATGATCGCGTCGGGATGCATGTGGTCGACATGCTTCCTCGGCACATAGGCATGCAGCGGCGTGTCGATGGAGGCGGCGCGCGGGTTGAGGTTGAAGGTGCAGTGGGGAAGATAGCCCACCATCTCGTCTTCATGCTCGAGGCCGCGATAGAGGCCCTTGAGCGCGTTCAGCTTGTCCATGTAGAGCGTGGCAAAACCGTCCATCTTGATCGTGCCGACATCGCCGCCCGAGCCCTTGACCCAGAGCACCTCGACATTGCCGGCGCCGAGCGGATCCTTCTCGATGACCTTCGCCGAGGTGTTGCCGCCGCCGTAATTGGTGATGCGCTTGTCGGAGCCGAGCAGGTTGGAGCGATAGAGCAGACGCTCGGGCTCGCTCATGGCCGACGCCTTGGCGTCATCCCACAGGTTTGCAAGGCGTGCGCCCTGGTTCTTTTCCAGCATCGGCATTTCCTCCCGGTATTTCTCGTGGCGCACCTATCGCGGCGCTCGACGGCATGCTTTCAGATCACACGGGATTTTTGCCGATGTCAATCATAAACGATCAAAAACAATCATATTGCACTGCACAATGAAAAAATATGATTGATTGTGATTGACAATGCGCGATCCTGATGGAAGCATTGCGAGCACTGGAGGAGCCATGCACGAGAAGGAAAGACATCGGATCATTCTGTCCGCGGTTCAGGAGAAGCCGGTCGTGACCGTGCCCGAGCTTGTGGACCTGACCGACAGTTCCGAGGCGACGATCCGGCGCGACATCGCGGCATTGCACGTGCAGAAGAAGCTGCGCCGGGTGCGCGGCGGGGCGGAAGCCCTGCATCCCCCGCAGTTCGTCGGTCTTGCCGGCCGGCCCTTCACGGTCAACGAGACGCTGAACACCCGCCAGAAGCAGGCGATCGCTAAGGAGGCGGTGGCGCTCTGCGAAGACGGCGATCCGATCATCATCAATGGTGGCACGACCACCTTCCAGATGGTGCATTTCCTGACCAACCGCCGCATGCAGGTCTTCACCAACTCGTTCAACATCGCCGAACACCTGCTGAAGCATTCGAAGAACACGATCATGCTGTCCGGCGGCACGATCTATCGCGAGCAGAACATCGTGCTCAGCCCCTTCGACAATGACGTGACGCGCAATTTCTATGCGCGCCGCATGTTCATGGGTGCGCAGGGCATCGGCCCGCTCGGCCTTATGGAGGCCGATCCGCTGCTCATCCAGGCCGAGCAGAAGCTGATCGATCAGGCCGACGAGCTCGTCGTGCTGGTCGATTCCACCAAGTTCCGCAAGCGCTCCAGCCTCATCCTGTGCGGCCTGAAGCGCATTGCCACCATCATCACGGATTCGGGCATCGAGGACAGGGATGCCGCGATGCTGGAGGAGGCCGGTGTCAACCTGATCGTCGCGAACGTTCAGGCAAGCGCCAAATCGGAGACTGCATCCTCATCGGCATGAGGCCGGAGGGTTGATTTTTCACTGGGAGGAAATGACGTGAAAATTCTGAAAACCTTACTCGTGACGGCGGCCGTTTCGGTCGCGATGATGGCGACCGCGCAGGCGGAAACCAAGAAGATCGCGCTTGTCGTGAAGGCGCTCGGCATCGGCTTCTTCGAAGCCGCCAACAAGGGCGCGCAGGAAGCCGCCAAGGAACTCGGCGATGTCGAGGTCATCTATACCGGCCCGACGACGACGACCGCCGAAGGTCAGATCGAGGTGATCAATTCGCTGATCGCCCAGAAGGTCGACGCCATCGCCGTTTCGGCAAACGACACCAACGCGCTGGTACCGGCCCTCAAGAAGGCCATGGACCGCGGCATCAAGGTCATCTCCTGGGATTCCGGCGTCGCCCCTGAAGGCCGCCTGATGCACCTCAACCCGTCGTCGAACCCGCTGATCGGCAACATGATCATCAAGCTCGCCGCCGACAACCTGCCCGAGGGCGGCGACGTTGCGGTGCTCTCGGCCACGGCCACCTCGACGAACCAGAACGTCTGGATCGAGGAAATGAACAAGGTGCTGCCGAACTACAAGGGCATCAATGTCGTGGCGACTGTCTATGGCGACGACCTTGCCGACAAGTCCTATCGTGAGACGCAGGGCCTCATCCAGTCGCATCCGAACCTGAAGGCGATCATCGCGCCGACCTCGGTGGGCATCGTCGCGGCCGCCCAGGCCGTCACCGACGCCGGCAAGATCGGCCAGATCAACGTCACAGGCCTCGGCCTTCCCTCGGAAATGGCCGGTCACGTGAAGTCGGGCGCCTCCAAGTCCTTCGCGATCTGGAACCCGATCGACCTCGGCTATTCCGCAACGATGATCGCCAACGACCTGATCGGCGGCGCGGAAGCCAAGCCCGGCGCGGAGCTGAAGATGGGCCGCATGGGCACCGTAAAGCTCGACGACAAGAACGAAGGCGCGATGGCCGATCCGTTCATCTATGACGCCAAGAACGTCGAGGAATTCGCCAAGATCTTCTGATCTTGCGAGAAATCCGCCCCTTCCCCTCTGGGGGAGGGGCATTCTCCGTGACATGCTGATCCTGCCCGAACCGGCCATGCCGGTGGCCGGGCGATTGTAACCGAAATTCCGGTGGACCGAGACTTGCTGCAGGACACGACCATATCGCGGACCAGGCCCGCCGTCGCGCTCGAGGGGATCTCGAAATCCTTTCCCGGCGTGCGCGCGCTGTCGGACGTTTCGCTCTCGCTCTATCCCGGCTCGGTGACGGCGCTGGTCGGCGAGAACGGGGCCGGCAAGTCGACGCTGGTGAAAATCCTCACCGGCATCTATCAGCCCGACGAGGGCACCATCCGTGTTGATGGCGCAGAGACCCAATTCCCGACCGCCAATGCTGCCGCCAAAGCCGGCGTGACGGCGATCCATCAGGAGACCGTGCTGTTCGACGAGCTGTCGGTCGCGGAAAACATTTTTCTCGGCCATGCCCCGCGCAACGGCTTCGGCCTCATCGACTGGAAAAAGATGAATGCGGATGCGCGCGCGCTGCTGTCGCGCGTCGGTGCCGATCTCGACCCGTCGATCCGCCTGCGCGACCTCGGCATCGCCAACAAGCACCTCGTCGCCATCGCGCGTGCGCTCTCCATCGATGCGCGCGTCGTCATCATGGACGAGCCGACGGCGGCGTTGTCGCACAAGGAAATCCACGAGCTTTACGAGCTGGTCGACCGGCTGAAGGCCGACGGCAAGGCGATCCTCTTCATCAGCCACAAGTTCGACGAGATCTTGCGCATCGCCGACCGCTATACCGTCTTCCGCGACGGGCGCATGGTGGGCGAGGGGCTGATATCGGAAACGACGCAGGACGAGTTGGTGCGCCTGATGGTCGGCCGCGATGTGGGGCAGGTGTTCCCCAAGCAGGAGGTCGCCATCGGCGAGCCGGTGCTCACCGTCTCCGGCTATCGTCACCCGACGGAATTCGAGGACATCAATTTCGAGCTGCGCCGCGGCGAAATCCTCGGCTTCTACGGTCTCGTCGGCGCCGGCCGCTCGGAATTCATGCAGTCGCTGATCGGCATCACCAGGCCGTCGGCCGGCGCGATCCGGCTGGATGGCGAGATCAAGGTCATCCGCTCGCCGGCCGAAGCCATCGAAGCCGGCATCGTCTATGTGCCGGAAGAACGTGGCCGGCAGGGCGCGATCATCGGCCTGCCGATCTTCCAGAACGTCACGCTGCCCTCGCTGTCGCGCACCTCGCGCTCGGGATTTTTGCGCATGGCGGAGGAATTTGCCCTGGCGCGGGAATATACGGCGCGGCTCGATCTGCGCGCCGCATCGCTCGATCAGGATGTCGGCACGCTTTCGGGCGGCAACCAGCAGAAGGTCGTCATCGCCAAGTGGCTGGCGACGCGGCCAAAGGTCATCATCCTCGACGAGCCGACCAAGGGCATCGACATTGGCTCCAAGGCCGCCGTGCATGCTTTCATGAGCGAGCTTGCCGCCTCCGGCCTCAGCGTCATCATGGTCTCCTCGGAAATCCCCGAAATCATGGGCATGGCCGACCGCGTCATCGTGATGCGCGAGGGCCGCATCGCCGGCCGTTTCGAGCGCGCGGAGCTGACGGCCGAAAAACTCGTGCGCGCCGCCGCCGGCATTCAGGAGGCCGCGTGATGAAGCTTCTCCTCAAAAACCGCGAAATGCTGCTGGTCGTCGCCATCATCGCGCTGCTCGTGCTGATCGCCATCCGCTTCCCGCCCTTCGTGGCGCCGGCCAATCTTGCCAATGTCTATAATGACACGTCGATCCTGATCATTCTGGCGCTCGGCCAGATGGCCGTCATCCTGACACGTTGCATCGACCTCTCGATGGCCGCCAACCTTGCCCTGTCGGGGATGGCGGCGGCCATGCTGAACGCGGCATTCCCCGGCCTACCGGTGCCGCTGATCATCCTTGCTGCGGTCGCGCTCGGGGCGTTTCTCGGTTCGATCAACGGCCTGCTCGTCTGGAAGCTCGACATTCCGCCGATCGTCGTCACGCTCGGCACGCTCACCATCTATCGCGGCCTGATCTTCCTTCTCTCCGGCGGCGCTTGGATCAATGCGCACCAGATGAGCGATGCCTTCAAGGCATTGCCGCGTGCCACTTTGCTCGGTTTCCCGCTGCTCTCCTGGCTGTCGCTGGTCATCATCGCCATCATGCTCGTCGTGATGCGCCGCACACCGCTCGGCCGCGCCTTCTTCGCGCTCGGCGGCAACCCGCATGCGGCCGTCTATACCGGCATCGATGTCGGCCGCACGCGCTTCCTCGCCTATTGTCTGTCGGGCACGCTAGCCGGCCTTTCGGGTTATCTCTGGGTGTCGCGCTACGCCGTCGCCTATGTCGATATCGCCGCCGGTTTCGAGCTCGATATCATCGCGGCTTGCGTCATCGGCGGCGTGTCGATTGCCGGCGGCATCGGCTCGGTCGGCGGCGCGGTGCTCGGCGCGCTGTTCCTCGGCGTCATCAAGAATGCGCTGCCGGTCATCAACATCTCGCCCTTCGCCCAGATGGCGATATCAGGCACGGTCATCATCATCGCCGTCGCCGTCAATGCGCGTGCCGAAAAGCGCAAGGGCCGGGTCATTCTCAGGAAAGCGGAGGCCGTCCATGGCTGACGTCCAGACGATCGCACGCCACATTCCCGACCGGCTGGAAAGCCGTGGCGCGCGCCTCATCAAAAGCTGGGAGACGCTGCTGGTCGCCGTGGCGCTGGCGATCTTCCTCGTGAACTCCTTCGCCTCGCCCTATTTCCTCGATCCGTGGAACCTGTCGGACGCGACCTTCAACTTCACCGAAAAGGCGATGATCGCCTTCGCCATGGCGCTGGTCATCATTTCAGGCGAAATCGACCTCTCCGTCGCCTCGATCATCGCGCTGACCTCGACGGTGATGGGCTACGCCGTGCAGCTCGGTTTCGATACGCCCGCGCTCGTTATGATCGGTCTTGCCACCGGCCTCCTCTGCGGCGCCTTCAACGGCCTGCTCGTCACCGGCCTCGGCCTGCCCTCCATCGTCGTCACCATCGGCACGATGAGCCTCTTCCGGGGCCTGTCCTTCCTCATCCTCGGCGATCAGGCTTTTACCGGTTATCCCGCCAGCTTCTCCTGGTTCGGCCAGGGCTATGTCTGGTGGGTCTTCTCGTTCGAGTTCTGCCTCTTCGTTGCGCTTGCCGTCATCTACGGCGTGGTGCTGCACAAGACGAATTTCGGCCGCGCCGTCTATGCCATCGGCAACAACCAGACGGCCGCCCTCTTCTCCGGCGTGCGCGTCGGCCGGGTGAAATTCGTGCTCTTCCTGCTGACCGGCCTGATGGCCGCCATCGCCTCGATCTGCCTGACGGCCCGCCTCGGCTCGACGCGCCCCTCCATCGCACTCGGCTGGGAGCTGGAAGTGGTGACGATGGTCGTGCTCGGCGGCGTCAACATCCTCGGCGGCTCCGGCACCATTCCCGGCGTCGTGCTGGCGGCCCTCATCATGGGTATGGTGACTTTCGGCTTCGGCCTGCTCAACGTGCCCGGCATCGTCATGTCGATCTTCATCGGCCTGCTGCTGATTTCGGTGATCGCGCTGCCGATCCTCTATCGCCGTTTCCGTGGCCGCAGGAGCCATTGAGCCATGGAGAAATATGCGTTTCGCATGCGGCTCAATCCCGGCATGCAAGATGAATATAAAGCGCGGCACGATGCGATCTGGCCGGAATTGTCTGCGCTCCTCAAAGAGGCGGGCGTCTCCGATTACTCCATCCATCTCGACGAGGAGACGAACCTGCTCTTCGGCGTGCTCTGGCGGCGCGATGATCACACCATGGCGGACCTGCCGAACCATCCCGTCATGAAGCGCTGGTGGGCCCACATGGCCGACATCATGCAGACGAAGCCGGATAACGAGCCCGTCGCCGTTCCGCTCGTCACCGTCTTCCATATGGACTGAGCCGATGAAGACCATCGCCGTCGTCGATATCGGCAAGACGAATGCCAAGGTCGTGCTGGTCGATGGCATGAGCTTTCGCGAGGTCGCCGCCCGCACCATGCCGAACGGCGTGGTCAACGCCGCGCCCTATCCGCATTTCGATACGGAAAAACTCTGGGCTTTCATCGTCGAGAGCCTTGCCGCGTTGAACCGCGAACGCCCGATCGACGCCATCTCCATCACGACGCATGGTGCGACCGCTGCCTTGGTCGAGGAGGATGGCCACCTTGTCCTGCCGGTCTTGGACTATGAGCACGAAGGCCCGCAGGAGGCTGCGGAGGTCTATCGGAAAATCCGCCCGCCCTTCGCCGAGAGCGGGACGCCGATGATGCCAATGGGCCTCAATGCCGGCCTGCAGATTTATTGGCAGTCGACGCGTTTCCCCGAAGCCTTCGCCAGAACGCGCCATATCCTGATGTATGCGCAATACTGGTCCTTCCGCCTGACCGGCATCGCCGCCAGCGAGGTCACCTCGCTTGGCTGCCATGCCGACCTCTGGGAACCGCGCAACGGTTGCTTCTCCAGCCTTGTCAAAGACGAGGGCTGGACGGAGCTGATGCCGCCGGTGCGCAAGGCAGGCGATACGCTCGGGCCGATCCTACCCGAAATCGCGGCGGCGGCGGGTCTCAGGCCTGACGTGCCAGTTCATTGCGGCATCCACGATTCGAATGCCTCGCTGTTGCCCTACGTGCTGACGCGAAAGGCGCCCTATGCGGTCGTCTCCACCGGCACCTGGGTCGTGGTCATGGCGATCGGCGGAAAACAGGTCGTTTTGGACGAGGCACGCGACACGCTGATCAATGTCAACGCGCTCGGCGATCCTGTGCCGTCCTCGCGCTTCATGGGCGGCCGGGCCTTTTCGACGCTGGGCGGCAAGTCCGGCGACCTTCCGGCCTCCGCCATCGCCGCCGTGCTGGACCGCGATGCCATGCTGCTGCCGTCGATGCCGGAGGAGTCCGGACCCTATCCCGGCCGCAAAGCGCGCTGGACCGTTCCGCGCGACGCCCTTAGCGACGATGAGGCGCAGGCCGTGATCGCCTTCCACCTCGCGCTGATGACGGCGACCTGCCTCGACCTCATCGGCGCC
Source organism: Shinella sp. 20P9.1.1 (assembly GCF_057798995.1). Taxonomy (NCBI): domain Bacteria; kingdom Pseudomonadati; phylum Pseudomonadota; class Alphaproteobacteria; order Hyphomicrobiales; family Rhizobiaceae; genus Shinella; species Shinella sp. 20P9.1.1. Next base: position 380,448 of record NZ_JBYOLC010000002.1, read on the forward strand.
GATGGCTCCGTCATCGTCGAGGGACCGTTTGCCGCCAACCGGGCCTTCCTGATGATGCTGGGGGTGGCGACGGGCCGGGACGTGCTGGCCGGTGGCAGCGCCACGGGCACGAGCATCGGCGCCGCCTGCCTTGCGGCGGGAAGCGCACCGGAGCCGACGCTGGTCTCGGTCGCGCAAGATCTGCCGCCGGGCGCGGCGGACTATGCGGCGCGCTGGCGCGCTCTTGCCGACGAGGCTTGAGTGTGATCGCCGGCGGGGTTTAGAAAACCCGGGCCTTGGCCGGGGCGCGGCCGGCGTCGATATCGAGAAGAAGCGTGATGGCGGCCAGCGTTGCCGCTGCAATCACCGTGGCGCCCAATGCCAGAACAATCATTGTCCGTTCCTCCTGACATCATTGTCAGTTCATAAGGACACCCTACGCGCGCGAGCTTGCGTGTAGCTGACGTTACGGCGGTGTGTTTAATTTTAGCGATCCGCGAAGCAAGGCATAAAGCATTAACCTTCAGGCAAGGAATTAACCATAAACATGGTTCTACGCGTCGGAATGGGAAATTCGCCATTTCTCACCCAGGCATGATGCCGACCGCCGTACCGGATCAAAGCCGGTATTCGAGTTTCACAGAATTTGATCATGGATCGACGGGTGCCCCGTGCTTTGAGAGCACGTTTGGTTTGCAACCTTTCCGCCATGCGAGAATTCGGTCGGTTCGCTCACAAGCGCAACCGGGCATCGTTGGTTTGGGAGCATACTGGTGCAGGAAATGCCGGCAGAAAACGCTCGAATGGGACAGGCAGCCAGCCTGCGCGACCGTTTGCGCTTTGCCGGCGTCGAAGCAGCCCAGGGCGAAACGCTCCGCCGCCACCGCCAGACGCTCGAACGGCATGTCGAAACCGCGCTTCGCGATCTCTTCCAGCGTTTCCAGACCTTTCCCGATGCCGCCCGCCACTTCCAGAGCGAGCGCCAGATCGACCGTCTGCACGACCTCCAGAGCTCCCACTGGAGTGTTTTGACCGACGGACGCTTCGATGGCCTCTATGCCGAGCGGGTAAAAGTTCTTTCCGACAGCGAAAGCCAGATGGGTCTCGACCCGCGCTGGCGCATTGCCGGCCATTCGGTCGTGCTCGAAACGGTCGTCTCCGGCCTGATCGAGGAATACTGGCCGAAATCCATCCTGCCCGGCGCCGGCAAGGCCCGCCGCAAGGAGCTGACCGAGCTTGTCTCCGCCTTCATCCGCACCGCCATGGTGGATGCGGAAATCGGCGTTTCGCTGCGTTTCAACGAGCTGCGCCACGCTCACGGCCGCGCCCTTGCCGACCAGCGTCGCGAGGACCGCGCCGAACTCGACCGCGTTTTCGGCGAGACGATCCGCAGCCTCTCCGCCCTCGATTTTTCCGCCCGCGTCTCCGGCGAGATGCCCGAGGCGTGGCGCGACATGGCCGACACGCTGAACGGCGCGCTGGATGAGATCCAGAAGCACCTTGCCTCCGCCGCCGACCGCGCCACCGAAAGCGACCGCCTCGTCGGTGCGCTTGCTTCCGGTGCTGGCAGCCTTTCGGCCCGCTCCGCCGAGCAGTCGGCAAGCCTGATCGAAACCGCCAATGCGCTCGGCGCCATCGTCGGGCGCGTGCGCCAGACGCTGGATGAAACCCGCAAGGCTCAGTCCGCTGCGCTCGCAACGCAGGATTCGGTGACCAAGAGCGGCAACATCGTCGGCGAGGCCATGTCGGCGATGGCCGATATCGAGGCCTCGGCGGAAAAGATCGGCCAGATCATCGGCGTGATCGACGAGATCGCTTTCCAGACCAACCTCCTGGCGCTGAACGCCGGTATCGAGGCGGCCCGCGCCGGCGACAGCGGTCGCGGCTTCGCTGTCGTCGCGCAGGAAGTCCGCGCGCTCGCCCAGCGCTCCGCCGACGCGGCGCGCGAGATCAAGCAGCTCGTCACCAGCACCAAGTCGCAGGTCGAGACCGGCGTCGAGCATGTTCACCGCACGCAGGATGCAATCGGCAACATCGTGCGTCAGGTCGAGGGCATCAACGATGCCATTACCGGCATCGTGCGCGAAAGCGCCGTCGATGCCGAAGGGCTCGACGGCGTGACCGCCGATATCGGCCGCACCAGCCGCGCGCTGGAAGCGGATGCCTCGGACGCCGGCCGTATCGGTTCCGAAGGCCGCGATCTTCATACCGTCATCCTCGAACTCGGCCGCACGATCCGCGAATTCCGCGTTTCCGCGCAGCGCGAGGCCCGCCCGGTTCGCACCGCCCCGCCGGCGCCGCGTGTCGTTGCGGAACAAGTGGCGACGGATGCCGCTCCCCTCGATTTCCTGACGGCACGCGCCGTCGGCTTTGGAGGGTGAGATGGCGAAGCGGCAACCCAGGCACTGGTTCTCCACGACGCGCAGCCAGACTTCGGAAGAAGGCCTGCCGCCCGCGCCGAACGGGGGAACGATGACCTCAGACAGACGCAGCCCGAGAAACTGGCTCATACAAGGAACCCGGTAATGGCGAGCAAGAAAGCCGCTCAGAAAAGTTTAAGCCTTGCCCCCGTGCTCGATCTCAACGAGGCGACGGCACTGCACCAGCAGCTCATGGGCCTCAAGGGCAATCCGCTCCTCATCGACGCCTCGGCGGTCGAGCGGGTCGGCGCGCTCTGTGTCCAGGTTCTGATGGCCGGCGCCAAGAGCTGGGAGGAGGAAGGCAAGCCTTTCACCTTCGGCAAGGTTTCCGACCCTTTCATGAAGACAATGCAACTTATCGGCGTGAATATTGATCACTTGCTGGCACAGGAGGCTGGGCAATGAAGAAAAAAGTTTTGACCGTGGATGATTCCAGGACAATCCGGAACATGCTTCTCGTGACCCTCAACAATGCGGGTTTCGAGACCATCCAGGCGGAAGACGGCGTCGAGGGCCTTGAAGTCCTCGAGAATGCCAATCCCGACGTCATCGTCACCGACATCAACATGCCGCGCCTCGATGGCTTCGGCTTCATCGAAGGCGTGCGCCGCAACGAGAAGTTCCGAGCGATCCCGATCCTCGTTCTGACCACCGAAAGCGATGCCGAGAAGAAGAACCGCGCCCGTCAGGCCGGTGCGACGGGCTGGATCGTCAAGCCCTTCGATCCGACCAAGCTGATCGACGCAATCGAGCGCGTTACCGCCTAATCCCTCAGCCAGGATTACTCCCGATGGATATGAACGAAATCAAAGAGATCTTTTTCCAGGAATGCGAGGAGCAGCTCGCCGAACTGGAATCCGGTCTCTTGAAGCTGAATGACGGGGATCGCGATCCGGAAACGGTCAACGCCGTGTTTCGTGCCGTGCATTCGATCAAGGGCGGTGCCGGTGCATTCGGCCTCGATGACCTCGTCTCCTTCGCCCATGTGTTCGAGACGACACTGGATTGCGTTCGATCCAACAAGCTGGAGCCGACCCAGGATGTCCTGAAGGTCATGCTCAAATCGGCCGACGTCCTGGCGGACCTGACGAATGCGGCGCGCGACGGCGGAAGCGTCGATGAAGCGCGCAGCCGCACCCTGATCCGTGAACTGGAAGCGCTCGCTCATGGCGAGGTTCCGGCCGCGGCCGAAGCCCCGGCCCCGAAGCCCGCAGCCGCTGCTCCCAAGGCGGCCGCCCCGGCGCCGGTGGTTGTCGAAAAACCGCCGGTCAACGACGAGGGCTTCCAGCCTATCCCGTTCACCTTCGGTGATTTCGACGAGGAGCCGGTCGGCCACTATATGCCGACCGTCCAGATCGCCTTCAAGCCGAAGAAGGACCTCTACGCCAAGGGCAACGAAGCGGTTCTCCTGCTGCGCGACGTCTCCCGCCTCGGCGAGATGAGCGTCTATTGCGATATGGACGCCCTTCCGACGCTCGACAAGATGAATCCGGAGGAAGCCTATTTCTCCTGGAAGATCTCGGTCACCACCGAAAAGGGCGAGGACGGCGTACGTTCCGTCTTCGAATTCGCCGAGTGGGATTGCGATCTCGATATCCAGACCATCGAGGAAGACGTCGTTGGCGAGGTGACGGAAAACGAAGAACAGCCGATGCAGCCGGTGCCCTTCGACCTGTCGATGCTCGACGAAGGTGGCTCTGCCGCCGGTGACGAGCCGGCCGTCATGGAAAGCGACGCGGCCGCCGCCGTCGCTGCCGCAGAAACCGCCACCAAGGTCGCGCAGGCCGCAAGCCGCGCTGCCGACAACAAGGCAGCCTCCGCTGCCGCATCGGCCGCCAGTGCCGCCCAGGCCAGCCAGGCCGCTGCCGCAGGCCAGACGATCCGCGTCGATCTCGACCGCGTCGATCGCCTGATCAACCTCGTCGGCGAACTCGTGATCAACCAGGCGATGCTCTCGCAGAGCGTCGTCGAGAACGACGCCAACGGCACGTCCTCGATCAATATGGGTCTCGAAGAGCTGCAGCAGCTCACCCGCGAGATCCAGGATTCGGTCATGGCCATCCGCGCGCAGCCGGTGAAGCCGGTCTTCCAGCGCATGGCCCGTACCGTCCGCGAAATCGCCGATATAACCGGCAAGTCGGTCCGCCTCATCACCGAAGGCGAGAACACCGAAGTCGACAAGACCGTCATCGACAAGCTCGCCGAGCCGCTGACGCACATGATCCGCAACGCGGTCGACCACGGCCTCGAAATGCCCGAGAAGCGCGAAGCCCTCGGCAAGAACCCGGAAGGCACGGTTCGCCTGACGGCAAAACACCGTTCGGGCCGGATTGTCATCGAGCTAGCCGACGACGGCGCCGGCATCAACCGCGAGAAGGTGCGCCAGAAGGCCATCGACAACGACCTGATCGCGGCCGACGCCAACCTGTCGGACGAGGAAATCGACAACCTGATCTTCCACGCAGGCTTCTCGACTGCCGACAAGGTGTCTGACTTGTCCGGCCGCGGCGTCGGCATGGATGTCGTCAAGCGCTCGATCCAGGCGCTTGGCGGCCGCATCTCGATCTCCTCGAAGCCCGGCCAGGGCTCGGTCTTCACCATGAGCCTGCCGTTGACGCTCGCCGTTCTCGACGGCATGGTGGTCACGGTCGCCGGCCAGACGCTCGTCGTGCCGCTGACGGCCATCGTCGAGACGCTGCAGCCGGAAGCCTCCGCCATCCATTCCTTCGGTGCCTCGCAGCGGCTCATCTCGATCCGCAACTCGTTCTGCCCGCTGGTGGATGTCGGCCGGATCCTCAATTTCCGCGCCACGCAGGCCAATCCGATCGAGGGCGTCGCCCTGCTCGTCGAATCGGAAGGCGGCGGCCAGCGCGCCCTTATGGTCGATGCGATCCAGGGCCAGCGTCAGGTCGTCATCAAGAGCCTGGAAGCCAACTACACCCACGTGCCGGGCATCGCCGCCGCGACCATTCTCGGCGACGGCCGCGTGGCTCTCATCCTGGACGTCGACGCGGTGGTTGCCGCTTCGCGCGGCCAGTCCCTGAAACAAGACGTCTCGCTCGCTGCCACGGGTTGATCATCCAATGTCGTATGCGGTCAACAATCATAGTCACGGACGCGAACTGATCGCCTTCAGGATCGGCGATCAGGAGTTCTGCGTGAACATCATGTCGGTCCGGGAGATCCGTGGCTGGACGCCCGCGACGTCGATGCCGCATGCCCCCTCCTACGTGCTCGGCATCATCAACCTGCGCGGCGCCGTGCTGCCGATCGTCGATCTGTCGCTGCGGCTCGGCATGAAGCCGGCCGAGCCGACGGTGCGCCACGTCATCATCGTCGCCCAGGTGGGGCCGAAAGTGGTGGGCCTGCTGGTTGATGCGGTGTCCGACATCCTGACCGTGACCGACGACAACATGCAGCCGACGCCCGACATCGCCAACGAGGCGGCCAAGGCCTATGCGCGCGGTATCTTCGCCCTCGAAGGGCGGATGATCTGCAATATCGAACTCGATGCCCTGTTCCCGCATTCCGAAAGCGAAGCTGCATGACCCATCCGGCCTTCGATACCAGACAGTCTCCGGACGAGTGCCTTGCCAGCGGCGAATACCCGCTGACCCGCAGGGACCTGTCCGAGATTGCGGCCATGATCTATGCGGATGCCGGCATCTATCTCAACGAGACCAAGGCCTCGCTGGTCTATTCGCGCCTGTCGAAGCATATCCGCCAGCTCGGCCTGAAGGGTTTTCGCGAATACTGCGCGCTCGTCTCCTCGCCGGCCGGTGCAGGCCCGCGCAAGGAGATGCTGTCGCATCTTACGACGAACTTCACGCGCTTCTTCCGCGAGAACCATCACTTCGACCATCTGAAAAGCGACGTCCTGCCGGAGCTTCTGGCGCGGGCCCGCAACGGCGGTCGCGTGCGCATCTGGTCGGCCGCCTGTTCGGACGGGCAGGAGCCCTATTCGATCGCGCTCACCGTTCTCTCGATGATGCCGAACGCGGCGGACTATGACTTCCGCATTCTCGCGACGGATATCGACCCGAAGATCCTGGCGATCGCCCGCGCCGGCGCCTATGACGCCAATGCGCTGGAAACCGTCAATCCGGCGATGCGCAAGCAGTTCTTCCGCGAAGTCGATGCCGGCGGCGGCCGCCAGAAGTGGCAGGTCGACGACCGGGTGAAGAAGCTCATCACCTACAACGAATTGAACCTGATGGCCCAGTGGCCGTTCAAGGGGCCGTTCGACGTCATCTTCTGCCGCAACGTCGTCATCTATTTCGACGAGCCGACGCAGATGAAGATCTGGTCGCGCTTCGCCGGCATGCTCGGCGACAACGGCCATCTCTATATCGGCCATTCCGAGCGCGTCTCCGGCGAGGCGAAGAACCAGTTCGACAATATCGGCATCACGACCTACCGCTACACCGGCAAGTATAGGAGGGGCGCATAATGGCACCAGCGCGCGTACTCGTCGTCGACGATTCTCCGACCATGCGCGGTCTCATCACGGCCGTGCTCAATTCCGATCCCGACGTCAACGTCATCGGCCAGGCCGGCGACGCCATGGAAGCCCGCAACGCGATCAAGCAACTCAATCCAGACGTCGTGACGCTGGATATCGAGATGCCGAACATGAACGGGCTCGAATTCCTCGACAAGATCATGAAGCTCCGGCCCATGCCGGTCATCATGGTCTCGACGCTCACCCATCGCGGCGCCGAGGCATCGCTGATGGCGCTGGAAATCGGCGCCTTCGATTGCGTCGGCAAGCCGCAGCCGGGGGACGCCCGCCCGTTCGGCGACCTCGCCGAAAAGGTGAAGGCCGCCGCCCGTTCGCAGCGCCGCTTCCACGCCGAACCGCCGCCGCTGGCGCCGACCTCGGCCAACGTCAATCCGGCCGCCGCCTACCGGCCCGGCCGCCGTGTCGTCGCCATCGGCTCGTCGACGGGCGGCGTCGAGGCGCTGATCGCGGTCTTGCAGAAATTCCCGGTCAACTGCCCGCCGACCGTCATCACGCAGCATATGCCGCCGACCTTCACCAAGAGCTTTGCCGAGCGGTTGAACCGCCTCTGCGCGCCCGTGGTGCAGGAGGCGACCGACGGTGCGCGGCTCGAGATCGGCAAGATCTATCTGGCGCCGGGAGGTGACCGCCATCTCCAGATCGCCAATCCGCATGCGCCATGCTGCCGGTTGATCGAGCGCGATCCGGTCAACGGCCATCGTCCTTCGGTGGATGTGCTGTTCGATTCGGTGGCCGAGCTTGCCGGCCGCAACGCCGTCGGTGTCATCCTGACCGGCATGGGCCGGGACGGGGCGAGCGGCCTTCTGAAAATGCGCCATGCAGGGGCGCGGACCATCGGTCAGAACGAAAAAACCTGCGTCGTCTATGGAATGCCGAGAGTGGCTTTCGAATTGGGTGCAGTCGAACACCAGTTTCCACTTTCCTCCATCGGGGAGGAAATCTTGAAGATCACTGCCGCCCGCAGAGAAGGGAGCGAATAATGTCTATCGCTGAAAAAATCAAAGTCCTCATCGTCGATGATCAGGTGACCAGTCGCCTGTTGCTGGGTGATGCCCTGCAACAGCTCGGCTTCAAGCAGATCACGGCAGCCGGTGACGGTGCGCAGGGCATGGCCATCATGTCCCAGCAGCCGCACCATCTTGTCATCTCCGACTTCAACATGCCGAAGATGGACGGGATCGAATTCCTCCAGGCGGTGCGGTCGAACCCCAACACCAAGAAGGCGGCCTTCATCATCCTCACCGCGCAGGGCGACCGTGCGCTGGTGCAGAAGGCGGCAGCCCTCGGTGCCAACAACGTTCTCGCCAAGCCGTTCACCATCGAGAAGATGAAGGCGGCCATCGAAGCCGTGTTCGGGGCATTGAAATGATAACAGACGCCGGGACGCGCCGCGTCCATGTCATTCAGGGCGAATATAAGGTCATCAACGACCCGAATGTGGTGCTCACCACCATTCTCGGATCTTGCGTGGCCGCCTGCATGCGCGACCCGGTCATTGGCGTCGGCGGCATGAACCACTTCCTGCTGCCGGGCTCCGCGGAGGCCTTGGCCTCGGGCGGCGACGCCACGCGCTACGGCGTGCATCTGATGGAACTTCTGATCAACGGCCTCCTGAAGCAGGGCGCGCGGCGCGACCGGCTGGAGGCCAAGATCTTCGGCGGCGCACGCACCATCGCCCGCTTCTCCAATGTCGGCGAGCAGAATGCTTTGTTCGCCCGCCAGTTCCTGATGGACGAGGGCATCAAGGTCATGGGCGAAAGCACGGGCGGCGAGCACGGGCGCAAGCTGGAATATTGGCCGTCGAGCGGCCGGGCCCGTCAATATGCGCTGACGGGCGTCGAAACGCAGAAGACGGTGGCGCTGGAACAGCGGCCGGTCCCCGTCGCAAAGCCCGTCGAAAGCTCGATCGAATTCTTCTGAGCGGCGGTTTCGCCGCCGGACGGACATGTACGAACAGTATTGCGTTGCCGGTCCCATCATCCGCCGGCTCGTACAAAAAAGGGTCACCCATGCAAGCCGAGTATCTGAGTGCCGCAAATGCCATGGAGGAAGCCCTTCCGGATGTGCTGATGCGCATCGTGTCCGAACTGCACGATGTCGCCTATCTCATCGAGCGCATCGAGCCGCAGCTGGCCGCCATCCATGGCGATGTGCCCGAACATGCCTTCGAGCGCATGATGGTTCTGCAGGGCATCGACCTTGCCGTCCAGAAGACGCGCGGGCTTGCCGAGTTCATCGACACGATCACCGCCAGCATTCCCGACAGCTGCATCGTCGATATCACGACGGCGCTGAACCTGGTGAAGCTTGCCGACATGCAGAAGGCGCTGAGCAACGGCATGCGCCACGGCCATTCGCAGCCGCTCGGCAAGGCCGCGGGTGATTTCGAAGCCTTCTGATTGATCTGGAACGATATTCTTTACCAAGACGGCGCCCTTGCGGCGCCGTCTTTCGTTTGAGCGCCCGCTCCGCACGCGCGGCTACGCCATGCTCGCGCAAGTTTCGCCGTCTAGTCTCCAGGCCGGATCAGTTAGGTCCGCGTATTCCATGGGGCAGATCGGCGCGTGCGGAAATGTGCCGGCTCCGTCCCACGAAATTGAAAATGCGTCTCGCAAGCACCGGCATGTTAGCCAGGTGGCAAGACGCCAAGTCCGTGCGGGAACAGAATGAATCTGTTGGAACAGTTGACGAAAGTCTACAAGAACCTGGCTTCGCTGGGGCAGGCGAAGCTTGCGATGCTGGCCGGCGCCGCCATCCTTTCGGTCGGCCTTGTGCTCGCCGCCGGGATCATGGTGAACAAGCCCTCCTACGAGACGCTCTATGTCGGACTGGAAAAGTCCGACATGAACCAGATCAGCCTGGCGCTCGCTGAAGCCAATATCGATTTCAACACCGGAACCGCAGGCGACAGCATCGAAGTGCCCGTCGGCCAGACCGGCAAGGCACGGCTCTATCTCGCCGAACGCGGCCTGCCGAGCAGCGCGAATGCCGGCTACGAGCTCTTCGACAAGGTCGGCTCTCTCGGCCTCACCTCCTTTATGCAGGAAGTGACGCGTGTGCGTGCCCTTGAAGGTGAAATCGCCCGCACCATCCAGCAGATTTCCGGCATCGCCGCCGCCCGCGTCCATATCGTGATGCCGGAGCGCGGCAATTTCCGCAAAGCCGAACAGGTGCCGACGGCCTCCGTCATGATCCGCGCGAGCGCGCAGGCCGGCCGTGAGTCGGCCGCCGCCATCCGTCACCTCGTCGCCGCCTCCGTGCCGGGCCTGGAAGTGGACGGCGTGACCATCCTCGATTCCGCCGGCCAGCTTCTCGCCTCCGGCGACGACGACGAGAACGGCGCGGTAAACCGCTCGCTGACCGCCGTCCAGACCATCCAAAGCGAAGTCGAGCGCAATATCGAGAAGGCGCTCGCGCCCTTCCTCGGCATGGACAATTTCCGCGCCAGCGTTACCGCCTCGCTCAACACCGACTCCCAGCAGATCCAGGAAACCGTCTACGATCCGGAATCGCGCGTCGAGCGCTCGGTCCGCGTGACGCGGGAAACGCAGAAGTCGCAGCAGCAGGCCGACAACAAGGCCGCGACCGTCGAGCAGAACATTCCGCAGGGCGGCCCGCAGGGCAAGGCCGATGGCCAGAAGTCCAGCGACGAGGCCGACAAGAAGGAAGAGCAGACCAATTACGAGATCAACAGCAAGACCGTCGCCACCACGCGCAACGGCTTTGCGGTCGAAAAGCTCTCCGTTGCCGTCGTCGTCAATCGCGCCCGCATCGCAGCTATGGTCGGCGAACCGGCCGACCAGGCGAAGGTCGACGCCTACATCGCCGACATGCAGAAGATCGTCTCCTCGGCGGCCGGCCTCAACACCGAGCGCGGTGACGTCGTTACGATCAATGCGATGGAATTCCTCGATCACCAACTGCTCAACGAGGCTGTGCCGGGCCCGGGCGTCATGGAAACCCTGACGCGCAACCTCGGTGGCATCATCAATGCGCTCGCCTTCCTCGGCGTGGCCGTGGTCGTGGTCTGGTTCGGTCTTCGCCCGGCGGTCCGGTCGGTCACCGGCGGTGGCGCTGCGGCGGGCAATGCGCTGGAAAGCGATGCAGCCGGTCTCGAACTGCCCGACTTCTCCCCGGCAACGGGCGGCATGGGCGGCCCCGGTGCGACGCTCATGGACGGCTTCGGCGCGGACTTCGGCTTCGACAGCACGGACGACCTGCTCAATGCCGGCGACGAAGGCGACGGTGCCTTCAACCGTCGCGTCAAGGAAGGCCCGGAGCGCCGCCTCAGCCGCATGGTCGAGATCAGCGAAGAACGCGCTGCCAAGATCCTGCGCAAGTGGTCCATCGAGAAGGAAGCCGCCTGAGGGCTTTCCAGAAAAGACGAATGAAGACGCGGCCGGAGACGGTCGCGTCTTTTGTTTGAGGATTTGGTGCTTCGCAGTTTTTGAAACCGATGTCGCTTTTCGGCAACGCTGATCCTGCCCATTGAAGCAATTTTTTCGCCCTTGGACTCCTGTTGCGGTTGAAGGGGAATCGATAAGACTGGCCGCGAAAAATATTTTTCGGCCCGGCCGGTTGTGAAAGCCTGCATCGTACTGCAATCCAGAATCGAATGAACGCCGGCTTTTTCCGGCGAGCATGATGAAGTCTTTCAAATATTGCATAGTTAACAATATCTTAAACGATCCGCCGCCGACGGATCCGCTCTCTGCCGGCAAGGCAAATCACCTGAAGCTTGGCGACTCATAGAAGCCTTCAAAAGTAAATCCCGAGAAGAGGGCGGTGGTTTTTAGCGGTGGTCGATGTACACTTTAGTCACTGATTCGCTTGGTGATTCTTGCTGATGCGGCCTGATCGGGGGGAGTTCGGACGGTTCCGGATTTCAGACGGGAAGGAGGCAGGAATTTTCCGTTCGGAATCGGAACAGGGGGCTATCATGGAAACAATCCGGTCGGATGTCGCGGCCTGGGAATCCTATGGATTCTCCGCCGAGTCTGGTGAGCGTAAGAGTGCGCGTGAGCTTCTGGTTCAACATCTCGGGCGCTGCGCCAATCGCGCCGGCCTGTCCCAAGGATTGCGGGCGCTGACCGATTACGTCAGTGCCTCCCACTATCTTCTCGTTCGTCACGACGTGTCACCCGAAGCCGGGCTGGAGGCCGTCGTCGCTTCGGACTGGCCCTTCGACATGGTGCGCACCATTGCCGGTGCCATCGTTGCCGGCCAGTCGCGCATGAGCGAACTGGACAAGTGCCTGAACCTTCTCAAACCCTGCTTTGCCCATCTGAGCGACGAGATCGCGGTGCCCTCGGGCGTCAGCCGCGAATATTGCGCCATCGCCTTCCATGTCGGGCGGGTGCGCATGTCGCTCGTGCTGCTCTTCCCTGAGCATTTCATCCTCTCGCAGAGCAAGCTGCGCGATGTCGGCGTCGTGACCGGCTATTTCGCCAGCGTCTGCTGCCAGGGCGCGATCCTCAAGCAGGATCGCGAGATGGACCTGACGGACCGCGAGATCGAGTGCCTCTACTGGATCGCCGAAGGCAAGACGAGCGACGAGATCGCCGTCATCCTCGGCATATCCCGCAACACGATCAACAATTACATCACCAGCGTGATGCGCAAGACCGCGACGAAGACGCGGTCCGAAGCGATCGCCTGGGCCGTTCGCAACAGCCTGGTCTGAGGAGAACCGCCATGGGTATCCAGCTTTCCGCCCCCGCTGCCCTGGAGACGGAAATCCGGCTCGCGCGACCGCCGAAAGCGGCGCGTGCATCCGATTTCGTTTCCCGCTTGCAGGTCATGCAGACCATTCTCGGCGCCGAACATTTCGCGGTGCTGCGGGTCGCAGGCCACGGCCTGCCTTCGGCCCGTAGGCTGGCGCTGTCGCTGCACAACTGGGCGAACGATGTCGATGGCAATGCGCGCGCGCTGATCGAGGCCTATGGCCCGACGATGCTCGCCCATCTCGAAGCCTCCATGCTGCCGCTGATCTGGGAGGGTGCGGGCGACAACCAGTTCGTCGAGCCCGGCGCGGAACCCTTCACGGTGCGTCTTCCGGCGCGGCTCCTGTCCTGGTCTGGCATTGCCTTCCCGGTGCGTCTGGGCGCCCATGGCAACGGCTATGTCGTCTTCACCGGCGCCTTCATCGCGCCCTCGAGCGACCTCGTCGTCGATATGCATATGAAGAGCTGCCAGATCCTGATCGACATGCTGGCGGTCGACGAGAAGAAGCTGCTGCCGTCCGAGGCGCTGAGCGAACGCGAGATCGCCTGCCTCCAGATGGCCGGCGACGGCTGCATCTCCGAAGCCATCGCGGAAAAGATGGGCCTTTCCGTGCATACGGTGAATGCCTATCTCGGCACGGCAACGACCAAGCTCGACGCGGTCAACCGCATCCAGGCCATCGCCAAGGCCATCCGCCTCGGCTATATCACCTGACAAATGAAAACGGCCATGGACACCATGGCCGTTTCTTTTTGTGCCCGGTCGCAGGCTCAATGGGCGTGCTGCGATGCCGCGGGGCCGGATTTCACGTAACGCGATTCGGCCAGGCTCTTGCGCAGGAAAGCGGTGTTGTCGTCCGGATCGGGCGACGGGTCGTTGAAGGCGACATGGGTGACTTCCACGCCGGCCGTGTCCTTCTGCAGCAACAGCTTGGCATAGACCGTCACGCCCTGCGGGCGGATTTCCATGTCCAGCGTCACCTCCGGCTCCGTATCCCAGTCGAGGCGATAGTCGCCGCCGGCGCCGAAATTGATCGTACCGGGCAGGAAATACAGCTCCGCAGCCGAAGAGACGAGGTCGGCCAGGTTCCCGTAGCACTCGAAACGCAACAGCGAGACGAGATCGGCGGCATCGAGCAGTCTGAGCTCAGTGGCGACCGGGCAGATTGCCTCTGCGACAATCTTCTCGCGCTCGGCGGAGTAGGTGCATTTTCTCATCGGATCTAGTTTACCCGTCTGGTCTGGGGCGAAGCTGCATAAACCCGGTGAATCAGCTCTGCCACGGCTTTGTAGAACACCGGTGGAATGACACTATCCACCGAGACTTGCGCAAACATTGAGCGTGCGAGCGGCGGATCTTCGAAAACGGGAATTCCGTTCTCTTCGGCGATCTCGCGGATCTTCAGGGCGACGAGGTCCTGGCCCTTGGCGACGACGACGGGCGCATCGCCTTCCTCACGCACATAACGCAGCGCAACGGCGAAGTGAGTCGGGTTGGCGATGACGAGCGTGGCGCGCGGCACGGCGGTGATCATGCGGCGGCGCGCGCGGTCGCGCTGGATCGAGCGCATGCGGGCTTTCACGATCGGGTCGCCCTGCGACTGCTTCATTTCCTCCTTTACTTCCTGCTTCGTCATCATCAGTTCGGAGAACCAGTGATAGCGCGTCCAGGCAAAGTCGATGCCGGCGATGATTGCGGTCGCAAAGAGGATGATGATCAGGACTTTGTTGATGTCTGATGTCATCAGATAGATGAGCGTCGCCGGCTCGGAGAACATGGTGTCGAGCGATGCGAAATAGTTGCCGCGCATGGCGATCCCGACGACCAGCGAGACGATGAGGATCTTGATCAGCGACTTGCCGAATTCGACCATACCCTGCTTGCCGAACATGCGGCCGAGGCCCGCGACCGGGCTGAGACGCGACATCTGCGGGCGTATGCGTTCGAGAACCGGGCTCGGCATGTTCTGGAAGACGGAGGAGGCGATGCCGAAGATCATCATCATGGCGAGGATCGGCAGAAGCAGCGCGCCGGCCTCCCAGCCGAGATGGCGGAAGATCGCGATGACATCCGTGCCAGACTTGAGGTTCCAGGCCTCCGGCTGCTCGAAGAAATCGCGCAGCGTCTCGTTCATGCGCGCCACGCCATCAGGCAGGAAGAAGACGAGGAAGAGATAGATCGCCAGCGTCGAGGCGAAGATGGTGATCTCGCGCGAGAAGGGCGTATTGCCCTTCTCCATCGCGTCGCGGATTTTTTTCTCTGACGGGAGTTCTGTTTTGCTGTCTTTGTCTTCGTCCGACATGGCGCACCCCGGTGCCGCATAAAGCAGCAAAAAGCAAACGGCCCGACACCCCTTGCTGGAGAGTCGGGCCGCTGGATACGCTCCGCTTGCGGCGATGTCGTGTCAAGGTGGATCAGGCCGCCTGGGCTTCCTGTTCCTTCTCCTTCAACTGGATTTGTCCGGCGGCAGCCAGGCGAATGGCTTCCTGGGTGATCGAGCGGCGGGCGATCGCCACTTCGCGCGGGTTGCCGTCGCCGACGGCGAGATCCGATTCGATCATGCGGCGCTGGCGTGCACCGATCGACGACAGGATCGATTCGCGCAGTTCCATCGTGGCGCCGCGCAGGGCGGCCGTGATGATGTCGCCCGAGACGTCGTTGAACAGCGACACGCGGCTCTTCTGCGGCATGTAGAGCACATCTTCGAAGAGGAAGATCTTCGGACGGACCTTCTTGACCGATTCGGTCGAGACCGTTTCGAGCGAGGCCAGCATTTCGTCGACCTGCGACTTTTCGAGCTCGTTCATGAGGTCGGCGACCTTGTTCGAACCGACCGAATTGCGCTCGGAGTCCAGCGCATTGATCATCTCGATGATCCGCGCCTCGACGATCGCGGTCGCCTTGGGGCTCGCGTCCTTGAGGTTGACGGTTCGGTTGATGATGTCGGCGCGCTGTGCCTCGGGAATTTCTACCAGCACCTTGGCGCCGAAGGCCGAGGGCATCATGGAGAGGATATAGGCTATGGTCTGCGGGTGTTCGTTGAGGAGGAACTTCGACACGAAGACCGGGTCGGCGTCCTGCAGACGGTCCCAGATCGTCGATTCGAAGGCCTGGAAGGCGGCGCGGCGGCCGAGCAGGCCATCCACTTCGTCCGGCGTCAGGCCTTCCTCGAGGATGCCTTCCATCATCTTGGCATTGTCCATCAGGCCCGCGCCCTCGGTGAAGAGGTCCTCGAACTCGTTGACGAGGTCGATCAGTTCATGCGGCGGGATGGCGCGCAGGTTCTGCGCGGCGGCGATGATCGCCTGAAGCTCGCTTTGCGTAAAATATTTCAGCAGCTTGCCGGCCACGCCCTTGCCCATGGCAAGAAGAACGGCTGCTGCCTTCTCGACCGGCGATAGCGGCGAACCAAGCGCCGTGGACGTTCCGAAATTTTCGAAATCCATCATGGATTATCCCCCTGAACCCTTAACCGGGTGTCAGACCTTGCGTGTACTCTTCACTTCAATGAGCTTCACCCCGAAACGGGTGTCGTCGTTTTCAAGAACCGTAATTTCGCCGCGGCCGATGATGCGGCCGTTGACCATGACCTCGACGGGCTCGCCGATGCGGCGATCGAGCGCGATCGTCGCACCCTCGCTGAGGTTCATCAGGCTGGAAACCTGCATCTGGGACGAACCGAGCACGATCTGCAGATCGATCGGGATGTCCATGATGAGGTCCATGTTGGACTCCATCGCGCTGCCCGGACGCGGTGCCTCACCGAGATCGGCGGAGAAATCATTGCCACCGCCGAAGTCGTTGCCGCCGCCGAAATCCGAACCGCTGAAGCTTGCGCCACCGCCGAAATCGGAGGTCGCCGCAGCACCGCCGAAATCGGAGCTGCCGAAATCACCGCCGAAGGCCGCGAGCGGATCGTCGGTCGCCGTCAGGTCCGTACCAAGCGAGCCGGTGGCATCCTTCTGAAGAACGCCGCGCAGGTCGTCGATCGCCTGCTCCAGTTCCTGGTCGCCTGCATTGATGGAAGACATGATGTCGTCAGCGATGGGTGTTTTCTTCGGTGCCATATGACCACTATTCCATTCGAAACTTGCCTGAGGCTCGCCGCCCCGTACGCGTCATGCGTAAACTATCCGATGATGTGCTGGAGGAGGTCATCCTCCGATCCGTAGGTATCCTTGACCCTGACCGTGTAGCGCGCGCCCGAGCGCCCGAATTCGCAGACATAGAGATTGCGGCCGTTGGCGTTGACCTCGACGCGCACATCACCTGATTCGTTGAACGGGATGATGTCGCCGGCCTGCAGGCGGCTGATCGTATTGAGTGTCTGTGCCTCAAGCCGGATGCGGGCTTCGAGCGTCACCTTCGAGCGGCGGACCTGCTCGCCGAGGCGCTCGCTCCATTCGACGCGGGTCTTCGGCGCATTGGCCGGCTTCGGTGCCGAGATCGTCGACTTCAGGAGAACGCTCTGCGGAATGACGACGTGGAAGGTCGAGAGGACGGGGCCGATGCCGACAGCCATGTTGACCATCGCGACATGCTCGTTTTCCGAACCGTCCTCGGTCGGCTTGCGCGTTTCGGCATTGTGCGCATGGCTGAGGAAGGGCTCATAGCCGTTGGCGCCGCAAACGGCGGTCTTCAGCACGCTGGAGATGCGGTCGAACATCATCGCGGCGAGATCGAGCTCGATCTTGGAGAGCGGGCGCGCCTCGGGATCCTCGATGCTGTCGCTGACGGCGCCGAGCATGTTCTCGACGAGCGTGATGATCATCGGGCTGTCGCAGATCAGCGTGAAGCGATCGCACCAGTCGCGCAGCGACGCGTCGCACATCGCCATGGCGCCGCCGAGGCCTTCGACGAGCGGGCCGTATTTGCCCGTCTCGAATCCGGCATAGGAGACCGCGACCTCGAAGCCGAGTTCGCTTTCCAGCATGTCCGGCAGGAATTCGGCAAAAACGTCGCCCAGGGTGGCGCAGAGTTTTGAAATGGTCGCCGTGTCGCCGAGCTTGCCGGTGAGGCGCGCAAGCACGATCGGATCGAGGGACGGGGCTGCGGTCACGGTCGCTTCACTCATTGCTTAGGCCGCCTTCGTGTCGCCGCCGCCGCCGGGATTCATCATTTCCTGCTCGACCGCGTCGATCGACGGGCGCTCGTAGGAAGAGATGGTCTTGCGGCCGTATTCCAGCGCCACCTGCGGCACGGAACCGTTCATGTAGGCGAGCAGCGTCTGCTTGACGATGATGTAGAGGCGGTTCTGCTTCTCGCGCACGACCTTGATGTTGGTCGCGATCGGCGTGACGATCGAATAGGACAGGAAGATGCCGAGCATGGTGCCGACGAGAGCCGAACCGATGAGGCCGCCGAGAACCTCAGGCGATTCGTTGATCTTGCCCATTGCCTTGATAACCCCGAGAACGGCGGCGATGATGCCGATGGCCGGGAAGGCGTCGCCCATGGTGGAGAGAGACTGGTAGGGCTTCATCTTGTCGCGCGTGATCGTCTGGATTTCCTCGTCCATCAGCGCCTCGATCTCGTGGGAGCGGGCGTTGCCGATGATGATGAGGCGGACGTAGTCGCAGATGAAGGCCGTCAGTTCCTTGTTGGCAAGGACCGTCGGGGCCGACTGGAAGATCGGCGACTCGTCCGGATTGTCGATATGGGCTTCGATCTCGTTGCGCGACTTGGTGCGCAGGTCGCGCATCAGGCTGTAGAGTACGCCGAGCGTATCGAGATAGTGGCGCTCCTTGGGAACCTTGTGCTTGAAGGCTTCTCCCAGCGCCTTGCCGGTCTCCTTGATGACTTTCATCGTGTTGGCCACGATGAAGCCGCCGACGCCCGCGCCGCCGATGATCATGAGCTCGAACGGCTGGTTGAGCACCGCGAGATGCCCGCCCATGGCCATGAAGCCGCCCAAGACGCAGCCGACCGTAACGATTAGACCAATGATGATATTCATGAGCGCAGGGGTCCCGACACAATTCTGACCCTTCTGGAAATACGGTTCCAGCCTTGCGTGAAGCTGTACCTAACGGCTGGTTTACCGATCAGGTTCGCACAAGCAAAAGCCCGCAGGATCATGGCTCATAACGGGCGATCCGCGCCCTCTTGCACCTTGATCGGCGGGCTATCGTGACGACCACCTATACGAGCTACCAGTTGATTTCCACCGACCTCCAGACGTCGCTGAAGCGCGTTTCGGAGCAGCCGGACGTCAAGCGCGAGACGGAATATTACCTCGAAAAGATCGGCGACGTGAAATCGGTCGACGACTTCTTCGCCGACAGCCGCCTCTACAACTACGTGATGAAGGCGCACGGCCTGGAGGACATGGCCTATGCCAAAGCCTTTATGCGCAAGGTGCTGACCGAGGGCGTCGACAACAAGGATGCTTTCGCCAACCAGCTCACCGACACGCGCTATAAGGCATTGGCGGAATCGCTGAACTTCGCCCGCAACGGTGCAGTCGCCACGCTGATGGAAAGTGCCCAGAAGGGCATGGTCGACAAGTATACTCGCCAGACGCTGGAGATCAGCGCCGGTGAGGACAATACGGGTGTTCGCCTCGCGCTCTATTTCGAGCGCATGGCCCCCTCGATCACTTCGGGTTATTCGATCATCGCCGACGACGCGATCGCGCAGGTGGTGCGAACCGCGCTCCAGCTTCCCGCCGAATTCGCCGCCACCGATATCGACCGTCAGGCCGCCTATTACGAAGACGTGCTGAAACTGGACGAGTTCAAGGATCCGTCGAAGGTCGGCAAGTTCCTCGAGCGGTTCACCTCGATGTGGGAACTCGAAAACTCGACAGACAGCGCCGATTCGCTCGCCGCCTTCCAGCCGTCGGGCCTCATCGGCATTTCGACGGATCTTCTGCTTTCCATCAACAATCTGAAACTCGGAGGTCGCTGAGATGCAGACCGGGCTTTATGTATCGCTTTCGTCCCAGCTTGCGCTCGACCGCCGCCTGACGACCCTTGCCGACAACGTCGCGAACTCGACGACCGTCGGCTTCCGCGCCACGGAAGTGAAGTTCAACCAGGTCATAAGCGACCAGAAGGTCGCCGACGTCGCCTTCGTTTCGCAGGGCGATGAGTTCATCTCCCAGCGCAATGGCGGCATTACCGAGACCGGCGGTGCGCTGGACTTCGCCATCAAGGGTGACGCGTGGTTCCAGGTCGAGACGCCCTCCGGCCCGACGCTCACCCGCGACGGCCGCTTCACGCTGACCGATGCCGGCGAACTTGTGACGCTGAACGGTTATCCGGTGCTCGATGCCGGCGGCGGCCCCATCCAGATCGATGCGACGAATGGCACAATCCAGCTCAGTGCTGACGGCCAGCTCAACCAGAACGGCCGTCCGGTCGCCTCGCTCGGTCTCTTCGATGCCGATCTCTCTGGTGGCTTCACCCGCGCCGGCAACAGCGGCATAATTTCGAAAATCCCGCCGGAGCCGGTGGTCGACCGAGTGGATGCCGGCGTGGTGCAGGGCTATGTCGAAGAGTCCAACGTCAACGCCATTGGCGAGATGACGCAGCTCATCCAGGTCACGCGCGCCTTCGAAAGCATTGCCTCGCTGATGCGCGACAGCGAGGAATCGATGAACGAAGCGGTGCGCACGCTCGGCGGAAGCAAGTAAACCATGGCTGCGGAAACCAGGCCCGACGAGAGACGCATTCCCGACGGCGGGCGCATGCTGAGCGCATTGGCCGGGGCCGTTAAGCGCTATTCCTCGCCGGAATTCTCGGTCGTCCACGGCGGCCATGTGCAGACCATCTCGGCCGGCAACTACACGGTCAGCGGCTTGTCGCGCCATGTGCGGCTCGGCGAGTTCGTGGCGCACAGAAGCCCGGCCGGCATCCATCTCGGCGAGGTGGTGCGCGTCGAGCCGGATTCCGTCGTCGTCTGCCCGATCGAGCCGGGCGAGCCGATCAGCATCCACGATACGGTCATCCGCAAGGGTGCCTTCCGCGTCGCGCCGGCCGCCTCCTGGTGCGGCCGCACGATCAACGCGCTCGGCGAGCCGATCGACGGGCTCGGCCCACTCACGCAGGGTGACGACCGTCGTTCCATCTACAATTCCGCCCCGCCATCGATGACGCGCAAGCGTGTCGAAAAAGGCTTCTCGACCGGCGTGCGCGCCATCGATATTTTTGCGCCGCTCTGCCTTGGCCAGCGTCTCGGCATCTTCGCCGGTTCGGGTGTCGGTAAATCGACGCTGCTGTCGATGCTCGCCCGCGCCGACGCCTTCGACAAGGTCGTCATCGCGCTGGTCGGTGAACGCGGCCGTGAAGTGCGCGAATTCATCGAGGACACGCTCGGCGACAATCTGGCGAAATCGGTTGCCGTCGTGGCGACCAGCGACGAGAGCCCGATGCTGCGCAAGATGGCGCCGCTGACCGCCGTGACGATCGCCGAGCACTATCGCGACCAGGGCGACAACGTCCTGCTCATCATCGACAGCGTGACGCGCTTTGCCCATGCCATCCGCGAAGTGGCGACCGCCGCCGGCGAGCCGCCGATCGCACGTGGTTATCCGGCCTCGGTCTTCACCGAGCTGCCGCGCCTGCTCGAGCGTGCCGGCCCAGGTGCCGAGGGCACCGGCAGTATCACGGCGATCATCTCGATCCTCGTCGACGGCGACAACCACAACGATCCGATCGCCGACTCGACGCGCGGTATTCTCGACGGCCATATCGTGATGGAGCGCAGCCTCGCCGAAGAGGGGCGTTATCCGCCGATCAACCCGCTCGCCTCCATTTCGCGTCTCGCCCGCAAGGCCTGGACACCGGATCAGGAGAAGCTCGTGTCGCGCCTCAAGGCGCTGATCCACCGCTTCGAGGAGACGCGGGATCTGCGCCTCATCGGCGGCTACCGCCCCGGGGGCGATGCCGATCTCGACATGGCGATCAAGCAGGTGCCGATCATCTACGAGGTTCTCAAACAGACGCCGGGTGAAAAGCCCGCCGCCGATTCGTTCTCCGATCTTGCCATGGCGCTGAAGAACGCGGCCGGGCAGGGCGGTGCGCCAGGCATGCGAAGGGGATGACAGTGACGGATTTCGATGCGGACGAAGCAGTTCAGCCGCTCAAGCGGCGGGAACGGCGCGGCTACAGCACCGCCGACAAGCTGCTGGCCGGAACGGGCGTGATGCTCGCGGCGATGGCCGCCTTTTTCCCCTGGTATGTCTTCCTCAACCCGGAGAAATTCTCCGTGCCTGCCCTTTGGGAAGGCACGACGCGTGACCTGCCGGAAACCGGCCCGAAGCAGGTGGTCAGCGTCTCGCCGGCCGCCATGGTCGATGATGACAAGGAGTCGGGACAATCGAACGTCGATCCGGTCGCGACCGCGAGCGCCACCGACGAGGGCAACGAAACGAAGCTCGGCGCGCCCATCGATAGCGGTCTCGACCAGCCTCTGCCGGCCAGCACCGGCTTCCGGTTGATGCATGTGGCCAACGGCCGGGCGCTGATCGAGGATGCGCGCGGCATGTATATCGTGCGCGTCGGCTCGATCCTCCCCGACAACAGCCGTCTTGCGACGCTGGAGCAGCGCGACGGCGCCTGGGTCATCGTGACCTCCAACGGCGACGTCATCAAGCGCAATTAGAGGGTGCGGGGCGTTCCGCCCCGCAGCTGATTCGGCGTTTCCGGCTTGCCCGGACCGGCCGCCCGCTCGCCGCGATGACTGCGGCTCGAGCATATATAATCCCGGAAATACAGGCACTTGCCGCTCAATCGCAGCGGTGCAAGTCTGACGCAAGATTGGCTCCGTAGGTTCGCCTCGAACAAGGATGGAGCTTGTCATGCAACCGATACAACTGTTTGAACTGGCCACGAAACAAGCCGATTGGCTTTCGGTCCGCCAGAGTGTGGTTGCAGGCAATCTCGCCAACGCCAACACCCCCGGGTTCAAGGCGAAGGACGTAACTCCCTTTCAGGCGGTGCTCGAGACGACGGGCATCCGCATGGCGGCGACGCAGCCGGGTCATTTCACCGAAACCGAAATGGCAGGCCGCGTCATCGAGACCAAACCCACCGAAGAGATCGGCGTGCAGGAATCCGGCAACACGGTCGGTATTGCCGAAGAACTCATGAAAGAGGGTCAGGTCAAGCGTGACTTTGAGTTGAATGCCGGCCTCGTCAAGGCCTTTCATCGCATGATGCTGATGACAGTCAGAAGGTAAAAAATGGATCCGCTCGTAGCTTCACTGAAAGTCGCGGCCTCGGGACTTGAGGCGCAATCCACCCGTATTCGCATCGTTTCGGAAAACCTGGCCAACGCCCGCTCGACGGGTGATACTCCTGGTGCCGATCCCTTCCGCCGCAAGACCGTGACCTTCGCTTCCGAACTCGACCGGGCAACCGGCGCTTCGCTGGTCCAGGTCGAACGTCTCGGCGAGGATGAAGGCGATTTCTCGACCGAATACGACCCGGGCAACCCCGCTGCCGACGAAAAGGGCATCGTCAAGATGCCGAACGTCAACATGCTGGTCGAAATGGCCGACATGCGGGAAGCCAACCGCTCCTACGAAGCCAACCTGCAGAGCATCAAGCAGTCGCGTGACCTGATCTCCGCGACCATCGACCTCCTGAGGGCCTCGCAATGATCGATAGCGTAACGGGCGTCAAATCGCTCTTCTCCACCAACGGCCTTTCGGGTGTCAACGAGACCTCCAGCAGCGTTTCGGCTGCCGCCGCGCAGGGAACCGGTACGGGCATGAGCTTCGCCCAGGTGATGGGCGACATGGCAACCGAAATGACCAACACGCTGAAGCTTGGTGAAACCAAGTCCTTCGAAGCCATCCAGGGCAAGGCGACGACCCGCGAAGTGGTCGACGCCGTCATGAACGCCGAGCAGACGCTGCAGACCGCCATCGCCATCCGCGACAAGGTCGTCACCGCCTATCTCGAAGTCGCAAGAATGCAGATCTGAGGACCGGACATGAAAGCCCTTGCTATTGCCGCCACCGGCATGAACGCGCAGCAGACCAACCTTGAAGTCATCGCGAACAACATCGCGAACATCAACACGACCGGCTTCAAGCGAGCCCGCGCCGAATTCTCGGACCTTCTCTACCAGACCGAGCGCGCCGCCGGCGTGCCCAACCGCGCCAACCAGGCCGTGGTGCCGGAAGGCGCGATCATCGGTCTCGGCGTCAAGACCGCGGCCGTGCGCAACCTGCATCTGCAGGGCGGCCTCGTCTCGACCGGCAACTCCTTCGACATGGCGCTGATCGGCCGCGGCTGGTTCCAGATCGAGGCGGCCGACGGCTCCACGCTCTACACCCGCGCCGGCGCATTCAACACCAATGCCGACGGCCAGCTCGTGACGCTCGACGGCTACACCGTCGTGCCGGGCATCACTGTGCCGCAGGATGCCACCGAAGTCACCGTCAGCAAATCCGGCCAGGTCTATGCGACCGTTGCCGGCCAGCAGCAGGAACTCGGCCAGATCACGCTGGCGAATTTCGTCAACGAGGCCGGCCTCGAGCCGCTCGGTGAAAACCTCTACCGCGAGACCGCAGCCTCCGGTCCCGCCAATGTCGGCGCGCCTGACGAAGCGGGCTTCGCTTATATCCAGCAGAACTATCTCGAAGCCTCCAACGTCGATCCGGTCAAGGAAATCACCGACCTGATCTCGGCCCAGCGCGCCTACGAGATGAACTCCAAGATCATCCAGGCCGCCGACGAAATGGCAGCCGTGGTCAGCAAGAACCTGAGATAACAACCGACACACACGCGGGGAACATGATGTTTCGCCTGATAGCAGCCCTTCGCAGAGCAAAGACCCTTTCGGCCACGCGCCACACGGCTCTTGCCGTGTGCGCCGTGCTCGCCGGTCTTTTCGCAGCCGACGCGGCCCTTGCCGATACCCGCATGGCCGTCGTGCCCAAGCGGACGATCTATCCCGGCGAGGAAGTCCAGGCGGGGCAGCTCGAAGAGGTCGAGGTGACCAACCCGAATATCGTCAAGGGCTATGCCGAAAGCATCGGCCAGGTCGATGGCCTGATCACCAGGCGCACACTGCTGGCGGGCCGCGTCATCCTCGTCTCGGCGCTGCGCGAGCCCTTCGCCGTTTCCCGCGGCACCACCGTCCAGCTCGTCTTCGACAACGGATCCCTGATGCTGCGCGCCGCCGGCACGCCGCTTCAGGATGCCGCCGTCGGCGAGCTGATCAAGGTTCGCAACAAGGATTCCGGCGTGATCGTCTCCGGCACGGTCATGGAAGACGGAACCGTACATGTGGTGGCACGATGATGCAGCTTTTCTTCCGTCGCGTCGTTGCCGCCCTTGCGTGCATCATGCTTGCCGCAGGCCCCGCACTTCCGGCCGCCCGCATCAAGGATGTCGCCTCGCTCCAGGCCGGCCGTGACAACCAGCTGATCGGCTATGGCCTCGTCGTCGGCCTCCAGGGCACCGGCGACAGCATGCGTTCGTCGCCGTTTACCGAACAGTCCATGCGCGCGATGCTGCAGAACCTCGGCATCTCCATGGTCGGCACGCAGACGCGCGCCAAGAACATCGCGGCCGTGCTCGTCACCGCCAACCTGCCGCCTTTCGCCAGCCCCGGCAGCCGCATCGACGTGACGGTCGGCTCGCTCGGCGACGCGGCGTCGCTGCGCGGCGGCACGCTCGTCATGACTTCGCTGTCGGGCGCCGACGGACAGATTTACGCCGTTGCCCAGGGTTCGATCGTCGTCACGGGCGTCAGCGCCAGCGGCGATGCCGCAACGGTCCAGCAGGGTGTCACGACCGCCGGCCGCGTGCCGAACGGTGCGATCATCGAGCGTGAGCTCCCGTCGCGCTTCAAGGATTCGTCCGATCTCGTGCTGCAATTGCGCAATCCGGACTTCTCGACCTCGGTCGGCATGGCCGATGCCATCAACCGCTATGCTTCCGCCCAATACGGTAATCCGATCGCCGAATCGCGTGATTCGCAGTCGGTCTATATCGCCAAGCCCAAGATGGCCGATCTGGCCCGCCTGATGGCCGATATCGAAAACCTCGTCATCGAGACCGACGTGCCGGCGCGCGTCGTGATCAACGAACGGACGGGCACGATCGTCATCGGCCAGGACGTGCGCATCTCGCCGGTCGCGGTCAGTTACGGAACTTTGACCGTGCAGATCACCGAGATGCCGAAGGTCGTGCAGCCTGAACCCTTCTCCAAGGGGGTGACGGCGGTCGAGCCGAACACGGATATCCTCGTCCAGCAGGACGGTGGCAATGTCGCCATGCTCGACGGTTCCAGTCTGCGTTCGCTCGTGTCGGGATTGAACAGCATCGGCGTCAAGCCTGACGGCATCATCTCGATCCTGCAAAGCATCAAGACCGCGGGCGCCCTCCAGGCAGAACTGGTGCTGCAATGACGACCATGAGCCTCTCCACCCTTGCCCGCAGGCTGGCCTTGCCGCTGGCCGGCTTCGTGATGATGGCCATTCCCGGCGCTTTCGCCGAGGAGCGCCCGGTCATCACGACCACCAATGCGAGCGCCGACGAGATCCGCGAGTTCTGCACCAATATCGCGGACGCGGCGCGCGACCAGCGCTACCTGCTGCAAAAGCAGGAACTGGAAAACCTTCAGAAGGACGTCGACGAGCGCATCAAGACGCTCGAAGCCCGCCGTGCAGAATACGAGGACTGGCTGACGCGCCGCAACGCCTTCCTGAAGCAGGCCGAGGGCGGGCTGGTCGAGATCTACCGGAAGATGAAGCCGGATGCGGCCGCCGCCCAGCTTGCGGAGCTCAATCCGCAGATCGCGTCCGCGATCGTCATGAAGCTTCCGCCGCGCCAGTCGAGCACCATTCTCGGCGAAATGCCGGCCGACAAGGCCGCGTTGCTCACCCGCATCATCGCCGTCGCGGGCGACGCCAACACCTCAAAGGACCCGTCATGAAGAAGACCGCCTCTGCACTCGCCGTCGCGCTGGCATTGTCGAGCTGCTCCAGCCAGGCCCTTAACGAGATCGGCAAGGCACCGGCGATGAGCCCCATCGGCAGCGGGCTCAACTATGCCGAGACGCCGCAGATGGCGGCGTACCCGAAACAGCCGCGCACGGCGGTTGCCGGCTATTCGATCTGGAGCGACCAGCAGTCGGCGCTGTTCAAGGATTCGCGCGCCTTCAAGGTCGGCGATATCATGACGGTCAATATCCGCGTCAACGACCGGGCGAGCTTCGACAACAAGACGGACCGGTCGCGCACCAACAAGAGCGGCATGAACCTCGGCATCGGCATGAGCGGCGACCTGCCCGACGTCGAAGGCAAGGGTGACCTCACCTACGGCTCCTCGACCAGCAGCAAGGGTGACGGCTCCACGGAGCGCGCCGAGCGGCTGAACCTGCTCGTCGCCGCGGTCGTGACCGGCGTTATCGAGAACGGCAACCTCCTGATCAGCGGCTCGCAGGAAGTGCGCGTCAATCACGAGCTTCGCATCCTCAACGTCGCCGGCATCGTGCGGCCGCAGGATGTCGATTCCAACAACCAGATCTCCTACGAGAAGATCGCGGAAGCCCGCATCTCCTATGGCGGCCGTGGCCGCCTGACCGAAGTGCAGCAGCCGCCGTGGGGTCAGCAGGCCGTCGACCTGTTCTCGCCGCTCTGACGCGACAGGCCCAGTCAACCGGGAAGAAAGACATGGCGGAAGAAGAACAGGTCGTCGAGCAGAAGAAGCCGTCGATCGTCATCACCATCGCGATCATCGCCGTGCTGACGCTGCTTGCCGGCGGCGGCGGCTGGGTCGTGGGCAACATGCTCGCGCCGCCGCCGGCCGAAAAGCCCGCCGAGGAAGTGGCCAAGGCCGAGCCAGCAGCCGGCGGGCACGGTGAAGGCGGCCATGGTGAGGCGAAGGGTGCCGCCGGCGAGGACATTCCGCACATCTCGACGCCGGCAAACGGTGTCGTGCTGCTCGATCCGATCACCAGCAACCTCGCCTATCCCTCGGAGAACCGCATCCGGCTCGAGGTTGCGCTGATGTTCAAGGGGGCGGCTGACGTCAAGATCGCCGAAGAAATCCACCAGGACATCATGGCCTATATGCGCACGGTCACGCTCCAGCAGGTGCAGGGGCCGCGCGGTTTCCAATATCTCCGGGACGACCTGCAGGAGCGGGTTGACCTCAGGTCGGAAGGACGCGTAACCAACGTCATGTTCCGGACCTTTGTGATCGAATGATTCGAGCCTTTCTGACCTTCGTCGCCATGATGGCGATGACCGGCATGGCCTATGCCCAGCAGCAGTTGCAGCTGCCGGGCAATATCCTCAATGCGCCTGTCGACGGCTCGGTCGCCTCCTGGATCATCCGCACCTTCGGGCTGCTCACCATTCTTTCGGTTGCTCCCGGCATCCTGATCATGGTGACGAGTTTCCCGCGCTTCGTCATCGCCTTCTCGATCCTGCGGTCCGGCATGGGCCTTTCGACCACGCCGTCCAACATGATCCTCGTGTCGCTGGCGCTGTTCATGACCTTCTACGTCATGGCGCCGACCTTCGACCGGGCCTGGCAGAACGGCGTCGAACCGCTCATCGCCAACCAGATCGACGAAACCGAGGCGGCCAAGCGCATCGCCGAGCCGTTCCGCGAGTTCATGGTCGCCAATACCCGCGACAAGGACATCGAGCTCTTCATCTCGCTAGCCGAGGAGCGCGGACAGACGGTCGTCGAAAACAATATCGCCGACCTGCGCGTCGTCATTCCGGCCTTCATGATTTCAGAAATCCGGCGCGGCTTCGAGATCGGCTTCCTGGTCGTTTTGCCCTTCCTGGTCATCGACATGATCGTCGCCACCATCACCATGGCCATGGGCATGATGATGCTGCCGCCGACTTCGATTTCGCTGCCCTTCAAGATCCTGTTCTTCGTGCTGATCGATGGCTGGAACCTGCTTGTCGGCAGCCTTGTCCGGTCCTTCAATTAGACCTTCTTAACCATACATTCTTACCGAGTATTAACCCTGTTTTTCAATGGGTTGAATGCCCCATGCCGATTTAAGGAGTTGGCAAGGATTGGCTGCGAGTTTTGGCATCACACGACGGGTTTGGTATCCCTCTGGATGTCTGGAGAAACCGAGTTGGCATGATGCCGAACCGCCGTAACCGGTAAGTTTTCAGTCCGGTATGTCCCCACCAGTATTTCGTTCAAAGGGACAATCAGAATGTCGAGCATTCTCACCAACACTTCTGCAATGGCAGCCCTCCAGACGCTGCGCACGATCAACAACGACATGGAAACGACGCAGGGCCGCATTTCGTCCGGCGAGCGCGTTGGCGCGGCTAAGGACAACGCTGCCTACTGGTCGATCGCGACCACCATGCGCGCTGACAACGCAGCCATCTCTGCTGTTCAGGACGCTCTCGGCCTCGGCGCCGCAAAGGTCGACGTCGCTTACAGCGGTGTCGAAGCTGCCATCGACGTCGTCAAGACGATCAAGCAGAAGCTGGTCACCGCAACCGAACAGGGCGTTGACAAGACCAAGGTCCAGGAAGAAATCACCCAGCTCCAGGATCAGCTGAAGAGCATCGGCGCTTCCGCCACGTTCAACGGCGAAAACTGGCTGGCTGGTGGCAACGCTGACGGCACGGTCGTTACCGGCTTCGTGCGCGGTGACGACGGCACGGTCAAGGTTACGACGGCAAGCTACGACTCGGCGACCAACGCCCTGTTCGGCGCCTATGACCCGTCCACCGGCGAAGTCGACGACAGCTCGGGTTACCTGGCCGACACGCTCGCCATCGAGCTGACGGACGCCACGACCGACGACGAAGTCGCCGATCACCTCGACACGATCGAAACCGCCCTGACCAACCTCACCACGGTCGGTTCGAACCTTGGTTCGCTCTCCATGCGTATCGGCCTGCAGGAAGACTTCGCTTCCAAGCTCTCGGATGCTCTCGACAAGGGCGTAGGCCGTCTCGTCGACGCCGACATGAACGAGGAATCGACCCGCCTGAAGGCCCTGCAGACCCAGCAGCAGCTGGCCATCCAGTCGCTGTCGATCGCGAACTCCAACTCGCAGAACATCCTCTCGCTGTTCCGTTAATAAACGGACAGGAGACGGCGGGAAGGCTGACCCCGCCAGACCCCACAAAAAGGTCGCGTCCGGAAACGGGCGCGGCCTTTTTTCGTTTTTCTTTCGCGTTAAAGAATTCCTTAACCTTATTGCGGTTTTCTAAGCCCATCGAAACGGTGGGTTAACCAAGAAACTTAACCGGTTAGCAGGCATGAAGCTGACCACCGTTTACCGGTAACATCCGGAATGCCCTTCCTCAGTCAGCCACTCAAGGGGCACGCATCACATGACCAGCATTCTGACCAACGTCGCGGCAATGTCCGCTCTCAACACCCTTCGCTCGATCGGCAGCGACATGGAAACGACGCAGGGTCGCGTCTCCTCCGGCATGCGCGTCGGTGAAGCCGCAGACAACGCTGCTTACTGGTCGATCGCGACCACCATGCGCTCCGACAACATGGCCCTCTCGGCCGTTCAGGACGCTCTCGGCCTCGGCGCCGCCAAGGTGGATACCGCCTATGCCGGTATGGAAGCGGCCATCGACGTCGTCAAGGAAATGAAGAAGAAGGTTACGGCGGCGACCGAACAGGGCGTCGACAAGGCCAAGGTTCAGGAAGAAATCAAGCAGCTCCAGGAGCAGCTGGTTTCGATCGCTTCGGGCGCCGCCTTCAACGGCCAGAACTGGCTCGTTTTCGACAGCACCGCTACCGACGCCGTAGCCGACAAGACGATCGTTTCGGGCTTCGTCCGCGACGCCTCGGGCACCGTCAAGGTCAACACCACGACCTATACGCTCGACGAACTGACCGCCGACTCGCAGAACGTTCTGTTCGGCACGGTCGACACGGACGATTACACGCAGAGCGCCGGTGGTATCCTCGGTTCGGCCGGTGACGACATCGACACGACGGCCAACACCTACACGATCACCGACACGGTCGTCACGCTCGACATCTCGGCCTTCACCGATGACGAAATGGGTGAAGCCCTCAACCTGACGGAAGCTGCCATCCAGCTGATGACGAAGGCTGCCTCGCAGCTCGGTTCGATCTCCATGCGCATCGACCTGCAGGAAGATTTCGCTTCCAAGCTGAGCGACGCCATCGACAGCGGTATCGGCCGTCTCGTCGACGCCGACATGAACGAAGAATCGACCCGCCTCAAGGCTCTCCAGACGCAGCAGCAGCTGGGCATCCAGGCACTCTCGATCGCCAACTCCTCGGCCGAAGGCATCCTCACGCTCTTCCGTTAATCGGCAGACGCGGTTCCAATCCTTCGAAGATTTCGCAAGGCCCCGGTTTATCCGGGGCCTTCGTGCATTCAGGATACGCCGCTTAAAGCGGCGCATGCAGGAAGGCCGACATGGCAGTACCCTCGTGCCTGCGGGCGAGATAGAGCCTTGCGGTGTCGAGCGCTTCGCGGATCGTCACGTCCATGTCGAGGTAGCGGTAGGTACCGAGGCGCCCGACGAAGGTGACGTCCTTCTCCTGTTCGGCGCGGCCGACATAGTCGGCAAGCTGTGCCTTTTCCTCAACGAGGCGGATCGGATAATACGGGATATCGTCCGGACCGCAGGCGCGCGAAAATTCGCGGTAACAGACCGAACCCTTGTGCTCTTCCCACGGCGAAAAGTGTTTGTGCTCGGTGATGCGCGTATAGGGCACCGCGACGTCGCCGTAGTTCATCACCGCGCAGCCCTGATAGTCGCCGTCATAGGTGAAGCGCTCGAAATCCAGTGTGCGATAACCGAGCCGGCCGAGCTCGTAGTCGAAATAGCCGTCGAGCGGACCGGAATAGAAGACATGGGCGTAGCCCGCCACCTGGTCGCGCCGGAAGTTCGTCTCGAGCGAAACATGAATGTTGGGATGGTCGAGAATGCCTTCGATCATCTCGGTATAGCCGTTTGCCGGCATGCCCTGGAATTTGTGGAAGAAATAGTTGTCGTCGTAGTTGAAGCGCACGGGCAGGCGCTTCAGGATCGAGGCCGGCAGCTCGGTCGGCGAGCAGCCCCATTGCTTCTGCGTATAGCCCTTGAAGAAGGCCTCGTAGAGATCGTTTCCGACGAAGCGCAGCGCCTGCTCCTCGAAGGTCTGTGGATCCGATATGGTCTTGTCGGCCTGCTCCTCGAGGAAGACACGGGCCTCGTCGGGCCGGAACGTTTTGCCGAAGAACTGGTTGATTGTGTGCAGGTTGACGGGCAGCGAGAACACCTGGCCGCCGCTCGTCGTCTTCACCCGGTTCTTGTAGGGAATGAAGGTCGTGAAACCGTTCACATAGTCCCAGACCTCGGCATCGTCGGTATGGAAGATGTGCGGGCCGTAGACATGCACCATCACGCCGGTCGCCTCGTCGCGCACCGTGTGGCAATTGCCGCCGATATGGTTGCGCGCGTCGAGGATATCGACCTTGTAGCCTTCCTGCGCCAGCTCCCGGCCAATAACGGCGCCGGAAAGCCCTGCGCCGACGATGAGGATCTTTTCTTTCACGCTCATTCTATTCCACCCTGCGAAATGTTCTGTCCGGGTGCTGGTCAGCCGGCCGCGCGCAGCACCGGCTTTTCGGTTTCCGGGAAGAGACGCGAACGCATCAGGGCTTCATAGGCCTTGATGAGCGGCGCCGGATCCCAGCCGCGCTCCTGCGGGCCGAAGCTCAGATGGCTGACGGTGAAATCGGAATAGATCGCCGAGGGGCGGCCGAGGAAGGTCGGCACGCCGATGGTGAGCGCATGTTCGTCGTCGCCCTGCGGAAGCGCCATGTGCAGTAGGTCGCGGCCGAGCCAGGCGATGAAGTTGATCGACTGCCGCTCGGTCCAGTCGACGGCCGGTTGGGGGAGGGGCAACGTGCGGCCGTCTTCCCCCAGGAAATAGCCATGCAGCTTGGCCGCGCGTTCGGCGCTTTCCCAGAGCGTGCCGCCGAAACCGCCCGGCGGGTGCTCGAACTCGCCGACATGGGGCGGGATCGAGCCCGCGGCCTGCTGGAGATAGGCGCACACGCCGTTGTTCACGACATTGGCCGAGACGATGAAATAATGCGGGTTGGCGCGGCGGAACTGGATGTAGCCATCGAGCTTGTCGATATCGACATAGACGATATCGTCGTCGCACTTCAGGAACACGGCGTCCTTGAACTCCTCGAAGCGCGTCGCGTAGTAGTCATAGGCTTGGTAGTAGGGCAGCTGCTCGTTCGGATTGCCGATATAGCGGCGCGTGCGCGCATCGACATCGCAGAGTTCGAGATCTGCACCCCAGCCGCCGCGGATCTGCACGGTCGCGCCGGCCGACAGGTTGATCTGCGGCCATGTGCCGATCGTCACATCGTTGATGCGCAGGATCGGCGCGCCGGCCGCATTGACCGAAAGCGTGACGTCGTTGGGACGGCCAGGCGAGAGAATGCCGGGCGTCGGCTGGCTCCAGAGCGTCTGCTCGTTGCTGCGGTCGAAATGCGCAAGCTGGTCGCGGCCGATCTTGCGCAGCACCGAATGGGTGTTCTTCCAGCCGCCGACGGCGATCTCGTAGCAGTCGTGCGGTCGGTCGTTCGGGATGACGGCGATGTGCAGGTCATGACGGATGCGGGCGCTGGTGCGGAACGAGGCGCTCGGCGAGACGGTGCCGGCGTTCTGGTAGGCCACCTTGGAGCCCATGTAGCGGGCCGGGCCGAATTCGCGCGTCACCCAGGCATGATCGTCGGCCGAGCGGGTGAAGTCCCAGATGTGCCACTCGTCGATGATCCCGAGGTCCAGCGCGCGGCGAATATATTGCGTGAGGATTTCCATCCTCGTCTGCCGTCCGGCAAAGGTCACCAGGATAACTGGGGTCATGCGATCCTCGTCGTTCAGAACGGTTCGTGTTTTCAATAGGGTAATGCCGGCGATCAGCCGGCATTACCCTTCCAAAGGCGGGCGTCTGATGTCAGCGGCGCGTGTTCATCCATCAGTTTCAGCTGGTCGAGATAGCGCTGCCGGTAGGCCTGTTCGCTTTCGAATTCGATATCGGCGGCGGCAAGCTCGGCGCCGACTTCATAATAGACGTTGAGGTTGCG
Source organism: Shinella sp. 20P9.1.1 (assembly GCF_057798995.1). Classification (NCBI taxonomy): domain Bacteria; kingdom Pseudomonadati; phylum Pseudomonadota; class Alphaproteobacteria; order Hyphomicrobiales; family Rhizobiaceae; genus Shinella; species Shinella sp. 20P9.1.1. The sequence goes on from NZ_JBYOLC010000002.1 coordinate 414,138, forward strand.
CAGGTCGGGCACCGGCGTTTCGCCACGTTCGGCCGCGCCCTGCATCTGCCAGAACAGCTCTTCCAGACGACGCACGAGGCGATCCATGTCGCGCAGCGCGCAGGTCTCGCGCTGGTCCTGCAAGGACTGGCGGATCGCGGCGAGGCTTTCGGGATTCTTGGCGAAGGCGATGGCCTTGCTCACATAGTCCTCCGGCCCGCTGCAGATCAGCTCCGGAACGCCGGCGGCCGAGACGATGCTGGCGCAGAAGCGCGAGGCAAAGCTCTTGCCCGGCACGGTCAGCACCGGAAGGCCCTGGGTGATCGCGTCGGCGGCGGTCGAATGCGCGCCATAGGGGAAGGTGTCGAGGAACAGGTCGGCAAGCCCGATGCGGGCCAGATGATCCGGGTTCTGCACCTTGCCGGCAAAGATCAGTCGATCCGGCGAAACGCCGGCCTGCTGGGCCATCTGCTTGACGCGCTCATTGACGCTGTCGTCACCGACGAGCAGCCAGAGAACGCTGCCGGGCGTCGCGAGCAGGATCGCCATCCAGCGCGAGAAACACGAGGCCGAGATCTTCTGCATGCCGTTGAAGCTTGCGAAGACGAAGGCATTTTCCGGCAGGCCGACCGAGGCGCGTGTCGGGCGCGCATTGACGGCGCGCTTGCGGTCCACCGGCTGGTTGCAGGGGATACGCAGGACCTTTTCCGTATAGTAGAGCTCATTTTCCGGCGGCACGATATAGTCGTCGGCGATCATGTACTGGTGGTACGGGCTCGCCATCGAGCCGGGATAACCGCAGAAGTTCACGATGACAGGTGCCGGCCGGTAGGCGAAGATCTTCGTGCGCGCATGCTTGGTGTAGCCGTTGACGTCGACGAGCACGTCGATCTCGTCGGCGACGATCTGGCGGGCTGCATCGACATCACTCACCTTGGTGATGTCGCGCCAATGATCGACGGCCTGCTTGATGCGGGCCTGCGTATGGTCGATCGGGGCCGGGTCGCCGCAATAGTAAGCGAAGATCTCCACCTGAGACTTGTCATGCAGCTCCAGCACTTCACTGAGCGCAAAGCCGACGGCGTGCTGGCGCAGGTCCGAAGAGACGTAGCCGATGCGCAGGCGCTGGCCGGTGCCGGATTTCTGGCGGACCGGCTTGCGCACGAAGCCGCGCGTATCCGGCCTGCCGACGGTGGCGGTGCAGTAGCGATGCGCCTTGGCGAGCTGGAAGAGCGGGTCGTCGGCGTAGCAGGCGATCGTCATGGAGGACATGGCGTCCATGAACTGCCGGCTCGAAATGTGGATGTTGGGCGTAATGACCGGCCACTTGACCTGGCGCATGCGCAGCGAAATCCAGTGCTGCGCGGCCTCGGTGCGGTGTGGTTGCAGTTCCATCGCCTGCCAGAGGGCGGCTTCCGCTTCCTCTAGCTTGCCGGCGCCTTCGAGAACGCGGCCGATATGCTGGAGTACGAGATGGCGGTGGTTGATGCGGTCGGGCGTGACGTCGCTGGTCGTGTCGACATAGGAGCGCCATTGCAGCACGGCCTGGCCGGTCAGCCCGCAATCCTCGAGCGTTCGCCCCAGATTGACATGGGCCTGGCCGAAATCCGGATTGATCTTCAGCGCGGCGCGCAGTGCGTTCAGCGTGCCGGAAATGTCGCCGGACTTCGACAGCGAGACGGCATAGTTGAAATAGGCCAGATGCAGCAGCGGGTTGCCGTCGTTGAACGCGATCCAGGTCTTGTAGAGCTCGATGGCATGCGCTGCCTGTCCGGCGGCCGAAAGGCCCTCGGCCATCTGGAAGAGTTCGGCAAGCGAAAGCTGCTGGGTGCGGGCGCGTCCCAGAACGCTGGCAAGCGCTGCGTTCGGATCGGGAACGATGGGGGTGCTGACAGTCATGGCCATCCTGCGGCAAGGCGGCCTTTCGGCCGGGCGGTTGAACGACTCGCAATGAGCTCGTCTGCCTTGCTACCGGAGTTGACTTGCGTCGGGCTGATCGTTTTGCGGGAAAACCGGGTGGTTCGGCCCCAAACGAAAAGGCGGCGCGGTTGGAGCCGCGCCGCCTCGTTTCGATGTTCCGGCGTCTTTATCAGACGTCGTTGTAGGCTGCGATGACCGCTTCGACCTGCGAGCTGCTCAGAGCCGCGATCTGTGCGCTCGTGAAGGCCTGAGCCTGTGTGGAGTCCAGGGCGGCGATGTCGTCCGTGGAGAGACCCGGAAGGGCCTTCACGTTGATCGCAGCGATCTCGTCGGTCGAGAAGGTCGCGATCTCGTCCGAGTCCATCGCGTCGAGGGCGGCGGAGGAGAGAGCGGCGATCTGCGTCGAGGTCAGCGCCTGGATCTGGTCGGACGTCAGCGTTGCCACCTGATCGGTGCTGAGGGCAGCGATCTGGGTCGAGGTCAGGGCGATGATCTGGTCGCTGTCGAAGGATGCCAGAGCATCGGTCGAGAGAGACTTGATCTGGTTGGCCGTCAGGGCGGCGACCTGACCGCTCGTCAGACCGTCGACCTGGGTCGAGGAGAGAACCGCAACCTGCGTCGTCGTCAGCGCGGCGACCTGACCGGTGCTCAGCGCACCGACCTGATCGGTCGAGAGGAAGGACACGATGTCGGTCGACAGGCCGGCCAGAACCTTGGTGCTGATGGCTGCGACTTCATCCGTGGAGAACGTTGCGATCTCGTCGGATGCCATGGTGTCCAGCGCTGCGGCGCTGAGGGCTGCGATCTGCGTGCTGGTGAGCGCCGCGACCTGATCCGAATTCAGGGTCTTGACCTGATCGGTGGTGAGCGAGGAGACCTGCTTGGACGTCAGGACCTCGATCTGGGTGCTTTCCAGCGATGCGACGGCGTCGGTGGAGAGCGCTGCGACCTGGGTTGCCGTCAGAGCCACGACCTGGTCGGTCTTCAGGCCATCGAGCTGGTCGGAGATCAGGCTTGCGACCTGAGCCGTGGTCAGAGCGGCGACCTGAGCGGTGCTGAGTGCAGCGATCTGGTCACTTCCGAAGTTGCCGAGAGCAGCCGTGGAGAGGGCAGCCAGCACCTTGGTGGAGATGGCGGCGATTTCATCCGTGGTGAACTTGGCGATCTCGTCGGATTCCATCACACCCAGCGCTGCGGCGCTGAGGGCTGCGATCTGCGCACTGCCGAGGGCTTCGACCTGATCCGACGTCAGGGTTTCGACCTGGTCGGTGGTCAGGGCTGCGACCTGCTTGGACGTCAGGGCGGCGATCTGGTCGCTGTCGAGCGATGCGATGGCATCGGTCGTGAGCTTTACGATCTGCGTGGCCGTCAGGGCAACGATGTTGGCGGAAGTCAGGCCGTCGACCTGGTCCGAGGTCAGCGTTGCGATCTGTGCGGTGGTCAGAGCGGCGATCTGCTTGCTGCTGAGGGCGGCAATCTTGTCGCTGTCCAGGTTGGCGATCGTGTCGGTCGAAAGGGCAGCCAGAACCTTGGTGGAGATGGCGGCGATTTCGTCCGTCGTGAAGGTCGCGATCTCGTCCGAAGCCATCGTGTCCATGGCGGCAGCGGTGAGGGCGGCGATCTGGGTCGACGTCAGAGCAGCAACCTGATCCGAGTTCAGGGTCTTGACCTGATCGGTGGTCATGGCCGCGATCTGCTTGGCCGTGAGGGCTGCGACCTGGTCGCTGTCGAGCGAGACGATGGCGTCGGTCGAAATCGCGGCGATCTGCTTGGCGGAAAGCGCGACGATGTTGGCCGTCGTCAAGCCATCGACCTGATCGGACGTCAGTGTTGCGAGCTGCGCCGTCGTCAGGGCTGCGACCTGCTTGCTGCTGAGCGCGGCAATCTTGTCGCTGTCGAGCTTGGCGATCGTGTCGGTCGAAAGGGCAGCCAGGACCTTGGTGGAGATGGCGGCGACTTCATCCGTCGAGAAGGTTGCGATCTCGTCCGAAGTCATCGTGTCGAGAGCAACGGCGCCGAAGGCGGCGATCTGCGTCGACGTCAGGGCTCCGGCCTGGTCCGAGGTCAGGGCTTCGGCCTGATCGGTGGTGAGAGCTGCGATCTGCTTGGCAGAAAGAGCAGCCACCTGGTCGGTCGAGAGCTTTGCGACGGCATCAGTCGTGAGCACGGCGACCTGCTTGGCCGTCAGTGCAGAGATGTTGGTGCTGGACAGACCTGCAAGCTGGTCGGAGGTCAGCTTCGACACCTGGTCGGTGGTGAGAGCTGCGAGCTGCTTGGAGGAGAGGGCACCAATCTTGTCGCTGTCGAGGTTGGCGATCGTGTCGGTCGAAAGGGCTGCCAGGACCTTGGTGGTGATGGCGGCGACTTCGTCCGTCGAGAAGGTTGCGATCTCGTCCGAGTCCATCAGGTTGAGGGAAGCGGCGCTGAGGGCGGCGATCTGGGTGGACGTCAGGGCAGAGACCTGATCCGAATTCAGGATTTCGACCTGGTCGGTGGTGAGGGCTGCAACCTGCTTGGCCGAGAGCGCGCCGATCTGGTCGCTGTCGAGCGAGACGACGGCATCCGTCGACATCGCGGCGACCTGCTTGGTCGTCAGGGCGGCAACGCCAGCTGTCGTCAGGCCGTCGATCTGTGCGGACGTCAGAACGGCAACCTGTGCGGTGGTGAGCGAAGCAACCTGCTTGGAGGAGAGGGCGCCGATCTGCGCGCTGTCGAAGTTGGCGATCGCGTCGGTGGAGAGGGCAGCCAGAACCTTGGTGGTGATGGCGGCAACTTCATCCGTCGTGAAGGTCGCGATTTCGTCCGAAGCCATCGTGCCGAGTGCAGCGGCGCTGAGGGCAGCGATCTGCGTGCTCGAAAGGGCCGAAACCTGATCGGAGTCCAGGATGGCAACCTGATCGGTCGACAGGGCGGCGACCTGCTTGGCGGTCAGGGCTGCGATCTGGTCGCTGTCGAGTGCCTTGACGGCGTCGGTGGAGAGAGCAGCAACCTGCTTTACCGTGAGGGCCGAAACCTGGCCGCTCGTCAGGCCTGCGACCTGGTCGGAGGTGAGAACGCCAACCTGGGCAGAGGTCAGCGAGGCGATCTGCTTGGAGGAGAGGGCGCCGAGCTGTTCGCTGTTGAAATTGGCGATCGCGTCGGTAGAGATCTGCGCCAGAACCTTGGTGGAGATGGCGGCGACTTCATCCGAGGTGAAGGTCGCGATTTCGTCCGAAGCCATCACGCCCATGGCGGCGGCGCTGAGGGCGCCGATCTGCGTGGACGTCAGGGCGTCGACCTGGTCGCTGTCGAGCTGTGCGACCTGCGCCGTGCTGAGCGCGTTGATCTGGGTCGAGCTGAGGCCGACGATGTTGGTCGCGCTGAGCGCGTCCATCTGCGAAAGGGTGAGGCCGGTGATCGCGGCGGCGGTGACGGCGCTGAGCTGCGTGGAAGACAGCGTGGCGATGTCGTCGGATTCGAGCGCGGCGATCTGCGTCGAGCTCAGAGCCTTGATCTGCGTCGAGCTCAGAGCCGCGATGTCGGTTGTGGTGAGGTTCTGGATCGCGGTCGACGAAAGCGCCTTGATCTGGTTGATCGAGAGAGATGTAACGATTGAAGTCATGAACGCGCCCTTGATGGTTGGCTGTCCACAAACGTCATGTCCCTGCGAGTCGACGTCGCGAAAGGCCCGGCACGGTCCCGTCACGGAAGACTCAGCATGTCCTGCGCTTGCTGCAGCGTTGACGTCCGTTTGGACCCGCTATTGGCGATGCAATTCGGGTGTCCTGACGGACGATTCAATGTTTACTTGGAACATGACTCGAACGAGCCAGCGCATCGGAAGGGCATCATGCTTCCGGAGCCGTATCTCGGCTCCGATCCCTACGCCAGGGTCGTAAGAACCCGGATGGGTATTACTCTTACAACTAGTGAAAGTTCTAAGCAGCAAGTTCTAAAAATACGTTAACGCGATGCAACACATCCTTGCAATCTTCGATACGTTTTGGATGGGAATGATACGCAAGTTTGCCGGTTTGGTACGGCTTTGTGCCACTTCCGGGCATCGCCAGCAGGCGGCGAGATCGCCTAAAGGTTGAAATTGGGGCTTCTGTAGCCAGAACTTGCCGCCGAATGGTAATCCTTTTTTCATGTTCCTTGCTAAAGCGTTAACGGCATTAACCATTTGTTAACCATTCGCCGTTAACCCTTCATTAAGAACGATGGACTGGCGCCCAGGGCAAACGAGCGGCGCCGGATGCATGAGCACTCTCCTCGTTACCGGTCCCCGCTTACTCCGGCATGTCCCCCGACACACATTCAGGGTAAGTCCAATGACCAGCATTCTGACCAACTCCGCCGCCATGGCGGCGCTGCAGACCCTCCGTTCCATCGACAACGGCCTCGAAACGACACAGGCACGCGTCTCCTCCGGCCTGCGCGTCGAAACCGCCGCCGACAACGCCGCCTACTGGTCGATCGCGACCACAATGCGGTCGGACAACCGCGCGATCTCGACCGTCGCCGACGCCTTGGGCCTCGGTGCCGCGAAGGTCGACACCGCCTATACCTCGCTGGAAAACGTCATCGATGTGATGAGCGAGATCAAGGCCAAGCTGGTCGCCGCGCGCGAACCGGGCGTCGACAAGACGAAGATCAACGATGAAATCACCGAACTGAAGAACCAGCTCATCTCCGCCGCCCAGTCGGCATCCTTCTCCGGCGAGAACTGGCTTTATAATACGGGCACGGACGCGCTCGGTATCAAATCCGTGGTCGCGTCCTTCGTGCGCAGTGCCGACGGCAACGTCAAGGTCGCCACGCTCGACTTCGATACCGCAAATTCCGTGCTGATCGATATCGAAACGCCGGAGCAGGGCTACCTCACCAAGCCGATCGACCTTTCCGACGTCATGACGGATCCGCCAAGCTATGGCCCGTACTCCATCATCAATATGGACGCTCTCGGCGATCCTACCGATGATACCGTTGTCAGTCTCAGGGCGGATACGACCTATGAGGAAATCGACGGCATGATCAGCGTCACGGACTTCGTTTTGAAGAACCTGACCAACGCCGCCTCCACGCTTGGCGCCATCACCACGCGCATCGAGATGCAGGAAAGCTTCGTCGCGACCCTCGGGGACGTGATCGACAAGGGCATCGGCCGTCTGGTCGACGCCGACATGAACGAGGAATCGACCCGCCTGAAGGCGCTGCAGACCCAGCAGCAGCTCGGCATTCAGTCGCTCTCGATCGCCAATTCGAGCGCCGAGAACATCCTCCAGCTCTTCCGCCAGTAAGCGCGGCAAGACCTCGAAATCCACCCGGCCGTTGGTCATCGGCCGGGGCGGGCGGTTGGGCCGCGCGATTTGCCCTGGCGCGGCCCAACACCCTTCATCTTCATCCTCGCACAAGTTTGAACGCCTAGGTTCGGTGGCACGATCAGGAAGATTGTGTGCCTTTCGCCTCCCGGAAGGCGCTGTGTCCGTGGAGATAGGTCAGCGGTGTTGTCAGGTTCCAGTGTTTTCGAGAGCAGGCGTTCGAGCGGCCCGCGGTTCATCCGCCGGGTTTCGTTTGCGTTTGCCGGGCACGCACCAAAGCAGGGAGAGGGCGCATGAGCGCACAACTCGCCCGCTACCTGAAGGATTTCGGCGCACCGCCGCGCGCCAAGGCGCCGACCTTCCAGCCGCCGAGCTTCGGCACTGAGGACGAAGGTGCCGCGACCGCCGAACCCTTCGCCATGCCGCTCGCCTTGCCGCCGGTCGATATCGAGGCCGAACGGGCCACCGCCTTCGCGGAGGGACGCTCGGAGGCCGAGGCCGAGCTTCATGCCAGGTTCGACGCCGAGATGGATGCCTTGAAAGAGGCGCACAAGGCCGAACTGGAAACGCTGCGCCTGCGCTACGAGCAGGACTATGCCAGGGCGCTCGCCGAACGCTTCTCGATGCTGACGGGCGAGGTTGCCGATGTCGTCGCCGCCCAGACCGCGCAGGTGCTGGCACCCGTCATGAACCAGATCCTGACCAAGGGTGCCGTCGCCGATCTCGCGCGCATGATCACCGAAGGGCTGCAGGATGGCGAGGGTGTGACCATCACGGTGAAGGGGCCGGCAAACCTCTTCGAACAGTTGAAAGCGCGTTTCGACGACCCCGCGCCGGTCTTCCGGCATGTCGAGACGCAGGATGTCGATTTGACGGTGGAGTATGGCGAAACCGTCCTGGTAACACGGATGGCAGCCTGGGCTGATACCGTACGCAAGGTGCTTGCATGAGCGAAGGCGAAAATCACCACCACGGCAAGAACGAGATCATCATCGTCAAGCGCCATGGCGACCATGACGGCGACCACCATTCGGCCGCCTGGAAGATCGCCTATGCCGACTTCATGACGGCCATGATGGCGTTCTTCCTCGTGATGTGGCTCGTCAATGCCGCCAACGAGAAGACGCAGGCCTCCGTCGCCGCCTATTTCAACCCGATCAAGCTGACCGACGACAAGCCGGCCGACAAATCGGTGAAGAAACCTGCCAACAGCGCGGAAGGCGAGGCGACGCAGGACAAGTCCAAGGAGGCCGGCCAGAAGAAGGCCGCCGGCAACGGCGCCGAAAGCGGCAAGGACGAAAGCACCACGGCGGGCGAAGAGACGAAGAACTCCGAGGCGAACTTCTTCGAGAACCCCTATTCGGTCTTGTCGGAGATCGCGCAGGAAGTCGGCCAGCAGGCCAATGTCAGCGCCAAGGGCGAAGGCGGTGCGGCCAATTCCGGCCCGGCAACCGGCGCCGATGGCGGCGAAGCCTATCGCGACCCGTTCGATCCCGACTTCTGGACGCAGCAGGTGGACATTTCCCAGGCGACCAGCAACGGCAGCGAAGGCAAGGCAAGCCAGCAGGTCGCCGTCGCCAGCGACAAGACCGTGCAGGAAGCGCTTGCCAAGGATGATGCAAAGAAGGCGGAGGCTGCAAAAGCCGAAACCGACAAGGCCGAAGCCGAAAAGTTGGCCGACGAGAAGAAGACCAAGGAAGACGACGACGCTGGCAAGCTGAAGGCCGAGATCACCCAGCAGATCGGCACGCTCGGCAAACTGGCGGAAGGCCTGACCGTGACGCCCGCCGAGGGTGGCCTGCTCGTCAGCCTGACCGACCAGATGGACACGCCGATGTTCAACATCGGCTCGGCGCTGCCCAAGCGCGAGATGGTGCTGGCCATGGAGAAGATCGGCAAGATCCTCGAAAGCCGCCCCGGCGCCATCGCCATCCGCGGTCATACCGACGCACGGCCCTTCGCTGGCGGCAAGAACGACAACTGGCGCCTGTCCATGGATCGCGCGCAAAGCGCCTATTACATGCTGGTGCGCGGCGGGCTTGCGGAAAAGCGCGTGAGCCAGGTCACGGGCTTCGCCGACCGGCGCCTGAAGGTGCCGTCCGATCCCATGGCCGATGCGAACCGTCGTATCGAAATCCTCATCCAGGCCGAGGGCGGCTGATCGATGGGCCTGTTCCGCCGCCTTCTCCTGACGGGTACGGTCTTCTGCGCAGCGTTCGGTGCCGGTGCATCCGCGCGTGCGGAAAACCCCGATGATATCGCGCCCTACAAGATGATCCGGTCGCTGCAATATGTGCAGGACACGGTGGTGCTCGGCGATCACTCGGCCATGGAGATGCAGCGTTTCCTGCTGACCACCATCGACGACCGGCTGCGCACGGCCGAGCCCTCCGTCTTCGACGATCCGCGCAATGTGGATGCGGCCCTCGTCTATGCGATGAGCGGCGGCAATCCCGAGACGCTGGAGCTCTTGATCAAGAAGGATGTCGACGGGCATTTTGATTCCCGCCTGACGGATGCGCTGCGCGCCTATCTCTCGGGCCGCGGCACGCAGAGCGTCAAATCGCTCGCGGAAATCTTTCCGGAATACAAGCGGTCGCGCGTCGGGCCTTACCTCGCGCTTGTGTCGGCCAATTCGGTCATCCGCAAGGACCCGGCGCTGGCGCTGACCTATTTCGATTGGGCGAGGCTCGTCGCGCCGGGCACGATCGTCGAGGAGGCGGCGTTGCGCCGCTCGATCTTCATCACCAGCGAAGCCGGCTGGATCGACAAGAGCATGATCTATGCGAATCGCTATGCGCGCCGCTACCTTGGCTCGCCCTATGCCAGCCAGTTTGCCGATCTGTTCGTGAAGCTGGCCGTCGATCATTTCGATGAACTCAAGGAAGAGGACATCCTGGAGGTTCTCTCCTTCATGGACGTGCCGCGCCAGCGCGAGGTCTATCTGCGCATGGCGCGCCTTGCAGCCATCACCGGCAAGAACAAGCTCGCGACGCTCGCCGCCACACGGGCGCAAATGCTGTCCGACGACGGCGAAAGCGTACCCAAGGTTCTGGCGGATCTCTATTCGGGGCTCGCTTCCGTGCCGTCGGGTGACGTCGCCTCGGCTATGGAGGCGATTGCCGCCATTCCCGACGACAAGCTTTCGCCGAAGGACCGGGCATTGAAGGCGGCGGCGAAGGCGGTGGCCGAGGAAGTGTTGCGGGCGCCGGAGACGGCCGCAGTGGAAGAGAGCGTGCCGCAAACGCAGACAGCCCTTCCGGTGGAAGGTGAAGACCCTTCCTATGACGGATTGAGTGAGGCCGAAACGGCAGACCGGAATATGGATCCGCGCGCAGGCGCGGAGGAGACCCCGGTCGCAGCCGCCGAGCCTGAGACGGAGAAGAAAGAGCGGCAGGAGAAGGCGGGCATCGATCCGGCTTTCGACACTTTCGTGTCGAGCGGCCGGTCCAAGCTCGACGCGATCGACGCGCTCTTGAAAGGAGAAGGCAGTTGAGCACCATCGGCAACGGTATTAACGGCGTCGTGCCGGGACAGACGTCCTCCAAGAGCAAGGCGGCCCACGGTAAGACGGCGGACACCGCGGAAAAGAGCTCGTTCGCCAACGCGGTGGCCAGCCTGCAAGGTAAAGCCGGCGATGGCGAGAGCGGTCGCAAGGGCGGGCGCATCTCTATTGCCGAGACCGGCCGCAGCCAGATCCAGATCGAGCAGACCGCCGAGACGCGCACTAGCATCCCGCGGGACCTAACCGCACTCGCAGAGGCCTTGCAGGAAGCGAGCGCCGCCTCGTCATCTGCCAAGACGGGAAAGACGTCTCTTGAAGAGCAGTTTGGTCCGCATAAGGATGAGAAGGGGGCACCGCTCCACAAGACGCGGGCTGACGACCACGAGGCTGGCGGGGCCGCTACGAAAAAGGGCGACGAGCCCAAGGCCAAGCATGAGGAGGAAGATAAGCTTCGGGTGGCGCGTGGCGATTCCAAGGACGTTACGGACGCCAAGACCGTTGACGAAGCTCCCGCCGAAAGCGATGCCGGCAATCTGCTCGAAATGCTGACCACGCCTGCTGCCATTCCGCAATCCGTCATCAATGGCGCTGCCGCCCAGGTGGCGGCATCCGGTATGATGCCGGATGTGAAGGGGCAGGCGGGCGAGAAGAACTTGGCGAAGGCCGAGGTCGCCCTCACCACGAAGGCTGATGGTAAGGCAACTGCCAATGCGGACGCCGCGCTGCTCGCCGATACGGCTGAAGCTGGCGAAGTGCCCGAGTCGGATACGGACCAGCTCTTCCGGCTGATCCGCGCCGACGGCAAGGGCCGGGATCTCGATATGAGCATTTCGGGCACCGGCGAGCGCACAAACGTACGTGATGCCAGCCAGACGGCAGCCGCGAAGGCCGAGACGGTGACCGTGCTCGATTCCCGCCGCTACATCGGCCTGGCGCAGACCGGCAATGCCGGCGCGGTGACGACAGCCATCGCGCAGGATCCGAACTGGGCGGCATCGCTCAGCTCCACCGGCGGCCTCAGCCATTCGGAGGAGGCGGTGACCGGCAAGGTCGTAAATACGCTGAAGATCCAGATGAAGCCGATCGACCTCGGCATGGTGACGGCCACACTGCGCCTGCATGGCGATGCGCTGGTCGTTTCGCTGCAGGTGGAGACGGGCGAAGCCTATCGTCAGCTCAGCGACGATCAGGACGCCATCGTCAAGGCGCTGCGCGGCCAGGGCTTCGCTGTCGATCAGGTCAGCGTCCAGCTGACGCCGGCCGACCGCAGCAGCGGTACGCAGCAGGGCGACGGACAGTCCTCACAGCAACAGCAGCAGTTCTCCAGTCAGCCACAGGCCCGTGAGGGCGGTAACGGCCGCCAGGGCGGCAATGGCGACGGCACACGCACTTTCGCAGGCGAAGGAACCTCCCATGACGGCAACACGTCGGAAAACGCTTCTGGTCTCGCTGGCGGCCAGCCTGTGCGCTCTGGCGGCGTCTACCTCTGAGGCGGCGACATCGGCGGGCAGCTGCGAGCGCGAGATCCTCGCCGCTGCCGCGAAATACGATATCCCGGCCGGCATCCTCTATTCCGTCGGTCTCACCGAGACCGGCCGGAAGGGATCGTTGCAGCCCTATGCCATGAATATCGAGGGCAAGGCCTATTTTGGCCGGAACCAGGAGGAGGCGTTACAAGCCTTCCAGGCGGCGCGGGCGCACGGCGCCAAGCTGATCGACCTCGGCTGCATGCAGATCAACCACCATTTCCACGGCGACCAGTTCGCGTCGCCGGCGGAAATGTTCGACCCGCGCAAGAATGTCGAATATGCGGCGTCCTTCCTTGCGCGTCTCCACGCCAGGCATGAGACCTGGACCATGGCTGTCGCCCGCTACCATGCGGGCCCGAACAACGACCCCGCGCAGAAGCGTTATGTTTGCCGGGTGATCGCCAATCTGGTTGCGACGGGCTATGGAAGCTGGACGACGAACGCGAAAACGTTCTGCCAGTAATTCTATTAAAAGTTGATATTTTGAGCCTATTCGGCCTGTGCCGTAATGTGGCAGGAATGCGCCCTGTTTTGGCATGGCAAGGCGCAGCGTTAACCTTTGTTAACTTTTCCACCGTAAAATTGTGGCGTAGTCCCGGATAAGCTACTATATGTAGACCAAATCGGCACGAAATTCTTAATCAACTGTTAAATTCACCCAGTCACTTTCTCTAGTTGCCGGTGATTCGCCCGATTCGTACCACTGCCTGAACGAAGCACCACACTGATTCGGAGGCGGACGAATGATCGTAGTGGTTGATGAGCGCGAGCTCGTGAAAGACGGCTATACTTCTCTTTTTGGTCGCGAGGGCGTACCCTCGACGGGGTTCGACCCTCGTGAGTTCGGCGAGTGGGTCAACACCGCTGCCGATTCCGACATCGATGCGGTCGAGGCATTCCTGATCGGTCAGGGCCAGCACGGCATGGAACTGCCGCGGGCGATCCGGGATCGTTCGCAGGCTCCGGTCATCGCGGTCAGCGATACACCGTCGCTCGAAAACACCCTTGCGCTGTTCGACAGCGGCGTCGACGACGTCGTGCGCAAGCCGGTTCATCCCCGTGAGATCCTGGCCCGTGCGGCGGCCATCCGGCGTCGCCTGAAGGCGCTCACCAATTTCACCGAGATCGGCCCTATCAGGGTGTTCTCCGATGGTCGCGATCCCGAGATCAATGACGAGATCTTTCCGCTGCCGCGCCGCGAGCGCCGCATCCTGGAATATCTGGTCGCCAACCGCGGCCGCCGGCTTTCCAAGACCCAGATCTTCAACGCGATCTACGGCATTTTCGACGAGGACGTCGAAGAGAACGTGGTCGAAAGCCACATCAGCAAGCTGCGCAAGAAGCTGCGCAAGAAGCTCGGTTTCGACCCGATCGATTCCAAGCGCTTCCTTGGCTACTGCATCGATTGGCAGGGCTGAAAAAGTTTGTGCTCCGGCGGGGAAGGCGGACCCCGCCGGAGCACATTGCAGCCAGCTTCACGCAAGGCCCGTCCCATAGGGTCTAGGTGACGAGACGAACGGGGATTTGATATGAGCCTTTACGGTACGATGAGAACGGGTGTTTCCGGCATGAACGCCCAGGCGAACCGCCTGAGCACGGTTGCCGACAACATCGCGAATGCGAACACGACGGGCTACAAGAAGGCCTCGACCCAGTTCTCCTCGCTGATTCTGCCCGCGACGGGCGGCGCCTACAATTCCGGCGGCGTGACCACCGACGTGCGCTACTCCATCGCCTCGCAGGGCACCTTCACCTACACGACGTCGTCGACGGACCTCGCCATCAACGGCAAGGGCTTCTTCATCGTCAAGGGCAGCGACGGCCAGGAATACATGACCCGCGCCGGCGCCTTCACCCCGATGGACGACGGCTCGCTGCAGAACTCCGCCGGCTTCACGCTGATGGGCTACGAATATTCCTCGACCGAGGATCCGACGATCGTCGTCAACGGCTTCGACGGTCTGGAAGAGATCAACCTTTCCTCCGGCGAACTCAGCGCCACGGGTTCGACCGAGGGCGCGCTCGACGTCAACCTGCCGTCGAATGCGGCTGACGGTTTCGAGAAGAAGACCTCGCTCAAGGCCTATGACAGCCAGGGCAATTCGCGTCTGATCGAATTCAATTACACCAAGGTGTCGGACAACAACTGGACGGTCGAGGCGACCTACGACGGCACGTCTATCGCCGGCCCGATTGCCATGGTCTTCGGCACCGACGGCAAGCTCCTGTCGCCGTCGCCGGCAACGATCACGACCAGCGCGCTGGCCACCGGCGGTGCGAACCTCGCCTCGCTGGAAATCAGCATCGGCGGCTCCACCCAGCTCGCCTCCGATTTCGGCGTCTCCAACGGCAAGATCGACGGCAACGCGGCCGCCAAGGTCACCGGTTACGAGATCAGCGACGACGGCGTTCTCTCGCTGAAATATTCGAATGGCGAACTGACCCCGAAATACCGTATCGCCATGGCCTCGGTGCAGAGCCCCGACAACCTCAAGCCCCTGCCGGGCAACGTCTACTCGCAGAGCAACGATTCGGGCGTCGTCGTCATGGGTTATGCCGGCAGCAACGGCTACGGCAGCATCATTTCCGGTGCGCTCGAAGATTCCAACGTCGATATCGCCGAGGAACTGACGAGCATGATCGAATCGCAGCGTAACTACACGGCGAATTCGAAGGTCTTCCAGACCGGCTCGGAACTCATGGAAACGCTCGTCAACCTGAAGAGATAATGCGGCCTGAACCCCGCGCGCAGTCGAGAGTTAGGTAAATCCGATGTCGCTTTCAACAGCAATGAAGACTGCTCAGTCGAGCTTTTCGAACGTAGGCCTGCAATCGGCCGTCGCGTCGAAGAACATTGCCAATGCAAGCGACGCGGCCTATGCGCGCCGGTCGGCGGTTCTCGCCACGGCCGCAACGGGTGCCTCCGTCGTCGAAACGCAGCGGGCCCAGAACGAGGCTTTGCTGAAGCAGAACCTCCTCAGCATCTCCAAGTCGTCCGCGCAGGATACGCTCCTGACGGGGCTGACCAACATGAAGATGATGCTCGGCGGCGAGGACTACGAACTCGCCCCGTCCACCTATCTTTCCAAGCTGCGCGACAATCTCCAGGCCTTCGCCGACAAGCCGAACGAAGTTTCGCTTGCCGAGACGGTGGTGGCCGATGCCACCGACGTCGCTAATTCGCTGAACAGCACGTCGCTTGCCGTGCAGAAGATGCGCGCCGAGGCGGATGCCGATATCGGCACTGCCGTGACGGAACTCAACCGTCTGCTCGCCGAGTTCAAGACCTATAACGATCAGGTCAAGCAGGGCACGGCCGCCGGCACCGACGTCAATGACGCGCTCGACCAGCGCGACAAGCTTCTGACGCAGATCTCCCAGATCGTCGGCGTCAGCACGCTGAAGCGTACGAACAACGACCTTGCACTTTATACCAGCGACGGCACGGTGCTTTTCGAGACCGAGCCGCGCACGGTCACCTTCACGTCGACCCCGACCTATACGGCGGCGGTCACCGGCAACCAGATCTATATCGATGGCGTCGCCGTCCAGGCGGGTGCCGGCGGCAACACCAGCGCCCAGGGATCGATCGCAGCCCTGCTGCAGCTGCGCGACGAAGCAGCCCCGGTTTTCCAGAACCAGCTCGACGAAATCTCGCGCGGCCTGATCTCGATGTTCTCGGAGAGCATCGAGACGCCAGCAGGCTCGGGCACCTTCGTCGACACGGACGGCCTCTTCACCTGGAGCGGCATTCCGACGGTCAATTCGCCCGGTCTCGGTGCGGTGATCAAGGTCAATCCCGCCGTCATCACAAGCCAGGGCGGCAACGCCATGCTGTTGCGTGACGGCATCAACGATACGTTCAATACCGGCAACAATGCCAGCTTCTCTGATCTGCTGAAGAGCTATGCGGCGGCGTTCGAAACGCCCATGACCTTCGATGCGGATGCGGCGATCGACACGACGGCAACGATCCTCGCCTTCTCGACAGGCTCGGTCGGCTGGCTGGAACAGTTGCGAAGCGCGGCGACCACGGCCGGCGACGACAAGGCGGCGCTGCTTGGCCGTACGCAGGAAGCGCTCCAGAACGTGACCTCCGTCAGTCTCGACGAAGAGCTGGCGCTGCTTCTCGATCTCGAACAGTCCTACAAGGCCTCGGCAAAACTCGTATCGGCGGTCGATGAGATGATCACCGCGCTTCTCCAGGCGGCAGGCTAAGCTATGAAGGCTTCTTTCGTTTCCAACATGTCCCTCCAGAACGCGATGCGCATCACGGTTGCGAGCGCGCAGAAGGAGATGCTGAAGGTCCAGGAAGAGTCCGTGACGGGCCGTCATGCGGATGTCGGCGCGGAGCTGGGTGCGAAGACCGCCCGCACGCTGAACCTTCACCGCGACCTGCAGCGCATGGAATCGCTGAAGAGCACCAACGCCCTGACGACGCAGCGCCTTGCCGCCTCCCAGGCCGCGCTCGGCCAGATGTCGACGGCGGCAAACGACGCCATGGGCGTGCTCATCGCGCTTTCCGGCATCACCTCCTCCGACCAGCTCCAGCTTGCCCAGAAGAATATCGGCGAGGCGCTGTCGACCTTCACGGCGGCGGCCAACACCTCCTTCAGCGGCGAATACCTGTTCGCGGGCATCAATTCCGACGTGATGCCGTTCAACGACTATGCCCAGACATCGCCCGTGTCGGATGCGAAGACCGCTTTCGACGCCGCTTTCCTGGCGCATTTCGGCTTCGACCAGACCGATGCGGCTGTTTCGACCATCGACCCCACGGACATGCAGTCATTTGTCGACTCGCTCGAGACGAGCTTCATGGGCGTGGACTGGGAGAACAACTGGTCGAACGCGTCTGACGAGAACATGAACAGCCGCATCAGCGCCTCCGAAACGGTGCAGAGCTCGACCAACACCAATGTGGACGGCATGCGCCACATGGCGCTCGGTCTGGTGATCGGCAAGGAACTCCTGGCACTCAATATTTCCGAGGCGTCCCGCAAGGTCGTGAGTGATGCAGCGATCGACTATATGGGCCGCGCCGTCTCCGGCATCGACGGGGAACGCTCGAAGCTCGGCATTTCCGAATCCCGCGTGACCCAGGCCAACACCTCTCTCGACGCCCAGGTCACCATCTTGAGCACCAGCATCAAGGATATGGAAGGCATCGATACCTACGAGGCGGCGACACGCGTGACCACGCTCGAATCGCAGCTTTCGCTCGCCTACACGCTCACCTCGCGGATCCAGAACCTGAGCCTGCTGAACTACCTCTGATGAAGCAGAGGATACGGACACACATGAAGGATGTCTGAATGTACCAGTTTTCATATGCCGAGATCATGGAGGAGGGCGTCGCCGTCTCGAAAGATCGAGAACGGCAGGTCCTCGAACGGTCTGTTGCGCTTTTGGAAGCTGCAATCGCGGCCGGCGGAACCTACGGCAAGGAAGCGGTCGAGGCCGTCTATTACACGCGTCGCGTTTGGATCCGGTTCATCGAGGATCTCGGAAATCCGGAAAACCAGCTCGACGACGAACTCAGGGCCAATCTGATCTCGATCGCAATCTGGATTCTCAAGGAAATCGAAAAGATCCGCAAACGCGAATCCAAGAATTTCCAGGGCATTATCGACATTACAACCATCATCAAGGATGGAATCAAATGAAAAGTACGCTGCGTATATCGCTGAAGTCTGGGGAACGCATTTTTGTCAACGGCGCCGTTCTGCGGGTTGATCGCAAGGTGGCGATCGAATTCCTCAACGACGTGACCTTCCTTCTGGAAAATCACGTTCTGCAGCCGGAACAGGCGACGACCCCGCTTCGCCAGCTCTATTTCATCGCGCAGATGGCGCTGATCAATCCGGAAGGCGCCGAGCAGTCGATCGCCATGTTCCGCAAGTCGGTCATCATGCTGCTCTCGTGCTTCAAGAACGAAGAGGTGCTTGCCGAGCTGAAGCGCGTCGATGCACTCGTCACGCAGGGCCGCGCCTTCGAGGCGCTGAAGGCGATCCGCGGTCTCTACCCGATCGAGGACCGCATTCTCAACAACCAGGAAATGGCGCCCGCCACGATCGAGCAGATCCGCAGGGAGATCGCACCATGGTAACCCCGGTCGGCGCCGCAAGCAGCGCCACGTCCACTCCGGTCGCGACGGGCAGCGAAGCGACGACCGCCGAAAAGTCGGCGACGCTGAACTATGAGAGCTTCCTGAAGCTGCTCGTAGCGCAGATGAAGAACCAGGATCCGACCGAGCCGATGGATTCGGCCCAGCAGATGGCGCAGCTCGCGACCTTCTCGCAGGTCGAGCAGACCATCAAGACGAACAAGAACCTCGAAAGCCTGCTGCAGCGCACGTCGCTGCAGGAAGCCAACTCCGTGATCGGTCGCACCGTCACCAGCGAGGACGGCAAGATTACTGGTGTCGTCAAGGAAGTGACGCTATACAACGACGGTATCGTAGCCAAGCTTGATTCGGGCGAGAAACTCGTCATCGGACCGGGCGTGAAGATAAGCGAAACCAAGACTTGAATGAGGCAGATGCCCTCGACATAGCGCAGGCAGCCATCTGGACGGTCGTCGTGGCCTCCGGACCGGCTGTGCTTGCCGCCATGATCGTCGGCGTCACCATCGCCTTCGTGCAGGCGTTGACGCAGGTGCAGGAAATGACCCTCACCTTCGTGCCGAAAATCCTGGCGATCTTCGTTGCGATCGCCATTTCGGCGCCCTTCATCGGCGCCCAGATCTCCATCTTCACGGATCTCGTCTTCTCCCGCATCCAGAGCGGGTTCTAGCGCGCCTCCAGTCGCGCTTCACGCCTTACCGGCGTGGCTTTCCCCATCCTCGCGCAAGCTTCGCCCTGTAGGTCATCGGGTGAAATGGGCGACGCATGTTCCGCGCCGCCGCCTCTCATGATGAGACGGGAAGCATAAAGATGGCGCAAGTTCCGGCAATCAACCTTCCGAAGGTCAGCCCCAGCGGTCGCGATGTCGCGTTCGCCGTGGGCATCCTGACGATCCTGTCGATCCTTTTCCTGCCGATCCCGGCCTTCATGATCGACATAGGCCTGGCCTTTTCCATCGCCTTCTCGGTCCTGATCCTGATGGTCTCGCTGTGGATCCAGCGGCCGCTCGATTTCTCGGCCTTTCCGACAGTCCTCCTCATCGCCACCATGGTGCGCCTGTCGCTCAACATCGCGACGACGCGCGTCATTCTCTCGCATGGCAACGAGGGCCACGATGCGGCGGGCGGCGTGATTGCCGGTTTCGCCAGCCTCGTCATGTCCGGCGACTTCGTCATCGGTCTCATCGTCTTCATGATCCTGATCGTGGTGAACTTCATCGTCATCACCAAGGGTGCGACGCGTATCGCGGAAGTCGGCGCGCGCTTCACCCTCGATGCGATCCCCGGCAAGCAGATGTCGATCGACGCCGACCTTTCGGCCGGCCTCATCGACGAGAAGCAGGCGCAGCTGCGCCGCCGCGAGCTGGAAGAGGAAAGCTCCTTCTTCGGTTCGATGGACGGTGCCTCGAAATTCGTGCGCGGCGATGCCATTGCCGGCCTGCTCATCACCGCCATCAACGTGTTCGGCGGCATCATCATCGGCTATTTCCGCCACGGCATGGAACTCGGCGAAGCCGCCGACGTCTTCGTCAAGCTCTCGGTCGGCGACGGTCTCGTCTCGCAAATCCCGGCCCTCATCGTCTCGCTTGCCGCAGGCCTCATCGTCTCGCGCGGCGGCACGTCGGGCTCCACCGACCAGGCGGTCATCAACCAGCTCTCCGGCTATCCGCGCGCGCTTCTCGTTGCCGCAGGACTGATGATCATGCTCGCCCTCATGCCGGGCCTGCCCTTCCTGCCCTTCATGGTGCTCGGCGGCCTGATGGCTTTCGGCGGCTGGATCATCCCGCGCCGCATCGAGGCCGAGAACCAGGTCAAGCGTGCTGCCGAAGCCCAGCAGGTTCAGGCGACGCGCGACCAGGAGAAGGATTCGGTCAAGTCGGTGCTCAAGACCGCCGAGATCGAACTGCTGCTTGGCAAGCAGGTCTCCACCCGTCTTCTCGGCGCGCACCAGGAACTGGCCTTCCGCGTCGGCAAGATGCGCAAGAAATTCGCCGGGCAATACGGCTTCGTCGTGCCGGAAATCAAGGTTTCCGACGACATCGCCATTCCCGACAAGTCCTATCAGATCCGCATCCACGGCACGACGATCGCCTCAAACATCGTGCGCGTCGGCGAAGTGCTGGTCGTCACCGGGGGCGGGCGCAAGCCGAGCGTGCCGGGTGACGAGATCCGCGAACCCGCCTTCGGCATGCCGGCCGTCTCGATCCTGGAAACCTTCGCCGAAGACCTGCGCCGCGAGGGCTTCCATCCGATCGACAACGTTTCGGTGGTGCTGACGCATCTGTCGGAAGTCATCCGCAACAACCTGCCGCAGCTCCTCTCCTACAAGGACGTCAAGGTGCTGATCGAGCGCCTCGACCCGGAATACCGCAAGCTTGCCGACGAGATCTGCTCGTCGCACATGTCCTATTCCGGTCTTCAGGCCGTGCTGAAGCTGCTGCTCGCCGAGCGCGTCTCCATCCGCAACCTGCATCTCATCCTCGAAGCAGTCGCCGAACTCGCACCGCATGTGCGCAAGACCGAGCAGATCGTCGAGCATGTCCGCATCCGCATGGCCCAGCAGATCTGCGGCGATCTGACCGACAACGGCGTGCTGCCGGTGCTGCGTCTCGGCAACAAATGGGACATGGTGTTCCACCAGGCGCTGAAGCGCGACAGCAAGGGCGAAATCGTCGAGTTCGACATCGACCCGCGCCAGCTCGAAGAGTTTTCCGAACAGGCGACCCGGGTTATCCGCGAGTTTCTGGACCGCGGCACGCCCTTTGTACTGGTCACGTCGCCCGAATCCCGCTCTTATGTGCGCATGATCATCGAACGCCTGTTTGCAACATTGCCGGTTCTCTCGCATGTCGAGCTCGCCAAGGGCATCGAGATCAAGATCCTCGGCTCGATTTCATGATAACCGACCCGCAGGGCACGGTGCTGGCGCTGTTCGCCGCCTTCTGCCGTGTCGGCGGGTGTTTCATGCTGCTGCCGGGCTTTTCTTCGGCCCGTATTTCGATCCAGATTCGCCTCTTCCTGGCGATCGCCATCTCGATGGGCGTGCTGCCCATCATGTGGGATGTCATCTATCCGCGCGCCACTGGCGATCTCGACGGCTATCTCTCGATGATCGCCTTCGAAACGCTGACGGGGGCGGCCATCGGCCTGATCGCCCGCTACTACGTGCTCGGCCTGCAATTTGCCGGCACGGTGCTGACCATGATGATGGGCTTCAACGCGCCGCCGACACCGGATGTGCTGGAAGACACCCAGGAAAACCAGCTGACGAACCTCTTGTCCTTTGCCGGCCTGCTCGTGCTGTTCATGCTGGATTTCCACCATGTCGTCATGCGGGCGCTGATCGAATCCTACAATGTCATGCCGATCGGCGCCGGCTTCAATCCGCAGAGCGCGCTGATCACGCTCACCGACACGCTCAGCCAGACCTTCATGATCATGCTGCGGCTGGCGAGCCCGTTCATTCTCTACGGCCTCGTGTTCAACGTCTCTGTCGGCCTGATCAACAAGCTTGCGCCGCAGATTCCGATCTACTTCGTCTCGCTGCCCTTCATCATCATGGGCGGCTTGTTCCTGCTCTATTTCGGCATCTCCTCGCTGCTTGAGATTTTCGCGAGCGGCTTCATTCCGGTCTTCAGGGGAGAATAGCGATGGCGCAGAGCCGGTCGGAAAAGCTCAAACGTCTCGTGACGGTGCAGCGGCATCTCGAAAAGATGGCGGAGATCGATCTTGCCAATACCACGCGCCAGCGCCAGGAAGCTGCCGAGACAATGGATGCGGTCGCCGATGCGATCAATTCTCTGAACCCCGTGCATCGCAGCTTCTCGCGCCACTATTCCGGCCAGTACAGCCGGTTGCAGCAGCAGGACCAGATGCTGGCCAACGTCCAGCAGATGCATGAGATGCGTGTGGTGCGCGAGCGCACCAAGGGCGACCGCATGGAAGACCATATGAAGGAAGCCCGCAGCGCCGAAGAGCGCGAGGCGGCGGACGACGCCATCTACGATCTGATCGACCAGCACATCGCCTACAAGGGTGGCGACGACTGACGCCTTCTCCAAGCCGTTGGAAGAAAAAGGCGTTTTGCACGCATCCGATCAAGCTTGCCTCAAATTGGATTCCGGATACGCCGCCGTCACGGCATCGTCATCCGCCACCAGCCTCCCGTAAGGTTGAGCAGCGATAGTCTTCTCACGGACGATGAAGAGATTTGCCGCAGCGGCTGCGATGTGCAGTTCGGGCAGACCGATGTCCCGATGGTCATGAGGCCGGCGGACCGCCATGAGGACGGGTCCGGCTCGCAGGATTTACCTGAAAGGCTTTGAGACGTGGCAATTACTCCCCCCAGCGATCTGGTGCTCGATGTCGTGCGCGCTGCCGATCCCACCCAGGTTCAGGAAGCGCAAGCCAAGCTGAAATCGAACCGCGCTTCCTTCGAAGCGACCAGTCTTGCCGAAGCAGGCGCCGGATTCCAGGCCGCCGTCGGCACCATTCTCAATCGTGATTCTGCTGGCGCGACTGCGGCGTCGAACGGTGTTTCCGCCGTCGGCGGCAAGGCGGCTGTACCGGAACATCTGCGCAAGTTCGAAACGATGGTTTTGCAGAACTTCGTGAAATCGATGATGCCGAGCGAGAGCGAGCAGATCTACGGCGAAGGCACGGCCGGCGAAATGTGGCGTGGCATGATGGCCGATCAGCTGGGCGAAGCGCTCGGCAAGGGCGGCGGCATCGGCATTGCCGAGGCGCTCGCCAAGAAGAGCGGCATCTCGGGCGGCGCCAAGGACAACGATCCCGACCGTGTCGCCTCCGGCATGGTGCAGGCCTTGCAGCGCGAGGCATTCGCCGACCTGACGCCCGGCATCAAAGACCACAAGAAAACGGCATAAGCGGAGAACAACAAAATGGAACAGGCAAGCAACGAAATCCGAATCCGCTCTGTGCTCGGTCGGCTTGAAACCATCATCGACAACGAAAACGTCAATATCGGCCGCGATCCCGAATTCGATCTGCCGACGTCGAATGCCCACAAGAGCCGCTGCCTCTATGAGCTGGCCATGCTAACGCGCGACGTGCGCCCGGAAGAGGTTCCGCAAAGTTTCTCGCCGCAGCTCGGCCGGGTGCGCGAAAAGCTCGCCACCAATGCCCAGCGCGTCTCGGCCCATCTCGATGCCGTGCGTGAGGTCGTCTCCATCTTGAAGAATGCGGTGCAGGACCTCGAGGCTGACGGCACCTATTCTCAGGAACAGTTCCGCCTGGGTTACGGTACATGATCAAGCTCATCGGCACCGGCGTCTGGGTCCTCGCCGTCACGCTCGCCGCCGTATATTTTTCGCTGAAGATGGCCTCGGCTCCCAAGATCGACGAGGAAGCCGCGGCGCGCGAAGCCGCGATGGAATTCGTCACCGGCTACACGACGACCGTGCCAGTCATTGGGGAAGGAGGCGTCAACGGCTATCTGCTCACCAAACTCGCCTACAAGGCGAACAAGGAGCTGGCGGCCAAGCAGGTCGTTCCGTTGCCGCAGGCGATCACGGACGAGCTCTATACGCTGCTGGTCGGTAAGAAGATGATCGATGTGACAGCGACCGGAAATTTCGATCTCGATGCCTTCAGGGGCGTCGTGAAGGAAGGGCTCAATCGCCGCTTCGGCGCTGATGTCATTGCGGAGGTCTATGTCGAGCAGATCGATTACATCACCACCGCCTCCATCGAGGATCCGGCGCCCAAGAAGGGCGTTACGCTTCTGAAGGGCGAGGTGCCCGAGGTGAAGCCGGCAGAAAAAAGCGGCGGACACTAAGGTCCGCCGCTGAGTTGAGGCAGTTTTTGAGGGAGCCGGCCGCGAGAGTTTGTCAGGGAAAAGTGGGAACCGGTTTTCCCGAAAAGACAAATGAAAACAAAAGACTCTACCGCGTGCCGGCTTCCATCGTTTCGTCGGCAGGTCGCTTCACCACCATGCCTGACAGCTTGTAGCGCATGACATGGTAGAGGAAGAGCGGATTGCCGATCACATAGCGTCGCCAAAGGCGGCCAGGCTCCTGCATCAGCCGGTAGAGCCATTCGAGGCGCAGCTTGCGGATGCCGAGCGGCGCGCGGCGCACGTCGCCGGCCACGAAATCGAATAGCGCGCCGACGCTCAGCACCAGCCGGGCATGGCCGGGGCCGACATGGCGGTCGATCCACTTCTCCTGCGCCGGGCTGCCCATGGCGACCAGGAGTATATCGACATTGGCCTCGCGCACCTGCTCCATGATTTCGTCGGATTTCGCCCGGTCGAAGAAACCGTCGGAAATCGGGATGAATTCATGCCATGGTGCGTGGCGGCGGAAGTTTTCCGTCGCACGCGTCAATATCGACTGGCGGGTGCCGATCAGGGCGACGCGCATCGGCTTGGCGATATAGGTCAAGAGCGCTGGAACGAAATCCGTGCCGTTGAGGTTTGCCGGAAACTTGCGGCCGTGGAACACCATCGAGGCGATGTCGACGCCGTGGCCGTCGGGGAAGACGACCTGGCGCTCGAGCACGGCGCGGTATTCCGGATCGCGCATCATCAGGTTCGCATTGTTGGCGTTGATGAAGGCGATGACGGTCTGGCCGAAGGGCATGGTCGCCACCTCTTCGGCAAAGGTGAAGGCGTCGGCCCAGCTGAGTTCGCAGACGGGAAGACCGAGAATGTCGCGTTGTGCAGTGACGATGTTGCCTGACACGAGGTTCATGACAGGGCCCCTCTCGCGGTAACACCGCACGTCTGGCGACCGGACCGGCCGGCCGTCATGGCCCGCCGGATGGCGCTGTCATCGGGGAATGTGGGAAAGGGCTTCATGCTGCTCCCGCAATACTTGTGCTGCTGGAAGCCGGTGTAACAAGCCCGCCTGAAAGGGCTTTTAAGGAATTCGTTAGAAGGCGGCGGGGTGCTTTTATCCTTTGCTAACCATGCACGTTCCGCCTATGTTATCTCACTGAAAAATATTGTTTTTCCTGCGTTGTCATCATCGCTTTCGGGCCTTTCCGGGTAAAAATATTTGCGACGGGTGCTTCAAAAAAAGACTTATGCGGGCATCTGATTGGTTCTCTCATGCCGCCCAAACGCCCTCTCAAGGCTGACAGGAAAACGGGTGTTAACGAATTGGGCGGGGCGTTTGCAAAACGGGACGCTTGAATTTATGCGTTTTGGACAGCATAGGGCGTTAAGAGGCCATCCCGCCGTGCAGCCGCGCTCCTAAAGTGAGCGCAATTCATCAGGGAGAGAAATGTGACCACCATTATCGATGGGAAGCAGGTTGCCGCTTCCGTGATTGACGCCGTGAAGGCCGCGACCGTGACCTTGGAAAACGAGGCCGGCGTCAAGCCCGGTCTCGCCGTCGTCATCGTCGGCGATGATCCGGCAAGCCACGCTTATGTCGGTGCCAAGAGCCGCATGTCGAAGGAATGCGGTTTCAACTCCATCCAGCATACGCTGCCGGAGCAGACGACGCAGGAAGAGCTCGCCGCTCTCGTCGAGACGCTGAATGCCGACGAGACCATCCACGGCATCCTCGTCCAGCTGCCGCTGCCCAAGCACCTGAATTCGGATCCGATCATCCAGTCGATCAAGCCGGAGAAGGACGTCGACGGCCTGCATGTCGTCAATGCAGGCAAGGTGGCGACGGGCGATCTCGACGGCGGTCTCGTCTCCTGCACGCCGGCCGGCGCCATGGTTTTCGTGCGCCGCACCCATGGCGAGGATCTTTCCGGTCTCAACGCAGTGGTGATCGGCCGCTCGAACCTGTTCGGCAAGCCGATGTCGGCTTTGTTGCTCGCCGCCAATGCGACGGTGACGACGGCCCATTCGCGGACAAAAGATCTTGCCGGCGTTTGCCGCAATGCCGATATCCTGGTGGCCGCCGTCGGCCGTCCGGAAATGGTGAAGGCCGACTGGGTGAAGCCGGGTGCCACCGTTATCGATGTCGGCATCAACCGGATCACGACGGCGGAGGGGAAGACCCGCCTTGTCGGCGACGTCGCCTTCGAGGAAGCCGCCAAGGTTGCCGGTGTCATCACGCCGGTCCCGGGCGGGGTCGGCCCTATGACCATCGCCATGCTGATGGCGAACACCGTCATCGCCGCCTATCGCAAGGCAGGCAGGACGCCGCCGAAGTTTTAATCGCGCGAACATAAAAAGGCGCCCCGCGGGGCGCCTTTTTATTTGCCCGTGGGGGCAGGGCCGGTCGAGGCACGCACGATCAGATCGGTCTTCCAGAGCTCCTGCTGCGGCAAGGTCTCCAATTGAAGAATATCGGCGATCAGCCTTCGCGCGATACGCTGGCCGGCGGCGCGCAGCGATGAGCGCGTCGTCGTCAGCGGGACCATGAAATTCTCCGGCTTCAGCATCGGCAGCACGTCGTCATGGGCGATCAGGGAGATGTCCGAGCCGAGCTTCAGCTCCGCCTGGTTGATCGCCCGCACCGCGCCGAGCGCCAGAACCGTACTGGAACACAGCACCGCCGTCGGCGGAGTATCGAGCTTCAGGAAGCGTTCCATCGCGCGAAACCCGTGCTCGTCGGTCATCTGCGAATTGGAATTGCATTCGTCGCGCAGCACGAGGCCGTGTTCGGCCAGCGCCCGCACCGTGCCCTTCGTCCGACGCTTGGAGAAGGTGAGATAGTCGGGGCCGTTGATGAGGGCGATGTGCCGGTGGCCGAGCTGCGCGAGTAGCCGCGCGGCGTCGTAGAAAGCGCCCGTATTGTCGATATCGAGATAGGGGTAGTCCGTCGCGATGCCCATCGAGCGGCCATGCACGACGAAGGGCGTCTTCAGCGACTTCATCATGGCGATGCGCGGATCCTTCTCGCGCATATAGGCAAGGAACAGCGCATCGACATTGCCGCTGGCCACCAGCCGGCGGCAGGTGGCGACCTCGTCTTCCGGGTGGCTTGGATTGATGACGAAGTGGAAGTCGTGCTTGACCGCCTCGTCGCCGAGGCCGGCGAGGAACTCGCCGAAATGCACGTCGGACTCGATGCCGTCGGCGGTCGGCATGACGAGGCCGATCGAGCCGGCGCGGCCCGTTGCAAGCCGCTGCGCGGCCCGGTTGGGGCGGTAGCCTGTCTCCCGGACGGCATCGAGAACCCGCTGGCGCGTCTCGGCATTGACTTCCGGATAGCCGTTCAGCGCCCTGCTGACGGTTGTCTGCGACAGACCCAGCAATTGCGATAACTGCTTGAGATTCACATGCTTAGCTTTCTTGAAACATTAAAAGCGCTTTGGAGATTGTGCGTTGATATTCCCCATATTGTTCCCAAAGCGTTTTGACATCTAACATCAGCAATTCCTTCAGGAAAAGCGGATTTGGTCATTTTGCGGCGCAAAACTACGCTGCACTGCGTCAGACACGGCGTTTTTGTTTGAAATGATTTGGGGGTACTTGACGAGGGTGAGGGGGAAATGGGATGAAAGGAAATCCAAAGCGCTTTGAATTTTGGGGTATTTTAGAGAATGCCTGCCCCGGGAGGGCGGGTTTGCTATGGGAGGCAAATCACGTGAAAAAGACATTGCTGATGACGGCTGCGCTGGCACTTCTGATGGCGGGCGGCGCTGCTGCTGCCGATTTGAAGTTCAAGCCCGGCGAGGATTCGAAATTCAACTGGCAGAGCTTTGAAGATTTCAAGAAGGGCCATGACCTCAAGGGCCAGACGCTGACGATCTTCGGCCCCTGGCGCGGCGAGGACGAGGCGCTCTTCAAGAACGTCTATGCCTATTTCGTCGAAGCGACGGGCGTTGACCTGAAATACTCCTCCTCGGAAAACTACGAACAGCAGATCGTCATCGACACCCAGGCCGGCAGCCCGCCTGATGTCGCCATCCTCCCGCAGCCGGGCCTGATCGCCGACCTCGCGTCCAAGGGTTACCTGACGCCGCTCGGCGAGGAGACCCAGAAGTGGCTTCTCGACAATTACGCCGCCGGCCAGTCCTGGGTCGATCTCTCGACCTACAAGGGCAAGGACGGCACTGCCGCGCTCTATGCCTTCCCCTACAAGATCGACGTGAAGTCGCTCGTCTGGTACGTGCCGGAAAACTTCGAAGATGCCGGCTACGAAGTGCCGAAGACCATGGAAGACCTTAAGGCGCTGACGGAAAAAATCGTCGCCGACGGTGGCACCCCGTGGTGCATCGGCCTCGGTTCGGGTGGCGCCACCGGCTGGCCGGCAACCGACTGGGTCGAAGACCTGATGCTGCGCACGGCATCGCCCGAGACCTACGACAAGTGGGTGAAGAACGAGATCCCGTTCAACGATCCGGCTGTGATCAGCGCGCTGGATGAATTCGGCTGGTTCGCCAAGAACGACAAGTTCGTCGATGGCGGCGCGGCTGCCGTTGCCTCCACCGACTTCCGTGACAGCCCGAAGGGCCTCTTCGCCTCGCCGCCGAAGTGCTACCTGCACCACCAGGCATCGTTCATCCCGTCCTTCTTCCCTGAGGGCACGGTCGTGGGCGAGGATGCGGACTTCTTCTACATGCCGCCCTATGCCAGCAAGCCGGAACTCGGCAACCCGGTTCTCGGTGCCGGCACGCTTGCCATGATCACCAAGGACACCCCGGCTTCGCGCGCCTTCATCGAATTCCTGAAGACGCCGATCGCCCATGAAGTCTGGATGGCGCAGACGAGCTTCCTGACGCCCTACAAGAGCGCCAACAAGGAAGCCTATGCCAACGGTCCGATGAAGAAGCAGGGTGAAATCCTGCTGAACTCGACGACCTTCCGTTTCGACGGTTCCGACCTGATGCCGGGCAAGATCGGCGCGGGCGCGTTCTGGACGGGCATGGTCGACTTCGTCGGCGGCAAGTCCGCGGCCGATGTCGCCGGCGGTGTCCAGAAGGCCTGGGACGCCATCAAGTAACATCCTGGCAAACCGGCGGGCGTCCGTCCGCCGGTTTTCCCAAGCATGCCCACATGCAGCCGGACCATGCGGTGCAAACCGCGTGAGCGCCCCTTGTGCCTCTCAAGGTCCGGATTGCGCGTGGAAAAGAGCGTCGGGGAAGCATTCCTGGGGAGGAACTGCCATGCAGCAATTGTTATTTGCCATTCTCACGATGGTGGGGGGCGTACTCGCCTGTGCCGCCTATTTCTTCGGAACGAACTGGCTGCTCGACAAGATTTTCCCCTCCAAGGGGCTGACGGGCGCGCAGGCATCGCAGAACCTGCGCATCACCAATGCCGTCAGGCCCTGGCTGTTCATGGCGCCGGCGCTGTTCGCGCTCGCCATCTACCTCGTCTATCCGGTCTTCGAATCCGTCCGGCTCGCCTTCCATGATCGCTCCGGCCAGCAGTTCGTCGGCTTCAGCAATTTCATCTGGATGTTCAACGACGGCGAGTTCCGCCAGTCGATCTTCAACAATTTCCTCTGGCTCCTCGTGGTGCCCGCACTTTCCACCTTCTTCGGGCTCGTCATCGCGGCGCTGACCGACCGCATCTGGTGGGGCAATATCGCGAAAACCCTGATCTTCATGCCGATGGCGATCTCCTTCGTCGGCGCCGCCGTCATCTGGAAATTCGTTTACGACTATCGCTCGGAAGGCTCCGAACAGATCGGCATCCTCAACGCCGTCGTGGTCGCCATGGGCGGCCAGCCCGAGGCGTGGATGACCATTCCCTTCTGGAACAATTTCTTCCTGATGGTCATCCTGATCTGGATCCAGACCGGTTTCGCCATGGTCATCCTCTCGGCGGCGCTGCGCGGCATTCCCGAGGAAACCATCGAGGCGGCCGTCATCGATGGCGCGAACGGCATGCAGATCTTCTTCAAGATCATGGTGCCGCAGATCTGGGGCACGATCGCCGTGGTCTGGACGACAATCACCATCCTCGTCCTCAAGGTCTTCGACATCGTGCTCGCCATGACCAACGGGCAATGGCAGACGCAGGTTCTGGCGAACCTGATGTTCGACTGGATGTTCCGCGGCGGCGGCGATTTCGGGCGCGGCGCGTCCATTGCCGTCGTCATCATGATCCTGGTCATTCCGATCATGATCTGGAACATCCGCAACGCCACCAAGGAAATGGAGCGCTGAGATGATTGCTTCCGCCCGTTCGCCGCTCATCATCGTCGTCCATATTTCCGTCCTGCTGCTCGTCGCGCTCTGGACGCTGCCGACCGCCGGCCTTCTGATCTCGTCGCTGCGCGATAAGGATCAACTCGCCGTCTCCGGCTGGTGGACGGCACTGTCCACCTCCTCGCAGAACCTCACCGGCCGCGCCGCTTCGCCTGAAGTGCAGGTCGAGAAGGACGGCAAATTCGTCATTGAGGGCAAGCTCCTCGAAGGCAACACTGCCAAGGTCTCGGCCTTCGGCGTGCGTCCGTTGCAGCCGTCCGCCTTCGAAGCCGGCAAGCCCGCCGATCTGGGTGACGGCCAGACGCTGACCGTCAATGAGGACGGCAGCTACCAGATCGTCTCGCCGACCAAGATGGAAGGCACGCGCGGCCAGCGCATCTTTTACACGGCCTCCGTACCGCCGCGCTTCACGCTCGACAACTATCGCGAAGTGCTGAACGCCGCCGGCATCGGCTCCTCCTTCATCAACTCGCTGACGGTGGCGATCCCCTCGACGATCATCCCGATCCTCGTTGCCGCCTTCTGCGCCTATGCGCTGGCCTGGATGCCGTTCCCCGGCCGGGCGATCCTGATTGCCGTCATCGTCGGCCTGCTCGTCGTGCCGTTGCAGATGTCGCTGATCCCGCTCCTGAAGCTCTATAACGGCGTCGGCGCCTTCTTCGGGGTGCCCGCGAAAACCTATGTCGGCATATGGCTTGCCCATATGGGCTTCGGTCTGCCGCTTGCGGTCTATCTCTTGCGCAACTATATGGCCGGCCTGCCGCGCGAAATCCTGGAATCCGCCCGTGTCGATGGCGCGTCCGATTTCGATATCTTCGTGAAGATCATCCTGCCGCTCTCCTTTCCCGCACTCGCCTCGTTCTCCATCTTCCAGTTCCTGTGGACCTGGAACGACCTGCTCGTCGCCATGGTCTTCCTCGGCACGGGCAATGACGAACTGGTGCTGACCGGGCGTCTGGTGAACCTGCTCGGTTCGCGCGGCGGCAACTGGGAAATCCTCACGGCCTCCGCCTTCATCACCATCATCGTACCCCTCATTGTGTTCTTCAGCCTGCAACGCTATCTCGTGCGCGGCTTGCTGTCGGGTTCGGTCAAGGGCGGTTAATGAAAGCAATTCCAGCCAAAGTGTGAAGCGGTTTTGCGTCCGGAATTGCATAAAACAAAGTAAAACAGGAAATACCAGAATGACGACGACGTCGGATTCCACCCTTCTCATTCCGGACAAGGACTGGTGGCGCGGCGCGGTGATCTACCAGATCTATCCGCGCTCGTTCCAGGATACCAATGGTGACGGCATCGGCGACCTCAAGGGCATCACCGAGCGGCTTGCCCATGTCGCCTCGCTGGGTGCGGATGCGATCTGGATTTCGCCGTTCTTCACCTCGCCGATGAAGGATTTCGGCTACGACGTCTCGGACTACCAGGATGTCGACCCGATCTTCGGCGAACTGGCCGATTTCGATGCGCTGATCGCCGAGGCGCACCGCCTCAACATTCGCGTCATGATCGATCTCGTCCTGTCGCACACCTCCGACAAGCATCCGTGGTTCGTCGAAAGCCGCTCGCGCCGCACCAATCCCAAGGCGGACTGGTATGTCTGGTCCGACTCGAAGCCCGACGGTACGCCGCCGAACAACTGGCTGTCGATCTTCGGGGGTTCCGCCTGGCAGTGGGATCCGACGCGCCTGCAATATTATATGCACAACTTTTTGACCTCGCAGCCGGACCTGAACCTGCACAATCCGGAAGTCCAGGACGCGCTGCTCTCGGTCGCGCGCTTCTGGCTGGAGCGCGGCGTCGACGGCTTCCGCCTCGACACGATCAATTTCTATTTCCACGACAAGGAACTGCGCGACAACCCGTCGCTCGCCCCCGAGCGGCGCAATGCGCAGACGGCGCCGGCCGTGAACCCCTATAACTATCAGGAACATCTCTATGACAAGAACCAGCCGGAGAATCTGGAATTCCTGAAGCGCTTCCGCGCCGTCATGGAAGAGTTCCCGGCGATTGCCGCCGTGGGCGAGGTGGGCGACAGCCAGCGCGGTCTGGAGATCGCCGGCGAATACACGTCCGGCGGCGACAAGATGCACATGTGCTATGCCTTCGAATTCCTGGCGCCCGATCCGCTGACGCCGGCCTTCGTGGCCGATACCCAGCGCGCGCTGGAAAAGGCGGCTCCCGAGGGCTGGGTCTGCTGGGCTTTCTCGAACCATGACGTGATGCGCCATGTCACTCGCTGGGGCAACGCCGTCACCGATCACGAGGCCCATGCCAAGCTGCTCGCCAGCCTCCTGATGTCGCTCCGCGGCTCCGTCTGCATCTATCAGGGCGAGGAATTGGCGCTGCCGGAGGCCGAGCTCGCCTATGAGGACCTTCAGGATCCCTACGGCATTCAGTTCTGGCCGGATTTCAAGGGCCGTGACGGTTGCCGCACGCCCATGGTCTGGGAGAGCGACAAACAATCCGGCGGCTTCAGCCTTGGTAAGCCGTGGCTTCCCGTTCCCGACGTCCATCTGGAGCGCGCCGTCAATGTGCAGGAGGGCGACGCGGCCTCGGTGCTCGCGCACTACCGCCGGTTCCTGGCCTTCCGCAAGGAGCATGTGGCGCTGGTCAAGGGCGAGATCGAATTCCAGTCGGCCGAAGGCGCCATCCTCTCCTTCGTGCGTACGCACGGCAATGAGAAGGTTTTCTGCGCTTTCAACATGAGCCCGATCGCCCGCCTCGCCGATCTTCCGGCGGGCCAGCTGGAGGTGCTAGAAGGCCATGGCTTCGGCAGCATCATGCATGAGGAAACTATCGAACTTCCGGCCTGGAGCGGCTTCTTCGCCCGCTTTTCTTGATCGGTCAAAACTATTGGGGAGGTAAGAGCATGACAGGGCTGGTTCTCAAGGATATCCGCAAGTCCTACGGCGCGGTGGATGTGATCCACGGCATCGATCTCGATATCAAGCAGGGCGAGTTCATCGTCTTCGTCGGCCCGTCCGGCTGCGGGAAATCGACGCTGCTGCGCATGATCGCCGGTCTGGAGGAGATCACCGGCGGCGACATGACGATCGACGGCGAACGCGTCAACGACGTGCCGCCCTCCAAGCGCGGCATCGCCATGGTGTTCCAGTCCTACGCGCTCTACCCGCACATGACGGTTTACGACAACATGGCCTTCGGCATGCGGATCGCCGGCGAGAGCAAGGAGGAGATCGACCGTCGCGTGCGCTCGGCCGGCGAAATCCTCCAGCTCACGAAGTATCTCGACCGCCTGCCCAAGGCGCTCTCGGGCGGCCAGCGCCAGCGCGTCGCCATCGGCCGCGCCATCTGCCGCAACCCGAAGGTCTTCCTGTTCGACGAGCCCTTGTCGAACCTCGATGCGGCGTTGCGTGTCGCCACCCGCATCGAGATCGCCAAGCTCAACGAGCAGATGGCCGACACGACGATGATCTATGTGACGCACGACCAGGTCGAGGCGATGACGCTCGCCGACCGCATCGTCGTGCTCTCGGCCGGCCATATCGAGCAGGTCGGCCCGCCATTGGAACTCTACGAGCGTCCTGCCAATCTCTTCGTCGCCCGCTTCATCGGCTCGCCGGCCATGAACATCATCCCGGCGAAGATCACCGCGGCGGGTGCATCGACCGCGCTGGAACTGACGGGCGGCCGGATTTCCAACGTCGATATCCCGACGGCGGCCTCGGAAGTCGGCAAGACCGCAAGTTTCGGCGTGCGGCCTGAGGACCTCCAGATCTCTACCGGCGACGACTTCCTCTTCGAGGGCACGGTGTCGATCGTCGAGGCGCTCGGCGAGGTAACGCTGCTCTATATTGACGGCCTCGTGCAGAACGAGCCGATCATCGCCAAGATCCCCGGCATCCTCGACGTCAAGCGTGGCGAGAAGGTGCGCTTCACGGCTGACAGGGCCAAGCTGCACCTGTTCAATGCGGCCGGGCAGAGCTACCGCGCCGTTTGATTTCGCACCCGGGCGGCAGGATTTTAGGCCTGCCGCTCAACCCGATGTTAAGTCTTGCTCCTTACCCTTTTTCCGAAATTTGAGAGTGCCGGGGGCAGGCAAAATGGGCATGGGTCAAGTACCGCGTAACAACTATCTGAATAAGGAAGAGTCCTTCATGTACGATCGGGAAAAGAGTTTCCCGATGGAGGACACTTGTAACGAGGCGCGCATCGAGTTCACCGAGAACGGTGGCCTGATGAATCTCGTGTCCCGCCGGGGCCTGATCGTCAAGCTGTCGCGCAGCGGCGCCGTCATCACGATGACGACGAAGTTCCAGCTGCCGCGCAATTTCTATCTGGATATCGTGAGTGCCCGCCTGCCGATGATCGGCTGCCTGACGCAGCGCGTCTATCCCAACGACGTGGTCGAGGCCCGCTTCCTGCGTCTGCTCTCCGACAAGGACCTGCAGCGAATCTTCGTCTATTCGGCGCACCGCAACCATCAGGGCCGGACGCTGGATATCTACAGCTGATACAAAAAGAGGGGCGAAACGCCCCTCTTCTTATGTCTGCCGGTTGCCGAACTTGGCGCGACCTCTCCTCCGTCATGCTCGGGCTTGACCCGAGCATCCATCCAAGCGCACGCCACCACCTGTGGCCGTGGATCCTCGGCTCAAGGCCGAGGATGACGTTGAGTTTGTGGTTCAGGCCTGCCCGAAGGAGACGCTGCTCAAGCGAAAAGCACGCTCGCGCCGTGATCCGCCGGTCCGGCAATGGCGCGGAAGGCGGCGAAGAGCTCGCGGCCCATGCCGAATTCGTTGCCCGAGAGATCGGCGGTCGCCTGCGGGCGGGCGGAAAATTCGGCGGCGTCCACGAGAACCTCGATCGTGCCATGGGCGGCATCCAGCCGGATCGTGTCGCCGTTGCGGATGCGGCCGATCGGGCCGTTATCGACTGCTTCGGGCGTGACATGGATGGCGGCTGGCACCTTGCCGGAGGCGCCGGACATGCGCCCGTCGGTGAGCAGCGCCACACGCTGGCCGCGATCCTGCAAAATGCCGAGCACGGTGGTGAGCTTGTGCAACTCCGGCATGCCGTTCGATTTCGGTCCCTGGAAGCGCACGACGGCGATGAAATCGCCGGTCAGTTCGCCGGCCTTGAAGGCGGTGTTGAGCTCGAGCTGGTCGTGAAAGACCTTTGCCGGGGCTTCGATGACATGGCGCTCCGGCTTGACGGCGGAGATCTTGATGACCGCCTTGCCGATATTGCCTGTCAGCATCTTGAGGCCGCCGGTCGGCTGGAAGGGCGTCTCGATGCTGGCGAGCACCTTCGGATCGTGGCTGACCTTCGGCGATTGTTCGCGCACGACCGCGCCGTTCTCGCCGAGCCTGGCATCGACCGTATAGGCCTTGAGGCCCTGGCCGTAGACCGTGCGCACGTCGTCATGCAGCATGCCGGTCTTCAGGAGTTCCTGGATCAGGAAGCCCATGCCGCCTGCGGCGTGGAAATGGTTCACGTCGGCAAGGCCGTTCGGATAGACGCGGGCGAGCAGCGGCACGACGTCGGACAGCTCGGAAATATCCTGCCATGTCAGCACGATGCCGGCGGCGCGCGCCATGGCGATGAGGTGCAGCGTGTGGTTGGTCGAACCACCCGTGGCATGCAGGCCGACGACGCCGTTGACGACGGAGCGTTCATCGATCATCTCGCCGGCCGGCGTGAATTCGTTGCCCTGCGCGGTGATGGCGAGCGCCCGCCTGGCGGCTTCCTTGGTCAGCGCGTCGCGCAGCGGCGTGCCGGGATTGATGAAGGAGGCGCCGGGCATGTGGAAGCCCATGATCTCCATCAGCATCTGGTTGGAGTTCGCCGTGCCGTAGAAGGTGCAGGTGCCGGGGCCGTGATAGGATTTTGACTCGGCTTCCAACAGTTCGGCCCGCCCGACCTTGCCTTCGGCGAAAAGCTGGCGCACGCGCGCCTTCTCGTCGTTCGGCAGGCCCGATGTCATCGGGCCGGCGGGAATGAACACGGCGGGCAGGTGGCCGAAGGTCAGGGCTGCAATCGTAAGCCCGGGCACGATCTTGTCGCAGACGCCGAGATAGACGACCGAATCGAACATGTTGTGCGACAGGCCCACGCCGGCCGCCATGGCGATCAGGTCGCGTGAGAACAGCGAGAGTTCCATGCCTGGCTGGCCCTGAGTGACGCCGTCGCACATGGCCGGCACGCCGCCCGCCACCTGCGCCACGCCGCCCGCTTCCCGCGCGGCGTCACGGATGAGCGCCGGGTAGGTCTCGAAGGGCTGATGGGCCGAGAGCATGTCGTTGTAGGAGGTGATGATGCCGAGGTTCGGGACGCGGTCGCCGGCGAGCGCGTCCTTCTCGGCGGGGGAACAGACGGCAAAGCCGTGCGCGAGGTTGCCGCAGGAGAGGGTCGAGCGGTGCACACCCTTGGAGATGGCGGCGCGGACGCGGCCGAGATAGGGCTCGCGGTGCGGCTTGGAGCGTTCGACGATACGGGCGGTGATGGCTTCGATGCGTTTGTCGGCGGACATGGGAGCTATCCTGACTTCCTCGATTGCATTTTTGCACGGTAAAGCGGGCGGGAGTGCTGCGCCATCCGCGGTTGAACGGCGCCACGCGCCGGCATGTTCGGCTTCAGCCGGCTGGACGCTCTAGGGCGCCCAGTAGATATCGACCGGCGTTGCCGCGCGCCGGAGAATGGCGCGGATCGGCATGTCGGTTTCAGGGCCGTCCGCTTCCGCGGCGGCCAGAACGTCCTTCTTGCCCTGGCCTTCGATATGCAGCACCAGAAGGCGGGCATCCTGAAGGCTGGCGAAGGTGAAGGTAAGGCGGGTTTCACCGGCACCTTCTGCCTCCATGGTGATCACGCCGCGCGGCGTCTCGGCCGAGATGGCCTCTTCGAGATTGTTGCCGCCCGGGAAGAACGAAGCCGTGTGGCCGTCCGTTCCCATGCCGAGGATCGCGACGTCGAAGGGTGCGCCGAGGTATTCGGCATCCGCCGAGACGATCTTTGCTGCCTCTTCCGCGCTGTCGGCGTGCCGGTAGAGGGGCAGGAAGCCTGCGGCCTTCGCCTCGTCCTGAAGCAGATTGTCGGCAACCAGCAGATGGTTGGAGCGCGGATTGTCGGCCGGCACGAAGCGCTCGTCGACCAGCGTGACCGTCACCTTCGCCCAATCGATGTCGCGGCTGGACAGTGCCTTGAAGAAGGCCTTCGGGGTCGAACCGCCGGAGACCGCGATGGTCGCCTTGCCGCGGGCCGCGATGGCCTCGGCAAGCGCGGCGGACACCGTGTCCGCCAGGCCTTCGGCCAGATCGGCGCCGTCCTTGAATTCATGCAGTCTCGCGCTCATGGCAATTCCTTACGCTTCATGCCAGGTGCGGCCGTCGCGCTCGATCAGCGCGATCGACTGGCTCGGACCCCAGGTACCGGCGGTGTAGCCCTGTGCCTGCTGGCCGGTCGCTTCCCAGGCCTTCAGGATCGGGTCGACCCAGCGCCATGCGGCTTCCACTTCGTCGCGGCGCATGAAGAGTGTCTGGTTATTCCTGACGACGTCGAGCAGCAGGCGCTCGTAGGCGTCGGCGTTGCGGGCGTCGAAGGCTTCCGCGAAGCTCATGTCGAGCGAGACGTTGCGCAGCCGCATGCCGCCGGGACCGGGGTCCTTGATCATCAGCGACTGCTTGACGCCTTCGTCCGGCTGGAGGCGGATGATCAGCTGGTTGGCCTCGATGCGGCCCGCGGTGGGATCGAAGATCGAATGCGGGATCGGCTTGAAGGTGATGACGATCTCCGACATGCGCGCAGCAAGCCGCTTGCCCGTGCGGATGTAGAAGGGCACGCCCGCCCAGCGCCAGTTGCCGATCTCGGCCTTGATGCCGACGAAGGTTTCCGTGTTGGAGACGCCGCCCTCCAGCTCTTCGAGGTAGCCCTTGACGGGGCCGCCAGCCGAAGCACCGGCACGATACTGGCCGCGCACCGTCAGGCGCTCGACATTGTACTGGTCGATCGGCTTCAGCGCGCGCAGCACCTTCAGCTTTTCGTCGCGCACGGCTTCGGCGTCCATGGAGGAGGGCACTTCCATCGCGACAAGGCAGAGCAGCTGGAGAATGTGGTTCTGCACCATGTCGCGCAGCGCCCCGGCCTTGTCGTAATAGCCGGCGCGGCTTTCGAGACCGACGGATTCGGCTACCGTGATCTGCACGTGGTCGATATGGGCGGAGTTCCACAGCGGCTCGTAGAGCGCATTGGCAAAGCGCAGCGCCATCAGGTTCTGCACCGTCTCCTTGCCGAGATAGTGGTCGATGCGGAAGATCTGTTCTTCGCGGAACACCTTGCCGATCGTGTTGTTCAGCGCATCGGCGGAGGCGAGGTCGCGGCCGATCGGCTTTTCGACGACGATGCGGGTCTGCTTGGTGATCAGCTTATGGTCGCGGATCTTCTCCGAGATGTCGCCGAAGATCGCCGGTGCGACGGCGAGATAGAAGGCGCGCACGCGGTCCTTGCCCTCATCGAGCAGCTCTTTCAGCTTATCCCAGCCGGCGTCGGATTTGGCATCGACGGCGACATAGAACAGCCGGTCGCAGAAGGTCTTGACCTGTTCGTCCTCGAATTCGCCGGGCTTCAGGTGCTCCTTCAGCGCGTCGACGGCGAACTTGCGGTATTCCGCATCCGTGAAGGCCGTACGCGACGCGCCGATGATGCGCGTCGGGTCGGAGAGCTGGCCGTCGAGCTGGCGGTGGTAGAGGGCCGGAAGAAGCTTGCGTTCCGCAAGGTCGCCGGTTCCGCCGAAGACGACATAGTCGAAGGGTTCAACAGGAATGATCTGGCTGCTCATCGGATATCTCGATCTCGTTCTGTTGCCGGGCGTTATAATCTAATCGATTTAAAAACACCAGCGTGCAACGCAACAAAATCGATGTTCCGTGTCGATCAAAGCCTGTCGCGCAGCGCGTACCATGTCATGGCGAGGAACAGAAGGGGCGAACGGAACCGCGAACCGCCCGGGAAGGCCGGGATTTTCAGAGCCTTCAGCTGGTCGAGTTCCGGGCTGCCGCCGGTCACGTCCTCGGCATAGAGCTTGCCACAATAGTTTGACAGCATGACGCCATGGCCGGAATAGCCGCCGATCGTCGTAATGCCGGGCATCACCTCGCGGACATAGGGCTTGCGCGGCATGGTGATGCCGACGGAGCCGCCCCAGGCATGGGTGAGTTCGATGCCCTTCAGCTCCGGATAGACCTCCTCGATCTGCCGGCGAATGGGCGGTGTCATGTCGTCGAGATTTTCCGAATAGGCCTCGCGACCGCCGAACAGCAGGCGACCGTCGCGGGTCTTGCGGAAATAGCGCACGACGAAACGCGTATCGGCAATCGCTTCGCCACCGGGAATGATCGAGGGAAACTTGTCGAGCGGCACAGTCGCGCCGATGAAGGAGCGGATCGGCATGACATGCGCCGCCGTCTTCGGCTCGAGGTCGCCGATATAGGCATTGCAGCAGATCAAGGCCTTGTCGGCGCGGATCGTGCCCTTAGCAGTGGTTATCACGGCCTTGCCGCCCGTCCGGTCGATCTTCAGGGCAGGGGTCTTTTCATGCAGGCTGGCGCCGGCCGCCTGTGCCGCGCGGGCAACGCCGACCAGGAGCTTCATCGGGTGGATATGGCCGGTGCCGGTGTCGCGCATGCCGAAGAAGAAGCGCTTCGAGCCGACGCGCTGTTCGGTCTCTGTGCGGTCCATATAGCTCAGATGCTTGTAGCCGAAGCGCGTCGCGGCGATCTCGATATGGTCGCGGAAGTCCTTTTCGTAGCTCGCCTTGTGGCTGACATTGAGCTGGCCGGGCACGTAGTCGATCTCGAGCTTCTGCGCGGCGGCGAAGTCGTGGATATGCTGCTTGGCATTTTCCGCGAGATCGAACAGCGCCTTGGCGCGTTCATAGCCGAGTTCGGCCTCAAGCGTCTCCGCATCGGAGCGCTGGCCGGTGCCGAGCTGGCCACCGTTTCGGCCGGACGCGCCGTCGCCGAAGCGATGCGCCTCGATGAGCGTGACGCGCACGCCCTTCTTCGCGAGATTGTAGGCGGCCTGCAGGCCGGTGAAACCACCGCCGACAATGGCGACATCGGTCTCGACGGAGCCGTCGAGCGGGGCATATTCGGGACGGTCGCCGACACTGGCCTCATACCAGGAGACGCCGGGGGAAATCGGGCTTTGCCAGGGCATAGCACACACTCATTCGGTCAGGAGGGTGCGGCGGCGCGCCGGGGCGCCGGCCGCTTCTCAGGGACTGATCGTTTCAGCGGCCCGGACCGCGTGATTGCTCAGACGTTGAGCAGCAGGAACTCGCGCTCCCAGGGACTGATCACCTGCATGAAGGTCTCGAACTCGCCGCGCTTGACGCCGGCATAGAGCCCGATGAACTCCGCGCTCAGAACCTCCGCAAGGGCCGGATCCGATTCCAGCAGCGAGACGGCTTCGAGAAGGCCGCGTGGCAGGTCGATCGACCCTTCGTTGGCGGTGTCTTCCGTCGGCGGGCTCGGCTCGATCTGGTTCATGATGCCGAGCAGGCCGCAGCCGAGCGAGGCCGCGAGCGCGAGATACGGATTGGCATCCGATCCCGGCAGACGGTTCTCGACGCGCCGCGCTGCGGCATCCGAAACCGGGATGCGGAAAGCGGTGGTGCGGTTGTCGTAACCCCAGGCATTGTTGACCGGCGCCGACATTTCGGGCGTCAGGCGGCGATAGGAGTTCACATAGGGCGCCATCATGACAAGCGTCTTCGGCACATAGGCCTGCATGCCGCCGATGAAGTGGAAGAACTCCTTCGAAGCCGATCCGTCCGGATTGGAGAAGACGTTCTTGCCCGTCTCGATCTCCACCACCGACTGGTGGATGTGCATCGCCGATCCCGCCTGGCCCTGCATGGGCTTGGCCATGAAGGTGGCATAGATGCCGTGTTTGAGCGCCGCCTCGCGGATCGTGCGCTTGAACAGGAACACCTGGTCGGCCAGTTCCACCGGATCGCCGTGGCGCAGGTTGATTTCGAGCTGTGCCGGACCCTCTTCGTGGATCAGGGTGTCGATCTCGAGACCCTGCTTTTCCGAGAAGTGGTAGATGTCGTCGATCAGTTCGTCGAACTCGTTGATCCCTGCGATGGAATAGCCCTGGCCGCCCTGGATGGCGCGGCCGGACCGGCCCTTCGGCGGATGCAGCGGATAGTCCGGGTCCTCGTTCATCGCGACGAGATAGAACTCGATCTCAGGGGCCACGACCGGTTTCCAGCCGCGGTCGCTATACATCTTCACGACGTTCTTCAGAACGTTGCGCGGCGTATAGGGCACGCTTTCGCCCGTCGAGCCGACGATGTCGCAGATGACCTGCGCGGTCGGATCGGTTTCCCACGGCACGACGGACAGCGTGGAAAGATCCGGCAGGAGCTTCAGGTCGCTGTCGCGCGGCTCGTAGCGGAAATTGCCGGTTTCTTCCGGGTAGTCGCCCGAAATCGTGTGGCGGTAGAGGGCGGAAGGCAGCGCCAGCGAGGTGTTCGAGGTGAATTTCGACGACGGCATCATCTTCCCGCGCGGGACGCCTGCAAGATCAGGCGTGATGCATTCGATATCCTCGATACCGCGGGCCCGAAGCCAGTCTGCGGCGTCCTTCCAGGTCTTTACCCCTCGTGGCACGCTGATGGAGGGAGGTACTTTTCCAGAGCGTACGGCTTTCTCGATTGTAGGGGTAACGACTTTCTTTTTGGACGGCATGACACACCGGGTTTGTTGACGATGGCGCCATCATAGACAGAGTTAAACCCTTTACTAGCTCCCCCCGGGGGGTAGAAAACGCGATTTTTGCGGTATTTTTTGTTTTTCCTGTCCCGATTGACTTTCTGGCGCGAGAGCAGAAAGGAAAGGCGAACGGGGATTTTGGACGTGGCAGAACGACGGGACGTCGTCATTATCGGGGCAGGCGCGGCAGGCATGATGTGCGCAATCGAAGCAGGCAGGCGGGGTCGCCGCGTGCTTGTGCTCGACCATGCGAAGGCGCCCGGTGAGAAAATCCGCATCTCCGGCGGCGGGCGCTGCAACTTCACCAACATCCATGCCGGCCCGAAGAATTTCTTGTCGGCCAACCCGCATTTCGCCAAATCGGCGCTCGCCCGCTACACGCCGCGCGATTTCCTCGATCTCGTCGAGCGCCACCGCATAGCCTGGCACGAAAAGACCCTTGGCCAGCTGTTCTGCGACAACTCGGCGAAGGACATCATCGCCATGCTGCTTGCCGAGATGAAGGCGGCAGGCGCGGAGCTTCGCCTTTCGACCGCCATCACCGACATCGCCCATGACGGCCATTCCTTCCGCATCGCCACGGAGCACGGCCTCATCGAGGCGGCCTCGCTGGTGATTGCCACCGGCGGCAAGTCGATCCCGAAAATGGGCGCGACGGGTTTCGCCTACCGTGTCGCCGAACAGTTCGGCCTCCCGGTGACGGAAACCCGCGCAGGCCTGGTGCCGCTGATGCTCGATCCGGCGACGCTTGCCGCGCATGAAGGCCTGCCCGGCGTTGCCGTGGATGTCATCGCCCGCCACGGCAAGACGGAATTTGCGGAAGCGGCCCTCTTCACCCATCGCGGCCTCAGCGGCCCCGCCATCCTGCAAATTTCCTCCTATTGGCGCGAAGGCGAGGAGATCTCGCTGCACATCCGCCCCGATCTCGACTTCGCCGCCGTCATTGCCGCCGCTCGCAAGCAGAACGGCCGGCAGGCGGTGCAAACGGTGCTCGCCGACCATATCCCGAAGAAGCTGGCGCAGCTTCTCGTCAGCGATCTCGGCATCGATGGGACGCTTGCCGAGCAGCCGGGAAAACGCATCGAGGCGCTCGTGCAGAAGCTGCGCGACTGGCGTTTCCGTCCGCCGGGCTCGGAAGGTTATCGCACGGCGGAAGTCACGCTCGGCGGCGTCGATACGGCAGCGCTCGATTCCCGCAGCATGGCGGCGAAGACGGTGCCGGGGCTCTACTTCGTGGGCGAGGCTGTGGATGTGACCGGCTGGCTCGGCGGCTACAATTTCCAGTGGGCCTGGGCGTCCGGCCATGCGGCGGGCCTGGATGCCTGAGCCTGCGACGCAGGAATAGCGATACGGTCTTTACCGCCCGTTAAGACCTCGCGGTCGATGCTGCCGGAATGTCGGCGTTTCCCGCCTTCGGGAGACAACATGATGTGGGCCGGCTGGCCGGATCATCCGGGTATCTGTTCTCGCGTAACGGAGTATCGCCGCATGTCTGAAAGACGCCGTCCTGCCCGCGCCATCGCCATTGCCGCCGCCGAAGAAAGCCGCCGCCGCCTCGTTGCGATCGGCATCAACTGCGCGCTTGCCGCCGTTCTCGTCGCTGTCCTTGCCGTCGCTGCCCTCTGAATTCCGACCGTCATAAATCGGTTGAAATTGGTGATGGAATTTTAAAGATTGCCGCCGATGATCCCCGCATAGGGTTCCGGAAGCCGCGTCCCATTATGGATGCCTGCGGCATGCAATGACTGCTCCCCCGGATACGCGGCATTGCGGCCGCATGAAGTCGGTAATCCGGCGTCCGAATCCTGGGGAGGCCCTAAAAAGGGGCAGGGGTGGAGCACGCCGACAACGGATGTTCCGCCAATGTTTATTGATCGCATTCTCGCACGCTTCAAAATCCAGACGAAGGTTCTGGTCTTCATTCTGCCCTTCGTGCTCTCGATCTGCGCCGTGGGCTTTACGGGGCTTTATGCCTCCGGCCTGCTTCAGGGCCGCATGGAAATTTCCAACAGCGTTCTCCAGTCGCTGAGCGGCTTCAAGGACGTCTATGCCGGCATGAACCGGTTCCTTCAAAACACCAGCGAAGAGACCCGCGATGCGGTCAACGAGCGGCTGAAGGCGCAGGTATCCCTTCTTCGCCAGACGATGGACGGCCTGACGCCCGACGTCGATGCCTCCAAGCTCCTGGATGCCCAGAAGCAGACCAAGGACATCGAGGCGCGCATGGACGGCCTTTGGCTGCTCTATGTCAACGAGAACAAGCTGCACGACAAGATGAGCAAGAATCTCAGCACGCTGTCCAGCGAGCAGGTCAAGATCCTCGACGAGGCGACGAAGCTGCAGCGCACCGTGCGGCAGAACGAGAACGCCGCAAAGAGCATGCTGCGTGAAGCCGAGCGCCTGACGACGGCCAGCAAGTTCTTCGGCGACCTGCTCTCGGAATTCAGCCGCGGCGCCACGCCTGATGACCAGCTGAAGGTCATCAAGGAGCGTTTCCCCTTCA
The DNA here is from genome assembly GCF_057798995.1 of Shinella sp. 20P9.1.1. NCBI lineage: Bacteria > Pseudomonadati > Pseudomonadota > Alphaproteobacteria > Hyphomicrobiales > Rhizobiaceae > Shinella > Shinella sp. 20P9.1.1. The sequence goes on from NZ_JBYOLC010000002.1 coordinate 458,819, forward strand.
TTTCGAAGACCGAGCGCTCCATCGCGACCATCCTGCCAAAGAACCAGAAGGTCGTCTCCATCACCATCCGCAACACGATCGATGAACTGAGCGGCTTCCTGTCCTCGTCGGAGCCCGCTTCCGTCACGGTGCCGGAAATCGCGCGCCGCGTGAACCGCTTCCGCCAGGTCACCATTCAGATGCAGGGGGCCGCCGCCGAAAAGATGCGCGAAGCGACCCGCATCTTCGGCGAGCTCGACGAGCCGATCATCAAGTCCGAGGCGGTTCTCGCCTCCACGCGCAAGCTGGTCTCGTCGATCGACGATATCGAAGTTGCCGCCGTGCGTTTCCTCGGCCAGACCTCGGACGACAACCGCGTCAAGCTGCTCGGCAACCTCTCTATGCTGCAGATCGACATCAAGGGCCTGCGCGGCACGGCGAGCGGCCTGCCGTTCTTCGACACGGTCGACGAGACGCTGACCCCGGTGCTGGAGCGCATCCAGGCCGACAGCGATGCGCTGGTGAAGATCAGCGCCCAGCGTAATGCCGACTTCGACGCCGCCGGCATGTCCATCGATTCCATCTGGAACCTGCTCAGCCAGTTTGCCGAGGAACAGAAGACCAGCGCCGGCACGGAACGGGAAAAGGCCAACCAGGTCTCGGTTCTTGCGACCGTCATCGGCGCGGCGATCGCCGTGCTGGCCGGTATCGCGCTGGTGCTGACGCTGAAAGGCCCGATCGGCCAGATCACCGGTGCGATGCGCCGCCTGGCCGATGGTTTCCTCGACACCGGCATATCAGGCGAAGGCCGCGCCGACGAAATCGGCGACATGGCCCGCGCGCTCGGCGTGTTCAAGGAAAACGCCCTGTCGAAAATCCGTGTCGAAACCGAAAGCGAGCAGCAGCGCGCCGAGGCGGAAGCCGAACGCAGCCGCAACGATGCGGAAAAGCAAGCGCTCGACCGGCAGATCGACTTCGCGGTGAACGCACTTGCCGCCGGCCTCGGCCGTCTCGCCCAGGGCGACCTGTCGCGCCAGATCGATACGCCGTTTACCGGCCGTCTCGAACAGCTGCGCCAGGACTTCAACGTCTCGCTCGAACGCCTTCAGGACACGCTCGGCCAGATTCGCTCCAATGCGCTGTCGATCCAGCGCAGCGGCAACGATATGCTGCAATCGGCCGATGCGCTCTCCAAGCGCACCGAAGCGCAGGCCTCCTCGCTGGAGGAGACCGCCGCCGCCGTCGAGCAGATCACCGTGACCGTGCGCTCCTCCGCCGAGCGGGCGCATGAAGCCAATGTCGTCGTCGGCGCCACCAAGCGCAGCGCCGACAGTTCCGCCTCCGTCGTCAACAACGCGATTGCCGCCATGGGCCGCATCGAGGGCGCCTCGCGCCAAATCGAGCAGATAATCGAGGTCATCGACGACATCGCCTTCCAGACCAATCTGCTTGCCCTCAACGCCGGTATTGAAGCGGCACGGGCAGGCGAGGCCGGCAAGGGCTTTGCCGTCGTGGCGCAGGAAGTGCGCGAGCTTGCCCAGCGTTCGGCCAGTGCCGCCCGCGAGATCAAGGGCCTGATCGAGAAGTCGACGAGCGAGGTCAGCGCCGGTTCGCACCTCGTGCAGGAGACGGGTTCGGTGCTCGCTTCGATCAGCCAGCAGATCGTCACCGTAAGCCAGCATGTGGATATGATGGCGACGGCGAGCCGCGACCAGGCGGCCGCCCTTCAGGAGGTCAATGGTTCCGTCAACCAGATGGACCAGATGACCCAGCAGAACGCCTCGATGGTGGATCTCACGACCACCGCCAGCCGCAAGCTTGCCGGCGATGCCGACACGCTGATGATGCTGGTCGAGCAGTTCCGCCTGGAGGCCGACGAACACGCGGCGGTTTATCGCGCGGCCTGAGTGCCGTTATTCGGATCGAATGCAGAGCCCCGGCGCGTAGAAAGCGCGCCGGGGTTTTCTTTTGTTCGCAGGATCCCGTCAAAGCCGGATGGCGGTTTCCTCTTTCGCCGTGCGGATGACCACCATGGTGAAAAACCTGGCAACGTTGTTATCGTCGCTGAACAGCCGGTCGCACAGTGGCGCATATTCTTCCATGTCGCGCAGGCGCAGCATGAGCACGACGTCGGTCTCGCCGGTGACGGCATAGGCCTGCGAAACGGCCTCCTCTGCAATGGCGATATCCAGGAAGCGGCGCATATGCTGCTCGCCGTGCAGCTTCAGTTCCACCGTGACCAGCGCCTTGATCGTGCGGCCCGCCTTGGTCGGATTGAGGATCGCGACGATACGCTCGATCACACCGGATTTTCGGAGCCGCTGCGTGCGGCGCAGGCAGCTCGAGGGCGACAGTCCCACTGCATAGGCGAGATCGACATTGGTGCGCGACGCATCGCGTTGCAGGAGGTTCAGAAGCTTCTTGTCGATGCGGTCCATGGACCGAGAATATCCGGCTGACCGATCTTTGCAATAAAATTGCATTACGCTGCAATCTTTGACCAAATGTGCGAAGCGGTTCGGGTTAGGGAATGGAGGCAACACAAGAGGAGCCTGCCATGCCGTTCGTGACGTCCGCCCTGCAAAAAACCAGGGAAACCCTCGCCATCTACTGGGTGCTCGTCCGGATTACCGTTCCCATCGCTCTCCTGACAGAACTTCTGGCGAGAATAGGCGTGATCGAGGCGATGACACCGGCCTTCGCACCGGTCATGAACCTTGTCGGGCTTCCGCCCGAACTGGGGCTGGCGTGGCTGACCGGCATGCTCGTCGGGATATGGGGTGTTGTGCCGCTCCTCTTCACGCTCGTTCCGGCATCCTCGCTCAGCGTCGCTGACGTCACGGTCTTCTCGGCGCTCATCCTGTTCGCGCACGGGCTGCCCATCGAGCAGAAGATCATCCAGCAGGCCGGTCCGGGCATGATCGCCACGACGGTGCTGCGCCTTGCCGGCGGCCTGCTCTATGCCTTCCTGCTGCATCATGTGCTCAAGGCCACGGGCTGGCTGTCGGCTCCGGTCGATCCCGCCTGGATCCCACTCGGCGCGACGCCCGATTGGGCCCACTATCTGCGCGGTCTTGCGGAGACGATGGTCTGGATGCTGGTCATTCTCGTCGTCCTCTCCTGGAGCCTTGAGCTTCTCAAGGTCACCGGCGCGCTGGGCCTCTGTTGATGAAGGCGCTTTCGCCGGTGCTGCGTCTGGCGGGCATCCGCGGCGAGGCGGAGCATCTTACCGCCGTCGGTCTGTTCCTCGGCATTTCCTATGGCGCCGGCCTTCTGATCCGCGAGGCGCAATCGGGCGCGATACCGCCGCGCCAGATCTTCCTGTCCTGTGTCTTCATGGGTTTTGCCCACAGCGTGATCGAAGACACGCTCATCGTGATCTCGCTGGGCGCGGATGTTTACGGCGTGCTCGTCGGGCGGGTGGTTTTCGCCATCGCGGCGACCGCTATCCTCGCCGCCCTGCTGCGCCAGCTTTCGGACAAGGCCTTCTTTGCCCGGATGTTTCGGCCGGATGCCGTGAAGGCCGGAGAGTGATGCGGCAGGTCTGAAACGAAAAATCCCCGGCGCAGGGAACGCCGGGGATTTTCTTTGACTGGATGATGCCTGTCAGCCGCGACCCTGCGTCACGATGACCGGGATCAGCAGGTCGCCCCAGTTGCCCTCGCCACCATGGTGGCGGGCGGAGCGGACGAGCTCGACCGAAACGCCGGCCTCGACCGCCTTCATGACGGACTGGTTGAGGCGGTGCAGGTCGTTGGCGACCATGCGGATCATCGCCTGCTGGTCGGGGGTCATGGCGGAAGCCTGTTCTTCAGCGCGTTCCTTGACTCGGGTCTGGACTGTCATGGCATTTCTCCTCTTATAACGGGGTTCTTGAAGGGCTGACGGGACGGGTTATTCGGCGGCCGGGCGGAACTGTTCGTGCTCGGTCGATTCGTGCATGGCGGTCGTCGAGGACTGGCCGCCGGTGATGGCCATGGAGACGGCATCGAAATAGCCGGTGCCGACTTCGCGCTGGTGCTTGGTCGCGGTGTAGCCGTTGATCTCGGCGGCGAATTCCGCTTCCTGAAGCTCCGAATAGGCCGCCATCTGGCGCTCCTTGTAGCCGCGGGCCAGTTCGAACATGCCGAAGTTCAGCTGGTGGAAGCCGGCGAGCGTGATGAACTGGAACTTGTAGCCCATCGCGCCCAGCTCGCGCTGGAACTTGGCGATCGTCGCATCGTCCAGGTTCTTCTTCCAGTTGAACGAGGGCGAGCAATTGTAGGCGAGCAGCTTGCCGGGATGGGCCTTGTGCACGGCTTCGGCGAACTTGCGGGCTTGTTCGAGGTCCGGCTTGCCGGTCTCCATCCAGATCAGGTCGCAATGCGGCGCATAGGAAATGGCACGCGCAATGCAGGGCTCAATGCCGTTCTTGACCTGGTAGAAACCTTCGACCGTGCGGCCCTTGTCCTTGTCGACGAAGGGCTGGTCGCGCTCGTCGATATCGGAGGTGAGGAGCCTTGCGGCCTCGGCGTCGGTGCGGGCGACGATCAGTGTCGGGACACCCATGACGTCGGCGGCAAGGCGCGCGGCGTCGAGGTTGCGGATATGCGCGGCGGTCGGGATCAGAACCTTGCCGCCGAGATGGCCGCACTTCTTTTCCGAGGCCAGCTGATCTTCGAAGTGAACGCCGGCGGCACCCGCCTCGATGAAGGCCTTCATGATCTCGAAGGCGTTGAGCGGGCCGCCGAAGCCGGCTTCCGCATCGGCGACGATCGGGGCGAACCAGGTGTCGACCGAAAGGCCGTTGCCCTCGGCAGTCTCGATCTGGTCGGCGCGCTGGAGCGTGCGGTTGATGCGCTTGGCCAGTTCCGGCGCGGCGTTTGCCGGATAGAGCGACTGGTCGGGATACATGGCGGATGCCGTGTTGGCATCGGCGGCGACCTGCCAGCCGGAGAGATAGATCGCCTTCAGGCCGGCGCGGACCATCTGCATGGCCTGGTTGCCCGAGAGCGCGCCGAGCGCGTTGACGAAATCTTCCTCGTGGATGAGCTTCCACAGACGGTTGGCACCGTTTTCAGCCAGCGTGTGGCGGATCTGGACCGAGCCGCGCAGCTTCTCGACCGTCTCGGCCGTATAGGGGCGTTCGATACCGTCGAAACGGCCCTTCGGTGCGCTCGGAACAAGATTGTAAAAATCGGTCATAGTATCCTCCAATGCGATGTCTCGGGATCGGGCTGGTGTCATTTCGTTGCCCGATTTGATGTGACAGTATTTACATCGCAGCGCACAATAGGGCGAGAGAAAACCGGAAAATCAGCGAGATAATCGGGTAACGATGTCTTGTCTTTGACAGTTTCGCTCTGTAAAAAAGTAAAGATTGTAAATTTTACGATCGTGTAATCCCTGTAAAGGATGTGACATATGGCGGAGAACAAGATCTTTGCCGGCCCGAAAGTCCGGCGCATCCGCAACACGCTCGGCCTGACCCAGACAGCGATGGCCGAGGGGCTTTCGATCTCGCCGTCCTATCTGAACCTGATCGAGCGCAACCAGCGCCCCCTGACGGTGCAGCTGCTGCTGCGGCTCTCTTCCGTCTACAAGGTCGATCTCGACGATCTCCAGGGCGAGAGCGCCGGCAATGCGCGCCAGCTGCGCGAGGTCTTTGCCGATCCGCTGCTGTCGGGCGAACTGCCTGGTGATCATGAGCTGGTGGAAATCGCCGACGCCGCGCCGAATGTCGCAAGCGGCATCGTCAAGCTCTACCGCGCCTATCGTGAACAGGCTGCCCGCCTCACCGACCTTGCCGACCTGCTCGCCCGCGAGGGACATGCCACCACGCTCGCCGGCACGCTGCTGCCGATGGACGAGGTGCGCGACAAGCTGGAGGCGCGCCCCAACTATTTCGGCGCCATCGAGGAGGCGGCCGAGCGGTTTCATGCGGCGCTGGCGCCGGGTGACGACCTGACCAATGCCCTCAAGGGCTGGCTGCGCAAGGAGCACGGCGTCGTCGTGCGCGCGCTGCCGGTCCACGCCATGCCGAACCTGCGCCGCCGTTTCGACCGGCACTCCATGCGCCTCTTTCTCTCCGAGCGCCTGTCACCGTTCGATCAGCTGCGCGAGATCGCCATGGAGACGGTGCAGCTGGCGCTTCAGGATGAAATCTTCGCCGAGCTCGACCTGCTTGCGTTCTCGACGGCGGAGGCAAAGCGCATCGCCCGCTTCGAACTGGCGCGCTATGCCGCCCATGCGCTGATGATGCCCTATGAGGCCTTCCATGCGACGGCGCAGCGCGTGCGCCATGATGTCGATGTGCTGCGCTCACGCTTCGGCGTCTCCTTCGAGCAGGCCGCGAACCGGCTGACCATGCTGCAACGGCCGGGAAAGACGGGCGTGCCCTTCTTCCTGCTGGAGATCGACAATGCCGGCCACCGTTTCCGCCGGGCGGGCGCGCAAGGGTTTCCGCAGGCGCGCTTCGGCGGCGGCTGTCCGAAGCTCGGCGTGCACGCGGCCTTCTCACAGCCGGGGCAGATTCTCGTCGACCGCGTCGAGATGCCGGATGGTGGTGCGTTCCTGACGGTGTCGCGCACCCTGGAAGGGCCGCAGGGCACCTTTGGCGAACGGGTGCGCCGCACCGCGCTGCTGCTCGGCTGCGATGCCGCCCATGCGGAGGAGACGGTCTATGGCGAGGCGGTGCGCCGCGACGGTGCCGTCGCGGTCGGCACGGCCTGTCGATTGTGCGAGCGGCAGGGCTGTCTGGCCCGCGCTGAGCCCCCCGTGACGCGCCCGCTCGGGCTCGATGAAATGGTCGCGGGCCTCAGCCTTTTCGACTTCCAGTAAATTTCCGCTTGATTTCCGTCGCCGATAGGTTTTGAAATCTGATAGGAATGGGAGCAATGTGATATCAAAATTCGCTCTCTGTTTGCGTAGAATGCAGCTTGTCGCCTCCCGAAAAACAACCATAATCGGCGACTGTTCTTCCTACGAACTCATAGACCCGCGAAAGAAACTGGGAGATAAATCAATGATAAGACGTATTCTTTTGGCGACGGCTGCCCTTGGCGCAATCCTTGGTGCCGGCAGCGCGCTTGCGCAGGAAAAGGTGGTCAACGTCTACAACTGGTCGGATTATATCGACAGCTCCATTATCGACGACTTCACCAAGGAAACCGGCATCAAGGTCGTCTACGACGTCTACGATAGCAACGAAATTCTCGAAACGAAGCTTCTCGCCGGAGGTACCGGCTATGACGTGGTCGTGCCGACCAACACGTTCCTGCAGCGCCAGATTTCCGCCGGCGTCTACCAGAAGCTCGATAAGTCCAAGCTGCCGAACCTGAAGAACATGTGGGACATGGTGTCCGAACGCATGCAGCCGTTCGACCCGGGCAATGAATATTCGATCAATTACATGTGGGGCACGATCGGCATCGGCTACAACAAGGCCAAGATCAAGGAAGCGCTCGGCACCGACCAGATCGACAGCTGGAACGTGATCTTCGATCCGGCCAATGCCGAAAAGCTCAAGGATTGCGGCATCAACCTGCTGGATTCACCTACCGACATCATTCCGGTGACGCTCGCCTATCTCGGTCTCAACCCCGACAGCCATGATCCGGCCGATATCGCCAAGGCTGAGGAAGCCCTGCAGAAGATCCGGCCCTTCGTGCGCAAGTTCCATTCGTCGGAATTCATCAACGGCCTCGCGAACGGCGACATCTGCATCGCCGTCGGCTGGTCGGGTGATATCTTCCAGGGTCGCGATCGCGCGGACGAAGCCAAGAACGGCGTCGAGATCGGCTATGCCATTCCGAAGGAAGGCACGCAGATGTGGTTCGACCAGATGGCGATCCCCGCCGACGCGCCGCATGTCGAAGAGGCGCACGCCTTCCTCGATTACATTATGCGCCCGGAAGTCATCGCCAAGGCATCGACCTACATCCACTACGCCAACGGCAACAAGGCAGCGCAGGCCGTGATGCCGGAAGAGATCGTCAAGGACACGACGATCTATCCGGATGACGCGACGCTGAAGAAGCTCTTCACCAACACGACCCTGGACCCGAAGACGCAGCGCCTGTTCACGCGCACCTGGACCAAGATCGTGACCGGCCAATAACCGGTCCGAAGCGAATTGCCCGGAAGTCTCTTCCGGGCATTTTCTTATGAATTGCCCGAAAATAAGAGATGGGGACAGGCAATGAAATCTCTCGGCAATATTCGTCGCGCCTTTGCACCGTGGACGGACCCGGACGCAAAACCATACATCACGTTCCGCAATGTCACGAAGAGGTTCGGCGATTTCACGGCCGTCGATGATCTCACACTCAACATCTATCACCGCGAGTTCTTCGCGCTGCTCGGCGCATCGGGCTGCGGCAAGTCCACGCTGCTGCGCATGCTGGCCGGCTTCGAGCGACCGACCTCGGGCGAGATCATCCTCGACGGCCAGGACATTGCCGGCATCCCGCCCTACAAGCGGCCCGTGAACATGATGTTCCAGTCCTACGCACTCTTCCCGCACATGTCGGTCGAGAGCAATATCGGTTTCGGCCTGCGCCAGGACGGCATGCCGAAGAACGAGATCGCCGAGCGCGTCACCCAAATGCTCAAGCTGGTGAAGCTGGAGAAATTCGCCAAGCGCAAGCCGCACCAGCTTTCCGGTGGCCAGCGCCAGCGCGTGGCGCTCGCCCGTTCGCTCGCCAAGCGCCCGAAAGTGCTGCTGCTCGACGAGCCGCTCGGCGCGCTCGACAAGAAGCTGCGCGAGGAAACCCAGTTCGAACTGATGGATTTGCAGCAGGAACTCGGCCTGACCTTCGTCGTCGTGACCCACGACCAGGAAGAGGCAATGACCATGGCCGACCGCATCGCGGTGATGAGCCACGGCAAAGTCATCCAGGTCGCGACGCCGGCGGAAATCTACGAGGCGCCGAACTCCCGCTTCGTGGCCGACTTCATCGGCGACGTGAACATTCTCGACGGCAAGGTCTCGGCCAGCGGCAATGGCAAGATCGAACTCGCCGTCGCCGAAGGTTTTACGGTGCGCACCGCCACCGGCAATACGCCGGCCGCCGGTTCGTCCGCCGGTTTCGCCATCCGTCCGGAAAAGCTGAAGGTCACGCGGGCCGCCCCCGCCGACGCATCCGTCAACGCCGCGCAGGGCGAGATCTGGGATATCGGCTATCTCGGCGATATGACGGTCTTCTACGTCAAGCTCGCCAGCGGCAAGGTGGTGAAGGCCTCCATGCTGAATGCGCAGCGCGAGGTCGAGGACCCGATCGCCTATGACGAAAAGGTCTGGGTCTCCTTCGGCGAAACGGCCGGCGTCGTGCTGAAGGATTGACCCGATGAAGAAGCTCGGCTCCGCCATCTTCAGCCGCCTTGTCATCATCATTCCCTATGCCTGGCTGCTGTTCTTCTTCCTCATCCCCTTCTTCATCGTCTTCCGCATTTCGCTGTCGACAACGGCCATCGCCCAGCCGCCTTACGAGCCGGCTTTCGCATGGTCGGACGGCTTGTCCGGTATTCTGACGAAGATGGGGCAGTTCAGCTTCGATAATTTCATCTGGCTGACCGAGGATTCGCTCTATTTCAACGCCTATATGTCGAGCATCTGGATCGCCGGCGTTTCCACGCTGGTGACGCTCCTGATCGGCTATCCCATCGCCTATGGCATGGCGCAGGCGCCGCGCACGTTGCGGCCCACGCTCCTGATGCTGGTGATCCTGCCGTTCTGGACCAGCTTCCTCATCCGCGTCTATGCCTGGATTGCCATCCTGAAACCCGAAGGGCTGCTCAACCAGTTCCTGCTGAACCTCGGCGTCATCGACCAGCCGCTGATCATCATGAACACCAATTGGGCGATCTATATCGGTATTGTCTATTCCTATCTGCCCTTCATGATCCTGCCGCTCTATTCCGCGCTGGAGAAGATGGACAACACCCTGATCGAGGCCGCACAGGATCTCGGCTGCCCGCAGATGACCGCGTTCTGGAAGGTGACCTTCCCGCTCTCCATTCCCGGCATCGTCGCGGGCTGCATGCTCGTCTTCATTCCGGCCGTGGGCGAGTTCGTCATTCCCGACCTGCTCGGCGGATCGCAGACGCTGATGATCGGCAAGACGTTGTGGAACGAATTCAACGCAAACCGCGACTGGCCGGTCTCGGCTGCCGTCGCAACCATCCTGCTCCTCATCCTGGTCGTGCCCATCGTGTTCTTCCAGAATGCGCAGGCCAAGGCCGAAGAGCAGGGGAGGTAAGCCCATGAACACCTGGTCCCGTTTCAACATCGCATCGGTCGTTCTCGGCTTTTCCTTCCTCTATCTGCCGATCGTGCTGCTGGTCGTCTTCTCCTTCAACGAGTCCAAGCTCGTGACGGTCTGGGCCGGCTTCTCGACCAAATGGTACGTCTCGCTGTTCCACAATCAGGGCCTGATGGACGCCGCCTGGGTGACGATCCGCGTAGCGCTGATCTCGGCCACGGCGGCAACCGCGCTCGGCACCATGGCGGCGCTGGCATTGACGCGCTATACGCGCTTCCGCGGCCGGCTGCTGTTTTCCGGCATGGTCTATGCGCCGCTCGTCATGCCGGAGGTCATCACCGGCCTGTCGCTGCTCCTGCTCTTCGTCGCTATCGGCTTCGACCGCGGCTTCGTCACGGTCATGCTGGCGCATATCACCTTCTCGATGTGCTTCGTGACGGTGGTGGTGCAGTCGCGTCTGCTCTCTTTCGACCGTTCGGTCGAAGAGGCGGCACTGGACCTCGGCGCAACGCCGGTCAGGACCTTCCTGGAGGTAACGTTGCCGATCATCGCGCCAGCCGTTCTGTCCGGCTGGATGCTGGCGCTGACGCTGTCGCTCGACGACCTCGTCATTTCTTCGTTCACGTCCGGCCCCGGTGCCACCACGCTGCCGATGAAGATCTACAGCCAGGTGCGTTTGGGTGTGACGCCGGAAATCAACGCGGCCTGCACCCTGCTCATCGGCTTCGTCGCCATCGGCGTCATCATCGCCTCGGTCATGACGAAGCGCCGCGAAGTGCAGCGTCAGCGCGACGAGCAGGCGGCCTTCGCCGGTCGCTGAGCATTCAGCAAAATGCGATTACTGGCGGGGCTGCTGCCCCGTCAGGATCGAGATCGGCGAGATCACCGGCTCCGGCCAGGACCCGCCGACGAAGAAGCTGAGGGCCGGATTGACCACGGCCGCATCTGTCTGCGGCCGGTCGGCGAGCGTCCCGGCCAGCGCCAGGCTTCCCGAACGATAGGGGATCATGCCGGAGAGCGTCAGAAGCTTCTCGCTGCCTTCGATTTCCGCCTTGGTGAGTTCGGCAATGCCGCGGTCGAGCCGGGCTTCCAGATCGGCGCGCACGAAATCGAAGGAGCCATCCGCAGTACTGGAGATGCTGAAGAAGGCGTTCTTCGCCGCCTGTTCCTCGAAGGCCTGACGGTTGAAGTGGGTCAGTGTTCCCGGTCCCATGCGCAGGCGGAACTGGCCGGACATATCCGATAGCGTCGTTGCCCAAAGCGGTCGGTCCGTCGAAAGCTCGAAATCGGCCGAGCCATGGCCTGACGGCAGCGGTCCGGGCAGCGCGAGCGTGCTGACGACCGTGCCGATATCGACATTATCAAGCGACATCTGCACCTGCGCACCGCCGCGGAACCCCTGTTCGTTCAGCGCGATGCGGCCGGTCATGCGGCCGTCGAGGAGCGTGCTGTCGCCGACGTCGAAGGAGGCGCGGCCGTTTTCGATGCGCATGCCCGCGGCCAGACCCTGCAGCGAAAAAGGCGCGAACTCCGCCGTCTTGGCGGAGAGACGCAGATCCATGCCGAACTGGTGCACGAAAGCCGTATCGAGCGGCGTCGCGGTCTCCTTGGAGCCCGGCAGCGGCGCAAAGGCCGAAAGCAGGGCCTTGAGGTCGATATGATCGAAGGCCAGCGTGCCGCCGATCTGGGGCAGGCCGCGCGGCGGCAGATTGACGTCGAGCACGCCGGTCGCCTCGACATTGTCGAGAGCGAGCTTCACGTCCTCGAGCTTGGCCGTGTAGCCGGCCGTCGCGACCTTCGCCTCGACATTCACCGACCCGACATTGCCGATGGCGGAAATGTCCTTGCCCTGCCAGGCGAGCAGATGGGCAAGCGACGGCGTCGAAAGCTGCATGGTGCCGGCAGCGAAGGCGGCATGTGAAAGGTTGGCCATGCCCTCGAAATTCAGCGTCGCCGGATCGGCGGACAGGCTGGTGCGGGCATTGGCGTTGCGCCCTGCCAACAGTGCCAGCGGCTGGTCGCAGCCAAAGGTCCAGCGGGTCATCTCGCCGTTGACGATGCCGGAAAGCGAGAGGTCCATGGGCTGGCGGAGCGCCGGCCAGGTGATGATGCCGTTGATATCGGACACGCGATAGGCCGGCGTCTCGCCTGCACGGGCGACCTCAAGGATGCCGTCGGTGATGGTGATCGTGCCGAGACGCTCGCTCGGCATGGCGGGGAACGCCTGTCCCTCGGGCGTCGCGGCGGTCGCATCGATCGCCTGCGCCAGCCAGCCGCTGTGTTTCCAGTTGAAGGCGCCCGCCGCATTCCAGCCGACGCGCACCGTTGGACGCACCAGTTCGAGATCGCTGAAGACGGGATCGCCGCGCACCGCGCCAATGAGATCGAACGTCGCCGAAATCGTCTCGACGGACGCCAGTTCCTCGCTCTTGCCGTCGACCGGGCGCGTGGCGATGCGCACATTGCCGATCGTCACGCGCGGATAGGGCCAGAAGGCAAATTCCGGATCCTTGCCGATGCGAACCTCAGCCCCCGTCCAGGCCTCCAGCGTTTCCTTGATCGCCTTGCCGACGGTGTCGGTCTGGAGAAGGAAGGGAACGCCGATACGCACCGCAAACAGCAAGGCGAGCGCGACAAGGAGACCCCGCACCAGGAGCTTTGAACGGATGAAACGGGACAGGGTCATTCGGGCACGGATCCTCTGCCGTCAGCTCTTTTATTGGGTTGCGCGAAGGGGATAGGCGCTCGGGGCGAAGAAATCAAATGTTGCCATGGCGGAATTGCGTTCGTCGGTGCCGCGAACCGGCAGCCGGTGCTTTTTATTGCGACGCAACATGGTATACGAATGCGATGGAGTGGAGGAAAGCATGACGTCAGAACTGCCCCTGTGGGAACCTTCAGCCGACATAACGGCAAAGAGCCCGATGGCCCTGTTCATGAAGGCCGCCGGCCGCATCGCCGGGCGCGATATCGCGACCTATGACGCGCTTCATGCGTGGTCCGTCGAAGACCGCGCCGCCTTCTGGACGGCGATCTGGGACGAATGCGGGGCCGTCGGCGAAAAGGGCGGCATCGCGCTGGAGAACGGCGTGCGCATGCTGGACGCCCGGTTCTTCCCCGAGGGCCGTCTGAATTTTGCGGAAAACCTGCTCCGGAAGACCGGCGCTGAGGATGCCATCATCTTCCGTGGCGAGGACAAGGTGTCCTATCGCTGGTCGTGGGACGAGCTTCGCGCCCGTGTTTCGAAACTGCAGCAGGCCTTTGCCGCCATGGGGATCGGGGAGGGGGACCGCGTCGCCGCCATGATGCCCAACATGCCGGAAACCATCGCCTGCATGCTCGCCGCCGCCTCGCTCGGTGCCATCTGGTCGTCCTGCTCGCCCGATTTCGGCGAACAGGGTGTGCTCGACCGCTTCGGCCAGATCACGCCGAAACTGTTCATCACCTGCGATGCTTACTGGTACGCCGGCAAATTGCAGGATGTCTCCACCAAGGTGCAGGCCGTGGCCGGCAAGCTCGGTGCGCCCGTACTCGTGGTGCACTATGCCGGCGATGCGGATGCGCTGGCAGGCGCTCTGCCGGATGGCCGCACACTCGAGGCGCTGACCGCGCCCTATGAGGCAAAGCCGCTCACCTTCGCGCAGCTTCCCTTCCGCCATCCGCTCTATATCCTCTTCTCCTCGGGCACGACGGGCGTGCCGAAATGCATCGTGCATTCGGCCGGCGGCACGCTCTTGCAGCACCTGAAGGAACACAGCCTGCATTGCGGCCTCGTCGAGGGCGATCGGCTGTTCTACTTCACCACCTGCGGCTGGATGATGTGGAACTGGCTGGTCTCCGGCCTCGCCGTCGGCGCCACGCTCTGCCTGTTCGACGGTTCGCCTTTCCATCCGGATGGGAACGTCCTGTTCGACTATGCGCAGGCGGAAAAATTCGCCGTCTTCGGCACCTCGGCCAAATATATCGACGCGGTGCGCAAGGGCGGCTTCACGCCGCGCACGACGCATGACCTCTCCAGCCTGCGGCTCCTCACCTCCACCGGCTCGCCGCTCTCGCCGGAAGGCTTCTCCTTCGTCTACGAGGGCATCAAGCCGGACGTGCAGCTCGCCTCCATCTCCGGCGGTACGGATATCGTCTCCTGCTTCGTGCTCGGCATCCCCTTGAAGCCTGTCTGGCGCGGAGAGATCCAGGGTGCGGGGCTCGGCCTTGCCATGGATGTCTGGGACGAGGACGGCCATCCCGTGCGCGGCGAGAAGGGTGAACTGGTCTGCACCAAGGCCTTCCCCTCCATGCCGGTGATGTTCTGGAACGATGCCGACGGTGCGAAGTATCATGCCGCCTATTTCGAGCGTTTCGACAATGTCTGGTGCCACGGCGACTTCGCCGAATGGACCAGCCACGACGGCATCATCATCCATGGCCGTTCGGACGCGACGCTGAACCCCGGCGGCGTGCGCATCGGCACGGCGGAGATCTACAACCAGGTCGAACAGCTGGAAGAGGTCGTCGAGGCGCTGTGTATCGGCCAGGACTGGGATGACGACGTGCGCGTCGTGCTTTTCGTGCGCCTTGCACCCGGCAAGGTGCTGGACGAGGCACTGGAAAAGACCATCCGGACGAAGATCCGCACCGGCGCCTCGCCGCGCCACGTGCCGGCGAAGATAATCCAGGTGACCGACATTCCGCGCACCAAATCCGGCAAGATCGTCGAGCTTGCGGTGCGCGAGGTCGTGCATGGCCGCCCAGTCAAGAACAAGGAGGCGCTGGCCAATCCGGAAGCGCTGGACCTTTTCGCCAATCTTGCGGCGCTTCAGTCTTGAGCGCCGCCGGCATTAACGGTTTTTGCCGGTCGAATTAACCAAACGCACGAAGTTGTGAACAAAAGGTTTGTGCCGGAACGGGCCGGGTAAGGTTTTGTTAAGCCGGGATGGGGCAAGGTCGTCCCAACTTGAGCACGCCCGATGTGAGGGCGTTCCGGTCGCACCCGACCCCGATGGCATGAAGCCGTTCACCTTCGCTTTTGTTGGACAGCATTCAAACTATCGGGGCGGCTTTTGCCGCCCTTTTTTTATGCGCCCGTTTTGTCCAGGGACCGGGACACCAGAAACACCGGAATGAGCCCGACCGCGACGATGATGATCGCGGGCACCCCGGCATCCTCCACCTTCGCCCGTGACGCATCCTCATAGACCAGCGTCGCCAGCGTGTTGAAGTTGAACGGGCGCAGCATGATCGTCGCCGAGAGCTCCTTCATCGTCTCGATGAAGACGAGGAGGGCGGCCGTCAGCGTGGCCGGGCGCATCATCGGCAGGAGCACGGTCCAGAGCGTCTGGCTGCTGGTGCGGCCGAGCGTGCGGGCGGCCATGTCGAGATGCGGCGAGAGCTTGTGGAAGCCGGCATCGATCGTTCCCTCGGCCATCATGAGAAACCGCACCGTGCAGGCATAGATGATGGCAAACCCGGTGCCGGAAAGAACGAGGCCGGTCGAAATGCCGAGATTGGCACGCAAAAAGGCATCCACCGCATTGTCGAAATTGGCAAGCGGAATGAGCACGCCCATGGCCAGCACCGTGCCGGGTACGCCATAGCCGAAGGAGGCGAAACGCCCGGCGGCAGCGTTGAGGCGCGAGCGGGTCGTGCGGGCGGCATAGGCGAGCAGGAAGGCGAGCAGCACGGCGACGGCGGCCGTCGAGCCGGAGACGAGCACGCTGTTCCACAGGGCCGAGAGCAGCCGCGTCGAGGCGAATTCCTCGAGCCGGCGCGCGGCGTAGCCGCCGAGTACATAAACCGGAATGGCGAAACCGATGACGGGGGGCGTGAGGCAGGCGAGGCTCGCCGCCCATGTCTTCCAGCCGTTCAGCTTGAGGCGTACGGAATCATGCACCGCGGCCGTCGTCTTCTGGCTGGCGAAGCGCTGCCGGCGGCGCGCGGCGCGTTCCACCATCATCAGGCAGACGACGAAGACCAGCATGACGCAGGCAATCTGCGCCGCCCCGGCAAGGCTGCCCCGATTGAGCCAGGTGTCGAAGATCGAGAAGGTCAGCGTCTGCACGCCGAGATATTCGACCGCGCCGATATCGTTCAGCGTTTCCATGGCGACGAGCGTCAGCCCCACCATGATCGCCGGCCGTGCCATGGGGATCTGGATCCTTGCGAAAACCTTGAGCGGCCCGGCACCGAGCGTGCGCGCCACATCCGCTGCCGCGCGGCCCTGCATGATGAACATCGAGCGGGCGGCGAGATAGATATAGGGATAGAGCACGCTCGACAGAACCAGCATGGCGCCGCCGGTGGTGCGGACTTCCGGAAACCAGTAGTCGCGGCTCGTCTGGAAGCCGAAGAGCGCGCGATATGCGGTTTGCACCGGGCCGGTGAAGGAGAAGAACTCCGCAAACGCATAGGCACCGAGATAGGCGGGAATGGCGAGCGGCAGGACGAGCAGGCCGGACAGGACCCGGCGGCCGGGAAAATCGCAGCTCGCCACCAGCCAGGCCGTGATGACGCCGGTGACGGTGGTCAAGGTGGCGACGCCGGCCAGCAGGATGAGCGTGCGCAGCGTCGCGCGCGGAATGACGTTGCTCAGGAGATGCGGCCAGTTGTCGACGCCACCCGTCGCCGCGATGACGACGATGGCGATGGCCGGCATGAGGATGATGGCCGCGGCAAGCACCGCGGAGGCGGAGAGAAGCGGATGGCGGGCCGCACCCGAGCGGCGATGCACGCGTGGCGCGCTTTCGGACTGGACCTGCAAGGCGTTTCCTCGATGATGCGGTAATCCCGTTCATGGCGGGATCGCCGAAAGGCGTTTTGTCGGTCCTAGAGCATCCAGCTCAATCTGCCAACACGCGCGGCGAGGGAAAGCTCACCTCGACCAGTGTGCCTTCGTTCGGCGTGGAGCTGATCGAGAAATTCGCCCTGTTGGCATCGACCATCGCCTTGGTCAGCGGCAGGCCGAGCCCGGTGCCGTCGCCGCGCTTGCGCGAGCCCGTCGTCACCTGCCGGAAGGGCTTCATCGCCTGTTCCAGCTCGCTGCGGGTCATGCCCACACCCGTATCGCGGATGCGCAGCACGACGCTGCCGTTTGCCTCATAGGCAGTGGAGACGACGATCTGCCCGCCCGAAGGCGTGAAGCGGATGGCGTTCGACAGGATGTTGAGCGCGATCTGCTTGATGGAGCGCAGGTCGGCCACGATCTGCGGCACATTGTTGGAAAGCGAGGTGCGGATGATGACGCGCTGGCCGTTCGCCTGCGGTTGCACCAGCGAGACGGCTTCCGAAATCGTCTCGTTGAGCCCGACGGCGGTGAATTCGAGATCCATCTCGCCCGCCTCGATCTTGGAAATGTCGAGCAGGTCATTGACGATATCGAGCACATGGCGGCCGGAGCGGCCGATGTCGTTGGCATATTCGATGTAGCGCGGATGGCCGATCGGACCGAAGCGCTCCGTCGCCATCATGTCGGAAAAGCCGATGATGGCATTGAGCGGCGTGCGGATCTCGTGGCTGACGCGGGCGAGGAAATCGCTCTTGTGAGCGTTTGCCGTTTCGGCGGCGCGCTTGGCGCTGCGCAGCTCCTCTTCCGTGCGCTTCCACTGGGTGATGTCGCGGATGACGGCGCAGAAGCCGGAGGACGAGGAGAGGCGGCCCATCGTCATGAAAAGCGGAATGAAGCCGCCGGCCGCCTCGCGGCCGATGACCTCTCGCCCGTCGTTCAGCACGCTCGCGACGCCATGGCCCGAAAGGCCGGCGAGATAATCCAGCACCGCCTTCTGGCTTTCATGGGCAAACAGCATGGCGAAGGGCCGGCCGCGCGTTTCGTCCTCGTCATAGTTGAAGAGGGCGCTGGCCGAGCGGTTCATCGAGCGGATATCGCCATCCTGCCCGACGACCACGACGCCGTCGGTCGCGGTTTCCAGGATCGAGCGCAGCTCGCTGATTTCGATGCGCAGAGCGGAAACGGCGGCCTGGTCGGCCGTGCGGTCCTCGGTCTCTGCGACCGCTGTCGGCGCGGTTTCGACGAGCGTCAGCGCCGGCTTTTCATGGGCAGGCGTCAGCGCCAGCATCAGGGCCGTGCCGTCTTCCCAGCGGATCGACTGGAGGCGGGCGCGTACCGCACTCGTGCTTTCGCCATCGGCATGGCGCAGCGCCATGGTGCCGTCGCCGTCTTCGGTGTCCTCGTCCGGGGCGGCGAGCAGGATATCGAGCCCGCCGGAGGCTTCCAGGTCCTCCAGGCTGCGATAGCCGCTGAAGCGGAAGAATTCCGGATTGGCATGGATCAGCCGGTCACCGACATGGACGAGCAGCGCGACGGGCAGGGCATCCACCACAGTTGCGGTGAGGCCGTAATCCATTTGCGTGCGCGGCGGGGCGATCGCGGTCCGCTCGCCCGTGTGGTCCTCGTTCAGAAGGTCATCCGCATGCGGGCCGACTTCGAGGCCGGGCATTTCCGTTTCGGGTTCATCGGTGTCGATGAAGATCGTCTTGGCAGCGTTATCGTCGTCGCCGGCCTGCTCAGTGGTGTTGGCAAGGCTGGCTGCGGGTGTTTCGTCCGCAGCACTGTCAGCCGGCCGGTCCTCCGGCTTGCGCTTGCCGAAGGTCTCGCCGAGCTGGCGGGCGATTTCGCGGAAGGCGGCCTGTTCGCCGGTCGACAGGCCATCGAACAGGCCACCGCGATTGCGCCGGGTTTCGAGCTGCACGACCTTGTCGGAATGGCGGCGGTTCGGCGTTTCCACCAGACGCAGCGCCGGGCGTTCGCCGCGGAAGGCATCCTGCTCGTCGTCAGCGGTGCCGGGTGTTTCATCCGCCTCGACGGGCGATGCCGCTTCGTCCGAGGTCTCTGTGGGTTCCAGTCCCTGTTCGTCTACGACGGGTTCATCTGCCTCGGCGACCACCTCGTCCTGTACGAGAAACGTCTCCCCCGCCGCAGCCTCGATAGGCTCTTCGACCGCAGCAATCTCTTCTTCCGCTTCGGCGGTCTCGCCCAGCGTCAAGCCACGAGCATGGGCATCCTCCACGGCATCGGCGATGCGCACGATGCCGAAGCCGCGGAAACCGTCGAATTCACGGTTGCGGGAATAGGTGGGCAGGGCCGCGAGATCGACGGGAACGGTCAGCGCGGTGCCCTCGACCGGCCAGAAGATCGTCTTGCCCGACCATGTGTCGCGGCGGCTGAGCAGATCGCCGATCTTGCCCTCGGGATCGAGATCGAAGCGTGCGGCGACATCGACGAAACGCGCGCCCGATATCGCTGACGCCTGCGGGCCGACGGCCGCGGCGAACTCGTCCGAAATTTCGCTGAACCGTCCTTCGGCATCGATCTTCCAGACGAAACGGATCGGCCGGCCCTGGCGGTTGAAGACGAAGCCCGAAGCCGGCTGCTCGGTCTCTTTGGTCGCGGCGACGGCGGTTTCATCGGCGGCTTCGGCCACGACGTCTTCTTGCGCATCGGCATCGGCATCCTCGGAGACGATCACCTCCGCTGCCTCTTCAGGCTCCTCCACCGGCTGCAGAAGCGTCTCTGTAAGCTGCGGCTCTTCGACAATCTCGGCCGGTTCCACGATCTCGGCAGCGCTTTCGAGCGCAGGCTCTTCGACGATCGGGGCCGCTTCAAGCGCGGGTTCGGTTGAAACGTCCGTCGTCTCGTCGACCGGATCAACCTCTACCGCGGGCACATCCACACTGTCGGCGACGATTTCGGCTTCCGGAGTAACGGTCTCCTGTGCCGCGACGGGCTCTGCCTCGTCCTCATCCGGGTCGAGATGGCCAAGGATCGTTTCGACGGCAAACAGCAGGTGCAGCGCGGGATCGCTGGAAATGCGGCCGATGGCGGCGGGAAGATGGCCAAGGCCCGTGGCGACGGGGCGCTTGACGAGGCGTTCGGCGCTACGCCCCACGGCCTCGACCAGAGCGCGGCGTGTTTCCGGGCTGATGGCAAGTCTGTCGAACCCGTCGGAACCGGCGACGACGGCGCCGTCGCCATCGAGCACGGCCATATGGGTGTCGGGATCGTCGAAGCCGGTCAGCATGGCCGCGGCGGCCTCTTCCTGGCTCTGGCGGCCGGCGGCGACGGGCGCGCTGAACAGGATGGCCTCGTCACCGGGGCGGATGGTCACGGCCTCGACGGTGGCGGTGACGGGCACGCTGCGAAAGCCGCTGCCGATGCGCATGACGAAGCTGCGCCGGTCGCCGGGCGCCTGCACCTGTTGGGCGGCCGCCGCGAGCTGGCGGAAGGCGACATCGCCGCGATCCGGGCCGACATCGAGGAAATCGTAAATATTCTCCTCGCCGAACAGCGCAGCACCCCGACCGTTCGACCAGAGAACCCGGCTCATGTCCTTGGAAAACAGCACGACGGCCTCGCCGCGCGCGAAGGGCAGGCGCACCCGCTCGTGGACGGCAACGTCGATAAAGGGATACTGCTTTGCGGACATGTTCAGGCCTGTATCTGGCTTCCGGCGTCCCGGTTTTCAATTAACGCTTTATTAATAGCCGCGCTCCCCCTGAGGGTCCAGCGCCGGGGCCTGAAAGCCCGCGGCTTTCGGGCGGAAGGGTTAACGCCGCAAGGATTTATTGTGCAGCGCACAAAATTGTTGCAATGCGAAATGAGATCGGCTATATAAGGGGCATCCAAGAACACGGCGCCTCTAGAGAGGGCCAAACCAAGGAGCGCATACCATGGCTACCAAGAAGACCGACGACGTATTCTCGATCGCTTCCATCGACCCGTCCAAGATTTCCGAAAGCTTCCGCGACTTCGCCGAAAAGGGCGCAGCGCAGACCAAGGAAGCCTATGCCAAGATGAAGGAAGCCGCCGAAGACGCGACCAAGACCGTTGAAGCGACGCTGGAAAGCGCGCAGGCCGGCTCCGTCGAACTCGGCCTCAAGGCAATCGACGCGCTCCGCACCAATGCCGAAAATTCGCTTTCGCACATGGAAGCCCTGCTCGGCGTGAAGTCCGTTGCCGAACTCTTCGAACTGCAGACCGCCTTCCTGCGCAAGCAGGCCGAAGTCGCCGTCGAACAGGCCAAGTCGCTTCAGGAAACCTCCAAGAAGGTTGCCGAGAAGGTTTCGGCTCCGGGTAAGTCGGCTGCTGAAAAGGCCATGAAGTCCTTCAAGGCCGTCTAAGCCTGAGATAGCGCGGGTTTCGACCCTGTGATAGAATGGCCGGGCGATCGTCCGGCCATTTTCGTTTGTGCAAGCCGATAAAAAACGCTTGAAAAATGGTGCGGCTGCCCGTATGTGACGCACCAAGCGCGGACGACGCGCCCTGTGCGGTTGTAGCTCAGTTGGTTAGAGCGCAGGTTTGTGGCACCTGAGGTCGGAGGTTCGAGACCCCCCAACCGTACCATTCTTTTCAAGGACTTAAGCCACATAAAGTCCTCGGTATAAATCCCGATATTGAAACTATACCGATCCTATACCGATCTTGCAGAATTCTGGCGGTTCGGCTTAACGGATTGTGGGCGATAATCGGGGCTCAAAGGCGTCCGAATCGTACAGGTGCTCATCCCTACGCTGCTCCGTCGCACGGTCTGATTTGTAGTGCAGCTCGCCTTCCACGCCGATATCTCGAAGGATCGCCAGCGTCGCAGCAACTGTGTCCTCATCTGATGATTTGCAGTAAACGCAGACTATCGAATGATCTCGGGATTTCTTGATCGCCAGCAGTCGTCCTTCGACCGCCGCGTCCTCAATCTCTTCCCACAGCGTGCCTGGCTGTTCAACAATCCACTTGCCGGACGAAGCCTGATCGCTCTCTTGGATGCGAGAGCAGAAGCCTGTTCTTGAAATTACCGGAAACCACATCATGCCTGGGATCATGGAACTGGGCGTGGAAATTTCCAAGCGGACAAATGCGAAAGTTTGAAAAATTATCTACAGCTAATATGACTTCAGAAGCATATCCTGTCCCTAATATGTCTTATAGGTCATAATATGTTGACGGGGCGAGGCACAGCCACACCTCCCATGGTCAAGGTTGCTCAAACGCGACAATATGTGAATTTTTGTCCAGCCTGGTTCAATCCACGCGTTTTAACCTCGCATTATTGATCTGCCTGACATACGTTCCAAATAACGAACAAAAAGGGAATCGGACGCGATATGCCGCACCGCACCACCGACGCTCCGTCGCCTTCAGATGACTTTACGGCCTTTATTGAAGGTCGCAAATTCTCGACCATCATGGCCGACCCGCCTTGGCAGTTCATGAACAGGACTGGCAAAGTCGCCCCTGAACACAAACGCCTCAACCGGTATGGCACGATGGAGCTGGAAGCGATCAAAGCGCTGCCCGTGGCGACCGCCTGCGCACCGACCGCCCACCTGTATCTTTGGGTCCCAAATGCGCTCCTGCCGGAAGGCCTGGAAGTCATGAAAGCCTGGGGCTTCACCTACAAGGCTAACATTGTCTGGCACAAGCTGCGCAAAGATGGCGGTTCTGACGGACGTGGAGTTGGGTTCTACTTCCGCAATGTGTCAGAACTGATTCTGTTCGGCACCCGAGGCAAGAACGCTCGGACACTGCCGCCGGGTCGTTCTCAGGTAAATTACATCGGTACCCGTAAGCGCGAGCATTCTCGCAAGCCTGATGAACAGTACCCGTTGATTGAGAGCTGCTCCCCTGGTCCGTACCTGGAGATGTTTGGTCGCGGCGTTCGCAAAGGCTGGACGACCTGGGGCAATCAAGCTGACGAGACCTACGAGCCAACCTGGAAGACCTACGGGCACAATTCCGCCACCGACCGACTGGAAGCTGCCGAGTGATTATTCTGAGGAGACGATCCCCCTTTCGATCATCGTCTCCTCTGTCTCCGCAATCTCTTCCAGACCGATATTTTCATCGAACGTGACAATGGCGGCTGGCAAGCCGATCAATACCAGCGGGCACGGGTTGCCTACACCGCGATGAACCCGATCCTCCAGTTTTGCCCAATGGGTTGTTGCTGCACCGTATTTGTCCGATACGAAGTGCGTAGCCCATGCTTCCTCGTACGATAGACCGGCCTTCACCCGGCGCTCGACTTCCTTTTTCTGCCGAGCCGTGCGCGCCATGCCGAAATCTTCGACCGCTTCGTGAGAATTTAGTCCCTTCTCAACCGCAAATCTGCGAACCATGTCGCGCATCTGGTCTTGCATGGTGGTGCCACGCGTGATGATAACCCCAACCGAGATCGCGCCGTCGGCATGCAGTCGCTTGAAGTTTTCGAGATCGCGGTCGTAAAACGGGTCTTTATTATTCCATTCGATCTCGCACGCTATTACGCCCGCGTTGAATTCCTTTACGTGATCGATCTCGTGTGAAATTGCCTCGCGGGCGACGCCGTTAATGCGCTTCTCCACAACGAAGTTCAGCTTCTTCCAGCCGACATCCGCTAGACCATTGCGTAGTCGCTGCGTTCCTTGGGTTTCGCCCCCTCCGGAGCCGATGATCTCCTCTATGGGAATAGATAAACCGCTTACGACTGCTTCCAACTCTTTGACCGCATCGGGAAAATCCACGCTCAGGATGGCCTCCGCGTGCGAGTGAATTTCAACCTGAAAGCCGATGTCGAGAAGTTTTTGAAACATGGTGATTCCGGAGAGCGATTCGTCTCTCCACAATAGCATGCCGCGCTTGAGCTAACCTTGTCCTGCACCCGCAGCTGCGGGTTTCGGAGGGCAGATCAAATCGATTTCGAAATAGCCAGCAAAATCCTTTGAATTGACCGTCATAAGAGGAGCGCCCTCGGTCTCGGCGACCGAACCAATTATAAAATCAGGTAGAACACCGGGTTTGGGACCGTTGTTCACATCACGATATTTTTTGAAAGCGACACCTGCGCGAACCAGAGCTTCGTCGCGGCAACGCACGCGTTCCAGGCCGAGTCTAGTGATCGCTTCGTCAACCTCCGCTTTATCTTTCATGCCGACGGAGACTTCGCAGTAGACGATGTCCGAAACGATAGCGGGACCGTCCATCTTCCGTTTGGCCAGTTCCTCAACTGACCAGGGATGGTGAGGATGATCGTCATCTAGCAGGGCGATCACGATGTTCGTGTCCAGGAACGTGGTCATCTATCCCTCGTCAATTTCATGATCTCTTCAGCGGTCATCGTCGGCTTGATGTTGCGCTCTTTAAGCGTGGCGATTGCCTCGTACGTCCTCCGCCGAATGAAATCTTCAAGGTTGAAATCTTCCATTTCATCGGGGGATAGGTCTTCAAAACCAGCGTATTTGGCCAACATTGCGCAGGCCGCTGGAATGCTTTTTAATATCCTTGGATTTGTCAGGTGTACCGCCCCCCGAGGTCGAGGGTCATTAACCGCGAAGTAGACTAGTTGTGGAAGAAGGACCTCTATTCGCTGTCGGGTAGCGTCTTCAGAGAACCTGTTTAATCCTCCGCATGCACTGTAAAGCAGGGCAAGATGTTGAACTGCTAGTTCCTTCTCAAGCGACGATATGCCCGTGAGTTCAACGAAGCCGTAGCGGTTCAGGAGCGAAGCATATTGTTGGGGCTGAGTTTGTTTCCCGTCGAGTAGTCGATCTTCGATGATGCGATCCAGTGCCAAGAAAAGGCAGTCGACCCACCAACGTTCGACCTTCTTGGAAGGGAAATCAGCAAGTCGGCCAGATACGAACATGTAGGCTAGATTGGTCCCCAGCTTTCCACTCGTCTTTGCTTCGTAGCGGGGGTCCTTTCCGACGAATGTCTCGATATCCTTTGCCGTCGCCCGACGTGCATCCCATCCGAACTCCTTCGCAACACGCTCTCGAACGTATGCATTTGCCCAGAGTGCTGGGCGTCGCTGCTCTTTCCGGGCACCAGTCCATCGACCGGCAAGACTAAAGATAAACGCGAAAAGTGCGAGCTTATCGAAGCGCTGGGAATGAGGCCAATTGAGCGCCTGAAAAACGAGTTCGTCGGCGCAAAGATGGTCAACACCGTCCACGGACTTATTGAAGAGAAAGAAGTTCATCGGAATGTAGACCGGGCGACCCGCGTCCTCGATGCGTTCTCGAAACAAAGCGCGAGGAACATCTTCCATCACGCCGCCGAAACCGAGCCGAATTATCTCATAAAGCTCAACAAGCCCGGAGGAAGTAGTTCCCCAGCTAAAATTTTTCGTGAAGCTTCCAGGCTTCCAAATATCTCTATCGTCGACCATGGACCAACAGAATCAGGGGTTTGACATCGACAATACAATTTCACGCTGAAGATTCAACTAACGCGCTCTCTGGTTCGATTGACACACCCGTCGATCAGAACATAACAAGAACTCATGCGCCATAGAAAAGGCATCGACCTTACACGCATCCCGGAGCCTCCGCATGTGGAGAGGCCCCAGGAAGTTGCCGACCTGTACGATATCGCAAATCGGTTCCAGGACCTGTCAAGTTGGGCGTTGATCGGCGGGCGGTGCGCGAGATGTGAGCGCGAGGGATGGATTGATCGAGACTGGCTGGAGGCTCGGTATCCCAATGTTGTGATCGTAGACTTGGCCCCTAAGCTTCGTTGCCGCAAATGCGGAAGCAAGGGTGGCAATCGTTGGATTTTAGGCAAGCCGCATAGGTAGGAGCTGAAACGTAACAAATCGGGGGCAATTTTCGTTTTTTGCCCCCGATTTGTTACAACCATTTGAAAAGGTACCGCTTTTTCTTGCAGGTCGATAAAGTTTTAATGTTGACACGGGAGTCTTGTTAAGAGTTGGTACCGGAAGTTGTTCTCACCAGTTCTAAACAGGAGACGTCCCATGGCCCACCGCTCTGTACCTTGCCCCGCTGCAGCTGTCGCAGGACAGACTGGCGCGATCATTTCGGTTCTGGCCGCCGGTGCAGTCTCCGCGCACATGCAGGGCATGGCAGCTGTAGCCGCTCGCCGCGAGGAGTATGCATCCCAAGTTCTCTCTCACCAGCTCTCAGACGCAGTTGCCGCTGCACACGACTGGGCGGACTATGCCAAGCGTCTCATCGTTGAAAATGAGCGACTGAAAGCTGAAAACGCGCGTCTCAAGGAAGTCGCCGCTCAGCGTCGCGGTGTCATCGAGCGCATGCGTCAGGTGGCGGCATGATCAAGCAGCAGCTGATGAGCCCGGCGGTCGCGCTGATGCACTGGCGCGAGAACAAGATGACCATGGACAAGGTACTGAGCCAGACAGGCTATGCACGCTGGTCCGATCTCGCCGCAGATCATTCGGAGGCTCTGGCAAACGAAGAGGCCGCTAAGCAAGACTTGTTCATGTCGCCCGATGAACGTCAGCGCGAGGAAGATGTCGAAGCCGTTTGGCAGCAGTTCGGCGACTACATTCGCGAGATGGTGCCGCCTGCCGAGTATGATGATGAGATCGAGCGTCTCTTGCCTGTGATTATCTCGACCCGGCAACTGCAAAATGCTGCCAGGTCGAAGCCTTTTCGTGATGCGGTCCGTCGTCGACAGTCCGCGCTTCAGTGAACGTAGGCCGGTGGCCTCTCGATTCCGCTCATTCGAAAATCCGAAATCCGGTTCGTTAAGTCAGGACCGGATTTTCTTTTCCTCACTGGTACACTGGGCACTCCAGGAATGGCATCCTCTTGACCAGCAAGGGCTGCGGCGACTTTAAATTCTGATTTCTCAGAAGCCAAAATTTTGATCTGGGCATCGGTGAGGCGGACTTCGAGCCAGTCGATCTGTTCGTCTGTCAGCTTTGTGAGCGGGATAGTGTCGCGCTCATCCTTGGTCGCACGGGCCCAGGCCAGTGCGACGCGCTCTGGAGACGACAACATATAGTCTGCTGCCTTTTGCTGGTTTGCTGCTGCCTCTTTAGCGTCGTGGGCTTCGTCAACATCCGGTAAGTCGAGTGTCTTAGGTGGCATTGCCGTTCCGCCCCCACCTCCACCCGGAAGCCAGGACCACGCCATGCGCCAGCATCCGTCGACAAACTTCCAGGAAGCCGACCAAGCGCCCTTACCGATATCCATCGCGAAGGTGGCCATCGCCATCAAAATTGCCTGTAGTAACCTCATGATCAATCTCCTCTGTGATCTACGGAGATGATCAGCAAGCGCGATGCAAGCGACAAGGCGAAAATATTATTTCGTTGACGATAGTAGATATTTCCAGCGTTCTGCGATTCTGGCCGTATATCGACAATATACGAGGTATTGATCCAATCTAAGCCGACGGAAATCCTTTTCATGGGCACTATGCTCGATGAGGAGATTAAGGATGAATACTGTTTATAAACACCAATGGGGTGTGCACAGGATCAAGGAAAAGACATGCGAAGTCTACGATGATTTGATGAGCGCTATGCCCTACCGCCGGGGGCTCCGCGCGGGGAAAATCGCGACGCTTATCGGCAAGCGGTCGCAGACAATTGCGCAATACAAAAGCGACGTCGAGTCGACCGCTCACAGGACCATTTCGGCTGACGATCTGCTGAAACTGATTTTGGCGCGAGACAATAATATTTCTCATCGCTTTTTCGGCGCTGAATGGCTTCGAGATGTGATCTTGGCAGGTCCTACGGAATCACTTTCTGAGGAAAATCACCGCCGGGCTTCCGCCACCCATCGCATTTTCGAAGTGCGAGACCAGGAGGGGGAACTCGTCACCTCCCTCATGCACACTGGCCACGCTCAACAGATTGCTGACCTGCACTTCGGGACCGTTACAGAGATGCTTCATCCGGAACGCGAACTTCCTTTGTCAAAGGAGGCTCGCCTCCGCAGCCGTTACCGCAAACTAATGCTGTCCGGCCGGGTCTCAGTCGAAGAGGCGTCTGAAGCGTTCGGCCGCTGTCCGTATTCTTTGCTCGCCTACTGGACTGAGCATTTGGACAAGGAGGTGCCGGACGAACGTACACTGTCCTGGCTCGAAGCAGGTGCTTTCGAAAGCGAGGCAGCGTGAAGAAAAGGTACATCACATTCTTCGACCAGGAACGGGAGATCATTTCTGATCTACCCTGGGGAGAG